>NZ_JAIVFO010000150.1 GCF_029991245.1 Xanthobacter autotrophicus
CCCGGACCCCATGCGCCCGGCGGCGGGCGCCAGCCCGGATGGCCCCAGCCCGGTCCACCGCCAGGACCCCAGCCCGGACGTCCCGGACCCCAGCCCGGCCGCACGGGACCCGGCCCCCAGCCCGGACGATAGCCGCCCACATAGCGCGGACCGCCGACCCGCGGCGCCACATAGCGCGCACCCCCATAGCGAGGACCGCCCATGTAGCGGGCGCCGCCGCCATAGCGCGGTCCCACCATCCGCGGACCCGCCATCCGCGGTGCCCCGCTGAAGCGGGCACCACCCATACGGGGACCACCCATGCGGGGACCACCCATGCGCGCGCCACCACCGCGATAGCCGCCGCCGCCGCGGTAGCCGACGATATCCGCCGTCGCAGCGGCGCCCTGCATGTCGCTGTTCACGAGACCGAGGCGCAGCGCCTGCGCGCTGACAGGGCTTGCGGAAAACGAGAGCATGCTGCCGGCGACCATGGCGGCCGCGAACAGTGCCACTCTTTTTGTTCCGAACATGATACTCACTCCCTTTACGCGATACAGGCTCGGCTGAATTTGTGTCGTTTGTTTCGCCGGATCGTCGACAACCTACGGCGACAACGCGGCGAAGGTGTTGCCGTTGCTCAAATTCGGCACTTCCGCGTTCAAGCCTGCGTGACAGTGCGGCACACCAATTCCACCGCGCCGCAGCACCCGCCCGCGGCCACGGGGCCGGCCGGCGCTTGCCTTTCCCGTCTTCCTCCTGTAACGACTTCCGCCTTCGAGCCGGCCGGCGAACAAGGGCTGCCGCGCTGGCTCATATCGCTCAACAGCAACAAGAGGCTGAGCGTTCCCCGCCGCAAGGCGTGGCGAACCCATGCCACGGAGAGCCAAATGCCCAAGATGAAGACCAAGTCGGGAGCCAAGAAACGCTTCCGCCTGACGGGTACGGGAAAAGTGATCGCGGCCCAGGCCGGCAAGCGCCATGGCATGATCAAGCGGACCAACAGCCAGATCCGCAACCAGCGCGGCACCACGATCCTGAGCGAGAGCGACGGCCGCGTGATCCGCAAGTCGTTCCTGCCGAACGGCTGACGCCGCACCGCGATCTGAAGGAGTTTTTCCATGGCCCGCGTCAAACGTGGCGTTACATCACACGCCAAGCACAAGAAGGTCTTTGAAGCCGCCAAGGGCTTTTACGGCCGTCGCAAGAATACCATCCGCGCTGCGAAGTCCGCCGTCGAACGGTCGATGCAGTATGCCTACCGCGACCGCAAGGTTAAGAAGCGCAACTTCCGTGCGCTCTGGATCCAGCGCATCAACGCCGGTGTGCGCGCGCTCGATCTCGACCTGACCTATTCGCGCTTTATCAACGGTCTCGACAAGGCCGGGATCGAGGTCGACCGCAAGGTGCTTTCGGATATCGCCATCCACGAGCCCGACGCGTTCAAGGCCCTGGTGGAAAAGGCCAAGGCCGCGCTGGCCTGAGCTTCCGCGCGGGCCTGAGCTTCCGCTCCGGCCCGAGCTTTCCGCCCGTCTTTGCGAGACCTTCAAGAGCCCCGTGCGGTCATCCGTCCGGGGCTTTTGCGTTTGGGCGGCCCCCGTCTATAAGCGGCGCAACCGTCCGGGCGCCGCGCCCGACCGACCCGCGGGCGGTCCAGAACTTCAAGAGCATCCACATGTCCGACACCGACGTGACCGACCAGAGCGCCATCGCGGACCTGGAGCAAGACATCGCGAGCGCCATCATGCGCGCCGAGGATGAGGCCAGCCTCGAAGAGGTGCGCATCGCCGCCCTCGGCAAGAAGGGCTCGGTCTCGGAGCTGCTCAAGTCGCTGGGCGCCATGAGCCCGGACGAGCGCAAGGTGATGGGCCCGGCCATCAACGGCCTGCGCGACCGGGTCACCGGCCTCATCACCCATCGCCGCTCGGCGCTGAAGACCAAGGCCCTGGAAGCCCGCCTCGCCACCGAAAAGGTGGATGTGACCCTGCCGGTCCGCGAGGCCGCCGCCGAGACCGGGCGCGTCCACCCCATCGCCCAGGTGATGGAGGAACTGACCGCCATCTTCGCCGACATGGGCTTCTCGGTGGCCGAGGGCCCGGACATCGAGGACGATTTCCACAATTTCACCGCGTTGAACTTCCCCCCCGGCCATCCGGCGCGGGAGATGCACGACACCTTCTTCCTGCCCCCCGGCGCGGACGGGCAGCGCAAGGTGCTGCGCACCCACACCTCCCCGGTGCAGGTGCGCACCATGCAGACCAAGACGCCGCCCATCCGCGTCATCTGCCCCGGCCGCACCTATCGCTGCGACAGCGACCAGACCCACACCCCCATGTTCCACCAGGTGGAGGGGCTGGTGATCGACAAGGGCGCGCACCTCGGCCACCTGAAGTGGATCCTGGAAGAATTCTGCAAGTCCTTCTTCGAGGTGGAGGGCGTGAAGATGCGCTTCCGACCGTCCTTCTTCCCCTTCACCGAGCCATCCATGGAAGTCGACATCCAGTGCGACCGCTCCCGCCCCGGCGAGATCCGCTTCGGCGAGGGCTCGGACTGGCTGGAGATCCTCGGCTGCGGCATGGTGCATCCCAACGTGCTGCGCAATTGCGGGCTCGACCCGGACGAATACCAGGGCTTTGCCTGGGGCATGGGCATCGACCGCATCGCCATGCTGAAATACGGCATGAGCGACCTGCGCGCCTTCTTCGAGGCCGACGTGCGCTGGCTCTCCCACTACGGCTTCCGCCCGCTGGATTTCCCGACCCTCGCAGGCGGCCTGAGCGCGTAAGGAGCAGGACCCATGAAATTCACCTTCTCCTGGCTCCAGGACCACCTTGAGCCCACCGCCTCCTTCGACGCCATCGTCGAGCGCCTGTCCCTCATCGGCCTGGAGGTCGAGGGGGTGGAGGACAAGGCCAGGCAGCTCGCGCCCTTCGTGGTGGGCGAGGTGCTGACCGCCGAGAAGCATCCCAACGCCGACAAGCTGAAGGTCTGCACCGTCTCCATCGGGAAAGGCGAGCCCATCCAGGTGGTGTGCGGCGCGCCCAATGCGCGGGCGGGGCTGAAGACCGTGTTCGCGGCGCCGGGCACGGTCATTCCCACCTCCGGGCTGGAGCTGAAGATCGGCAAGATCCGCGACGTGGAAAGCCGCGGCATGCTGTGCTCGGCCCGCGAGCTGGGCCTGTCGGAAGAGCATGACGGCATCCTGGAGCTGCCGGAGGACGCCACCCCCGGCGCGCCCTTCGCCGAAGTGCTGGGCCTCAACGATCCGGTGGTGGAAATCGCCGTGACCCCCAACCGCGCCGACTGCCTCGGCGTCGCGGGCGTGGCGCGGGATCTTGCCGCCGCCGGCCTCGGCGAGCTGATGGCGCCGAAGGTGAAGCCGGTGGACGGCACCTTCCCCGCGCCGCTTGGCGTGACGCTGGAATTCGGCGAGAGCAGCTCGCTCTGCCCCGCCTTCGCGCTACGGGTGGTGAAGGGCGTGAAGAACGGCCCCTCGCCGCAATGGATGCAGGACCGCCTGCGCGCCATCGGCCTGCGCCCCATCAACGCGCTGGTGGACGTCACCAATTTCATGACGTTCGACCGCAACCGCCCGCTCCATGTGTTCGACCTCGCCAAGGTGAAGGGCAATCTGGTGGTGCGCCGGGGCCGGCCGGGCGAGACCCTCAAGGCGCTGGACGGCAAGACCTACGCGCTGGATGAGACCATGTGCGTCATCGCCGACGAGAACGGGGTGGAGAGCCTTGCCGGCATCATGGGCGGGGAAGCCTCCGGCTGCGACGAGACCACCACCAACGTGGTGATCGAATCCGCCCTGTGGGATGCCATCACCATCGCCCAGACCGGGCGCAAGCTTTCTATCAATTCCGATGCCCGCTTCCGCTTCGAGCGCGGCGTGGACCCGGCCTTCACCCTGCCGGGGCTGGAACTCGCCACCCATCTCATTCAGGAGATCTGCGGCGGTGAGGCATCCGAGGTGGTGCTGGCCGGCGTCATTCCGGACACCACCCGCACGATTCCATTCCCGCTGTCCGAGGTGAAGCGCCTCGCCGGGCTGGAGGCCTCCGAGCAGGAAGTCCGCGACGTGCTGGAGGCCCTGGGCTTCGCCATCTCCGGCGCCGCGCCGGTGCTCGAGGTGGTGCCGCCCTCCTGGCGCGGCGACATCGAGGGCAAGGCGGACCTGGTGGAAGAGGTGGTGCGCATCCTCGGCCTCGACCGTGTGCCCGCCACCGAGCTGCCGCGCGGGGAGGATGCCCGCAAGGCGGTGCTGACCCCGCTCCAGCTGCGCAGCCGCAAGGCCCGCCGGGCGCTGGCGGCGCGGGGCATGGTGGAGGCCGTCACCTGGTCCTTCGTCTCGCAGGAGGCGGCCAGGCTGTTCGGCGGCGGCGCGAGCGAGTTGGCGCTGTCCAACCCCATCGCCGCTGAGCTGTCGGACATGCGGCCGAGCCTGTTGCCCGGCCTCATCAAGGCGGCGGGGACCAATGCGGCGCGCGGCTTTGCCGACGTGGCGCTGTTCGAGGTGGGCCAGATCTTCCTGGACGACACCCCCACCGGCCAGCGTCAGGCGGCCACGGGCCTGCGGCGCGGCACGGCCAAGCCCTCGGGCGCCGGACGCCACTGGTCCGGCACCGCCGGTGCGGTGGACGTGTTCGACGCCAAGGCCGATGCCACTGCGGCGCTCGCCGCCTGCGGGGCGCCGGTGGCCAACCTCCAGGTCACCACCGATGCGCCGGGCTGGTACCATCCCGGCCGCTCGGGCACGCTGCGGCTCGGCTCCAACGCCATGGCCCATTTCGGCGAGATCCATCCCGCCGTGCTGGAGGCGCTGGACGTGAGCGGACCGCTGGTGGCGTTCGAGATCATCCTCGACAAGATCCCCGAGCCCAAGGCCAAGGCGACGCGGGTGAAGCCCAGCCTCGACCTCTCCGCCTTCCAGGCGGTGAAGCGCGACTTCGCCTTCGTGGTGGGCCGCGAGGTGGCGGCGGCGGACATATTGAAGGCCGCCCAAGGCGCCGACAAGAAGCTCGTCACCGCCGTGGGCCTGTTCGACCTCTATGAGGGCAAGGGCATCGACCCCGACAAGAAGTCGGTGGCGGTGGAGGTCACCCTCCAGCCGCGCGAGCGCACCTTGACCGACAAGGAGATCGAGGAGGTGGCGGGCCGCATCGTCGCGGAAGTCACCAAGAAGACCGGCGCCACCCTGCGGGCCTGACCCGTACTCCGACCCCATTCGCGGCGGCGCTTATGCTGCACCGCCGCGAATGCAATTTGCGAAAGGGTGCGGAAGGAGCCGAGGTCCCGCCCCGAAAGTCGCGCCTCGGTCTGCCGAAAGACCGATTTAGTTATTATAATACCGTTTATATGCTACTTTTTGCCGTCACCGGAGCTATTCTCAAGCTCGGAGCGTTCGTTCAGTCACGAAACCGTGCTATCTCGCAGCTGCGAAATTTCAGCCCGCAGGAGCTGTCTGCATGTTCCCCACGCCCAAGCCGGTCCTGACCCCCAACACCTATGCGTACGAATCCGAGCCCATGGTGAAGCCGACCGGCTTCCGGGAGTATGACGCGCGCTGGTTGTTCCAGAAGGAAATCAACCTGATGGGCGTGCAGGCGCTGGGCATGGGCCTCGGCACCCTGATGCACGAGATGGGCGTGAAGCCGGAGATCGTCACCGGCCACGATTTCCGCAGCTATTCCTCTTCCATCAAGCTGGCGCTGGTCTCCGGCCTCATGGCGGCGGGCATCAAGGTGCACGACATCGGCCTCGCCATGTCGCCCATGGCCTATTTCGCCCAGTTCGCCCTCGACGTGCCGGCGGTGGCCATGGTGACCGCCTCCCACAACGACAACGGCTGGACCGGCGTGAAGATGGGCGTCAACCGCCCCCTCACCTTCGGCCCCGACGAGATGACGAAGCTCAAGGAGATCGTCCTCGGCGCCAAGTTCGACCTGAAGGGCGGCGGCTCCTACGTGTTCGTGGAGAACTTCCCCGAGGTCTACATCAAGGACCTCACCGACCGGCCCAAGCTGAAGACCCCCATCAAGGCGGTGGTGGCCTGCGGCAACGGCACCGCCGGCGCCTTCGCCCCGAAGATCCTGGAGGCGCTGGGCGTCGAGGTGGTGCCGCTCGACGTCGAGCTGGACCACACCTTCCCCAAGTACAATCCGAACCCCGAGGACATGGAGATGCTCCATGCCATGCGGGACGCGGTGCTGGAACACAAGGCGGACGTGGCGCTGGGCTTCGACGGCGACGGCGACCGCTGCGGCGTGGTGGACAATACCGGCGAGGAGATCTTCGCCGACAAGGTGGGCGTGCTGCTCGCCCGCGACCTCGCCAAGATCTACCCCAACCCCACCTTCGTGGTGGACGTGAAGTCCACCGGACTGTTCGCCACCGACCCCGAGCTGATCAAGCTCGGCGTGAAGGCGGACTACTGGAAGACCGGCCATTCCTACATGAAGCGCCGGGTGAACGAGACCGGCGCCCTCGTGGGCTTCGAGAAGAGCGGCCATTATTTCTTCAACAAGCCCATCGGCCGCGGCTATGACGACGGCCTCGTCTCCGCCATCGCCGTGCTCGACATGCTGGACCGCAACCCCGGCCGGAAGCTCTCCGACCTGCGCGAGGCCCTGCCCAAGACCTGGTCCTCGCCCACCATGTCGCCCCACTGCACCGACGAGGCCAAGTACGGCATCGTCGCCAAGGTGGTGGAGCATTACGAGAAGCTCGCCGCCGAAGGCGCCCTCGTCACCGGCCAGAAGATCCGCGACCTCGTGACGGTGAACGGCGTGCGCGTCACCTGCGAGGACGGCTCCTGGGGCCTGGTGCGCGCCTCCTCCAACAAGCCCGAGCTTGTGGTGGTGGTGGAAAGCCCGGTGTCCGACGCCCGCATGCGCGAGATGTTCAAGGAAATCGACGGCGTGCTGCGCACCTTCCCGGACGTGGGCGAATACAACCAGACCATCTGAGCCGGGCGGCCCGCCGCCTCTTTTTCGGCGCGCGGGTGCTTTAGCTCTGCAAGTCTTCGACCCTCCGCCGTCGTCCGGCGGAGGGTTTCTCGTTTCAGGGCCCGCCCCACCCCGGGCGGCCCCTGGCATAAGGCAACAGATTGACCCTCGACGCGCCTTTCATCGCCATCGTCGGCGCCGGCCCGGCGGGCCTCGCCGCGGCGGAGATCCTGTCTGCCGTCGGCGCGCGCGTCGGCGTCTATGACCGCATGCCGTCGGTCGCCCGCAAATTCCTCATGGCCGGGCGCGGCGGGCTCAACCTGACCCATTCGGAGCCGCTTCCGCGCTTCCTGAACCGCTATGGCGCGGCCGAGGGCCGCCTCGCCCCCGCGCTGGAGGCGTTCCCCCCGGACGCCCTGCGCCAATGGGCCCTGGATCTGGGCGAGGAGACCTTCGTCGGCTCCAGCGGACGGGTGTTCCCCCTGAGCTTCAAGGCCTCGCCTTTGCTGCGCGCCTGGCTGGCGCGGCTCACGGCGCAGGGCGTCAGCTTCCACCTGCGCCACGCCTTCCGGGGCTGGAGCCCGTCGGGCGCGATCCTGTTCGACACGCCCGAAGGACCTTCGGAAGTGACGGCGGATGCCGTCCTTCTGGCGCTAGGCGGCGCCTCCTGGCCGCGCCTGGGCTCGGACGGGGGATGGGTGGAGGGACTGCGGGCCTTGGGTGTTTCGGTGAACGCGCTGGCCCCCTCCAACATGGGCGTCACCATCGGCTGGTCGGAGGTGTTCCGCACCCGCTTCGCCGGCACGCCGCTGAAGCGCATCGCCGTGCGCTTCGGCAAGACCCTCGTGCGCGGCGAAGCGGTGGTGACGGCCACGGGACTGGAGGGCGGCGCCATCTATGCCCTCTCCACGGACCTGCGCCGGGCTTTAGGCCATCGCTCCATCACCCTGCATCTGGACCTGCGGCCGGACGTGGACGAAAAGGCCCTCGCCGCCCGGCTCGCCACCGCTCCGCAGAAGGCCTCCTTCTCCACCGTGCTGGGCAAGACTGGCGGCCTTGCCCCGGTGGCGGCGAACCTCGTGCGCGAGGTCACCGGCCCGGTCCGGCCGGACGCGCAGGCCCTCGCCGCCCTCATCAAGGCGCTGCCGCTGGAAGTGACCGGCCATGCCGGGCTGGAGCGCGCCATCTCCACCGCCGGCGGCATCGCCTGGAGCCATGTGGGCGACGACTACGCCCTCGCCGACCTGCCCGCCCACCTGCCCCCGGTGTTCGCGGCCGGCGAGATGCTGGATTGGGAAGCCCCCACGGGCGGCTATCTGCTGCAGGCCTGCTTCTCCACCGGCCGCGCGGCGGCGGCGGGCATCAAGGCGCGGCTGAATTTTTGACGAGAGCCGCCGCCCCCCTCTGCCGCGTGCGGGCCCTCTGCGAAAGTCACCTTCGGCCGGGTCAAAGAAGCCGGTCCCCCTCTCCCCTTGCGGGAGAGGGCCGGGGTGAGGGGTGTGCTGCGGTCCTGAGCAGGCAGGCGTTCCTGGTGGCACCGCCCCCTCACCCCCATCTCCTCTCCCGCAAGGGGAGAGGAGATGACGGCCGCTCTGCGCCACCTCGGCCCCCTGCCCTCACCCGCTGAAGCCGCCCCCATCCAGATAGGCCTGCTCCTCCGCTGACATGGCGCGGCCGAGGATGGGGTTGCGGTGAGGAAAGCGGCCGAAGCGGTCGATGATTTCCTTGTGGACCTGGGCGAAGGCCAGTCCCTCCTCCTGCCCCAGCGCGCGGTAGAGGTCCACGCCGCGCGCCTGCGCGGCCCTGTCCTCCGCATGCATGAAGGGCAGGTAGAAGAAGCTGTGCAGCCCCGGCGCGATCTGCGGCGCCCCGTCAAAACCCCGCGCCACCGCCCGCTCGGCGGCGGCCAGCGCGCGGGCGTCGGTGGCGAAGGCGCGCGGGGTGCCGCGGAAGACGTTGCGCGGCACCTGATCCATCAGGATGATCCATGCCAGCGCCCCCTCGGGCGTCTCCTGCCAATCGTCGAGCGCGCCGGCCACGGCGGCCTCATGGGCCGGCAGCAAAGCGGCGCGCACCTCGTCGTCGAAAGCCGCGCCGCCGCCGAACCACTTTTCCCGCCCGGCCGCCAGCCAGAAGGCGAGCACATCCGCCGCTGTCATAGCTTCAGGCGTCATCACCGCAGCCCCGGCGGCGCGAGGGGATTGTCGGTGAGCGCCGCGCGGTCGGGCGTATCCACCTGCGGCACGCCGAGGAAGGCGTTGAACAGGCGGGCAATGACCTTGGGGTCGAGGTCGCGCACGATCATGACCAGCCGGGTGCGATGGTCCTCGTCCGGCCAGGCGGGCAGGCGCGCGGGCGGGTGCATCACATGCTGCACGGCGTGGATCACGATGGGCGCGTCCGGCTCCTCCGCCACCTTCACGATGCCCTTCATGCGCAGCACGTTGCCGCCATGGGTGGCGCGCAGCAGCTCCAGGAACAGGTCGAGGGTGGACGCCGGAATGGCGGCGTCGGTGGCCAAAGTGAAGGCGCGGATGCGGGCATCGTGGCGGTTGGGGTCGAGATTTGCGCCATCCGGCTCCGCCGCCGCCACATCCTCCGCCGCGAGCCAGCGGGCCACGTCCGGCGCCTTGCCGGCGGTCCCATAGAGCCCGGCGCCGAGGAGCGCGGCGGCCTCTGCCTCCCCCGCCGCCGAGTCCAGCAGCCGGGCGCCGGGGGCGAGGCTTTTCAGCCGCAGCTTCAGGGCCTCCAGCTGCGGGCGGTCCGCGTCCGCCACGAGGTCGGTCTTGGTGAGGACGATGCGGTCGGCCATGGCCGCCTGCTTCACCGCCTCCTCATGGGCATCCAGGGTGGCGTCGGCATTCACCGCGTCCACCACGCAGACGAGGCCGTCGAGGCGGTAGCGCAGGCCGAGATAGGGGTGGGTCATCAGGGTGTGGATCACCGGCGCCGGATCGGCGAGGCCCGTGGTCTCGATGATGACGCGGGCAAACGGCGGAAGGCGGTCGTTGTCGCGGCCGCGCAGCAGGTCCTCCAGCGCCGCCACGAGGTCGCCCCGCACGGTGCAGCACAGGCAGCCGGAGGCGAGCATGACGATGCCCTCCTCCACCGGCCGCACGAACAGGTGGTCCAGCCCCACCTCGCCGAACTCATTGATGAGCACGGCGGTATCGGCCAGGCCCGGATCGGCCAGCAGCGCATTGAGCAGGGTGGTCTTGCCGGCGCCGAGGAAGCCGGTCAGCACGGTGACGGGAATGGGCTCCGGCGGCCCGCGACGGGGCGCGGGGGCGGTGTCGGCCGGCGCGGCTTGGGCCGGCGCCGGTTGGACAGGCGCGTTTTGGGCGGGCACGTTGCCCGGCATGGCGATGTCTCCACAGGACGAAGGGGAAGTCTCTTCCCCTGCCTCCATCAGCCGGCGCGCCGGGTCAAGGGTAATGGATGTCCGGCGCCCGGGTCGCGGTCGCACGTAGGGCCTGCCGGCGTGCCGGAGCTCTGCGAAAGCGCCTTGAGCGGCCGTTCTCCCCTTCCCCTTGCGGGAGCAGGGGTGGGGGTGAGGGGTCCCCACCACGAGAAAAACGCCTGTCCGCCGAGGAGGTCGCACGCCCCCTCACCCCGGCCCTCTCCCGCCGGGGGAGAGGGGGCCACCGTGCTTCTTTTCAAACTGAGACACGACCCAATGGCCCGTCAGCTTGACGCATGGGCCATCGATCAGGCCCACGTGCGGGCGTTTGGGCCTGACCCACCCGGCCTAAACCACCCGGCATCGGCCGAAAACCGGGGCCGACGGGACCAGTCGCGCGGGAGGCAAACCTCCGGCACGCCTTCCACCCACACCACCCGGCCCAGCTTCCGCCTCAGGTG
>NZ_JAIVFO010000151.1 GCF_029991245.1 Xanthobacter autotrophicus
CCCCGAGAACGAGCGCGACGCCGCCCCCGCCCCTCAGGCTGCCTTCTGCGCCTGCCGGTCCACGATGGCGACGATGTCGGCCATGATGCGGTTCAGCTCGAAATTCTTCGGGGTGTAGACGGCGGTCACGCCGAAGCCCTTCAGCTGCACCTCGTCCTCCGGCGGGATGATGCCGCCCACCACCACGGGGATGTCGGAGAGCCCCTCGGCCCGCAGCCGCTCCATCACGTCCCGCACCAGCGGCACGTGGGAGCCGGAGAGGATGGACAGGCCGATGACGTGCACGCTCTCTTCCAGCGCGGCGTTCACGATCTCGGCGGGGGTCAGGCGGATGCCCTCGTAGACCACTTCCATGCCGCAGTCGCGGGCGCGCACGGCGATCTGCTCGGCGCCATTGGAATGGCCGTCGAGGCCCGGCTTGCCCACCAGGAACTTGATGCGCCGGCCGATCTTCTCGGACACCGCGTCCACGCCCTTGCGCACCTCGTCCAGCCCCTGGGTGTCCACGCGGGCGGCGCGGCCGACGCCGGTGGGGGCGCGGTATTCGCCGAACACCTCGCGCAGGCAGGTGCCCCATTCGCCGGTGGTGATGCCGGCCTTGGCGCACACGATGGAGGGCTCCATGATGTTGCGCCCCTCCTGCGCCGCGCTCTTGAGCGCCGCGAGCGCCGCCGCTGCCGCCTTGTTGTCGCGGGCCTCGCGCCAGGCCTGCAGGCGGGCGATCTGCTCCGCCTCCACACCCTCGGGCACGGTGAGGATGGCGCCTTCTCCGGTGGTCAGCGGCGAGGGCTCGGTCTCGGTCCAGCGGTTGACACCCACCACCACCTGCTCGCCGCGCTCGATGGCCTCCAGCCGGCGGGTGTTGGATTCCACCAGCTGCTGCTTCATGTAGGAATTCTCGATGGCCGCCACCGCGCCGCCCATGGCGTCGATCTGGGCCAGCTCGGCACGGGCCTCCTCCTTCAGCTGCTCCACCTTCTTCGCGATCTCGGTGGAGCCGTCGAAGATGTCGCCGTAGTCGAGCAGGTCGGTCTCATAGGCCAGCACCTGCTGCATGCGCAGCGACCATTGCTGGTCGAAGGAGCGCGGCAGGCCCAGCGCCTCGTTCCAGGCGGGAAGCTGCACGGCGCGGGCGCGGGCGCCCTTCGACAGGGTGACGGCCAGCATCTCCAGCAGGATGCGGTAGACGTTGTTCTCCGGCTGCTGCTCGGTGAGGCCGAGGGAATTCACCTGCACGCCGTAGCGGAACAGCTTCTGCTTGGCATCGGTGATGCCGTAGCGGTTGACGCAGATCTCGTCCCACAGATCCACGAACGCGCGCATCTTGCACATCTCGGTGATGAACCGCATGCCCGCATTCACGAAGAAGGAGATGCGCCCCACCACCTCGCCGAACACCTTGCCTTCGGCCTCGCCGGACTTCTTCACCGTGTCGAGGATGGCGATGGCGTTGGCGAGCGCGAAGGCCAGCTCCTGCACCGGCGTCGCCCCGGCCTCCTGCAGGTGATAGGAGCACACGTTCATGGGGTTCCACCGGGGCAGATACTCGGTGGTGAAGATGATGGTGTCCTTGGTCAGCCGCATGGACGGCGCCGGCGGGAACACATAGGTGCCGCGCGACAGATATTCCTTGATGATGTCGTTCTGGGTGGTGCCCTGCAGCCTGGTGCGGTCGGCGCCCTGCTCGTCGGCGGTGGCGATATAGAGCGAGAGCAGCCACGCCGCGCAGGCGTTGATGGTCATCGACGTGTTCATCTCGGCGAGCGGGATGCCGTCGAACAGGGTGCGCATGTCACCGAGATGGGAGATGGGCACGCCCACCTTGCCCACCTCGCCGCGCGCCAGCGGGTGGTCTGAATCGTAGCCGGTCTGGGTGGGCAGGTCGAAGGCGACCGAGAGGCCGGTCTGGCCCTTGGCGAGGTTGGAACGGTAGAGCTTGTTGGACTCCGTGGCGGTGGAGTGGCCCGCATAGGTGCGGAAAAGCCAGGGTTTGTCGCGCGCCACCATTCCTATTCCCCCATCTGGTCGTTCTGGATTTGGCGCAATTGTGCGTCGCAATGCCCGCGCCGTCGATGGGAAATTTGGTGGGGATGGGAGAGCCCCCCGCCCCCCCGGCGGGCGCGCCGGGCCCGGCGGCGGATCGGCGCGTGCTCCATCTCTGATTTGGAGGGCGACCGCGACGCCCCGGGCGCAGCAGGGCATCGCGGCGTGTGGGACCGCGTCCTACCGTTTCACCAGCGAGATGATGAACAGCAGGATGATCGCGCCGATGGTGGCCGAGATGATCTGGCCGATCATGCCGCCCACCACGAACACGCCACCGAACAGGAAGCCGCCGATGAGCGCGCCGACGATGCCGACCGCGATGTTGCCGATGAGGCCGAAGCCGTAGCCCTGGAACAGCTGCCCCGCCAGAAAGCCGGCGATGGCGCCGACGATGATCATCCACAAGATACTCATGTCGTATCCCCTTTCCTCGTCGCTGCCCCGGCCAGTCCGTCCCGGCAGCCGGCCTATCCCGCGACGGTGCCAGCCTAGCGCTCTCGGCGCTGCGCGGGAATGACAACGCGAGCGTGGCCTTGTGGTTCGCGGGACGCGGGAATTGTCCGCCGATGGTCCAAAGAGGGGGGTATCGCTTTGGAATTTTTCTCTGCTACGCTGCAATGCAAGAAGCCCCCAAAGACGCGACCGAACGGTCCGCACACGCACGGAGAGGACGACAGCCATGGCCCAGACGGCAGCCGCCAACGCGAACGAGGGACCGGTGAAGGACCTTTATGAGCTGGGCGAGGTTCCGCCCCTCGGCCATGTGCCGGCACAGATGTACGCCTGGGCCATCCGCCGCGAGCGCCACGGGCCGCCGGAAGACTCCTTCCAGCTGGAGGTGGTTCCCACCTGGGAGCTGGGCGAGAACGACGTGCTGGTCTACGTCATGGCCGCCGGCGTGAACTACAACGGCATCTGGGCCGGCCTGGGCCAGCCGATCTCGCCGTTCGACGTGCACAAGGCGCCCTTCCACATCGCCGGCTCCGATGCCTCCGGCATTGTCTGGGCGGTGGGCTCCAAGGTGAAGCGCTGGAAGGTGGGCGACGAGGTGGTCGTCCACTGCAACCAGGACGATGGGGACGACGAGGAGTGCAACGGCGGCGACCCGATGTTCTCGCCCTCGCAGCGCATCTGGGGCTATGAGACGCCGGACGGCTCCTTCGCCCAGTTCTGCCGGGTGCAGGCGCGCCAGCTGATGCCGCGCCCCAAGCACCTGACCTGGGAGGAGAGCGCCTGCTACACCCTCACCATGGCCACCGCCTACCGCATGCTGTTCGGCCATCCGCCGCACACCGTGAAGCCGGGCGACTATGTGCTGGTGTGGGGTGCCTCGGGCGGCCTCGGCGTGTTCGGCGTGCAGCTTGCCGCCGCCTCCGGCGCCCATGTGATCGGCGTCATCTCCGACGAGACCAAACGCGACTATGTCCTCGGCCTCGGCGCCAAGGGCGTGATCAACCGCAAGGATTTCAAGTGCTGGGGCCAGCTGCCCAAGGTGAACTCGCCGGAATACAACGAGTGGACCAAGGAAGCCCGCAAGTTCGGCAAGGCCATCTGGGACATCAGCGGCAAGCGCGACGTGGACATCGTGTTCGAGCATCCGGGCGAGCAGACCTTCCCGGTCTCCACCCTGGTGGGCAAGCGCGGCGGCATGATTGTGTTCTGCGCCGGCACCACCGGCTTCAACATCACCTTCGACGCCCGCTATGTGTGGATGCGCCAGAAGCGCATCCAGGGCTCCCACTTCGCCCACCTCAAGCAGGCTTCCGCCGCCAACCAGTTCATCATCGACCGGCGCGTGGACCCCTGCATGTCGGAAGTGTTCCCGTGGGACCGCATCCCCGAGGCGCACACCAAGATGTGGAAGAACCAGCACGCCCCCGGTAACATGGCGGTGCTGGTCAACGCCCCCCGCACCGGCCTGCGCACCATCGATGACGTGATCGAGGCCGGCGCGAAGAAATAAGCCAGACGTCGTAAGCCAGGCCTCGTCCATGACCCGCGCCGTATTCGGCGCGGGTTACCTGTGCTAGTGTGCCGCACAACTTCCTCCGATGGAGAGGTGCCATGGCGACGACCAAGCTCGCACGAAAGCTTCCCGCGCCACGCCCCCACGATCTTGACGCTCTCTTCGACGCCGCGAAGGCCGTGTCGAAGAACGCCTATGCGCCCTACTCGCGCTTCCGCGTCGGTGCCGCGCTGCTGTCCGCGAACGGCGCGGTCCACGTGGGCTGCAACGTCGAGAATATTGCCTATCCCGTCGGTACCTGTGCCGAGGCCGGCGCCATCGCGGCCGCTCGCGCCGCCGAGGGTGCCGGCCTCGAAGCCGTCGCCATCGCCATCTATGCGGAGAAGGAAGGCGACGGTCACGTTGCGTGCACCCCCTGCGGGGCCTGCCGCCAGCGCATCCTCGAAATGTCGCCTGCGACGACCGTTCATTTCTACGGGCCGGGCGACAAGGTGGTCAGCACGACGGCTGCGGACCTCCTGCCCCACGCATTCACGTTCTGACGCCTTCACGTTCGAACGGAAGGCGAAAGCATCGGCGCCGCCACAAGCCACCCGCCCCTCTTATTGCGAGTTGATACAAAATACTCTACCCTGAATTGCACTACTCATCGTCCAGATGAGCGTGGACGCGTGCCGGGGGTCCGCATGCAGGCAAGATCGTTAAAGCCCGATCCGACCGTAGAGAATGACAGAAGCCATTTTGATTGCCTGCAGAACCTTACCTCGCAGCAGCAATGGGCTGTCAAATATCTCTACGATCGCCTTGGCATCATCGACAACAAGATGAGCGCCTTGCTGCGGCTCAACGGCATCGTCATCGGCTTCCTGACAGTAGCCGTCTTTCGTGTCGCGGAGAATTCGGCAATCGTGCCGTGGCCGATTCTCTTCCTCAGCGCCTGCTTTATCGTTTTCTTGCTCCTCACCATCGCGGAGATTATGGGAGCACTTATCTTCTATCTCAAATTCGACAGGGTCACGGCAAGCAGGACGTTCGACGACTATTGCAAGACCGCCATGGCGATCACGATCACCCGCGAGCGGGAATACCGAGCAGCCTTCTGGACGTCTGTCGCCGGTATTGCCCTGTTCATCCTGATGTTCCTCGCCGTTACTGGCGCAGACATCTACAAGCTTTCGACGGTGGGCGCCGAGCCGCCGCCCGCAACCTGCACGCCCGCCGCCTCCTGCCCCGCGGCCCCTAGGCCGCCGGCTTGAGCGCGGCCAGTTCCCCCGGCAAAGCATAGGCCCATGAGCTGATGGAGCCGGCGCCGAGGCAGATCACATAGTCGCCGGGCTTGGCCAGCGCACCCACCACTTCAGCGAGCTTCTCCGGCCCGTCCAGCGCCGTCACCGAGCGGTGGCCGTGGGCGATGAGGCCCTGCACCAGATGGTCCCGGTCCGCGCCCTCGATGGGCGCCTCGCCGGCGGCATAGACCGGGGCCACCACCACGTGGTCGGCATCGTTGAAGCAGGTGCAGAACTCATCGAACAGGGAGGCGAGGCGCGAGTAGCGGTGCGGCTGCACCACGGCGATCACCTGCCCCTCGCTCGCCGCCCGCGCCGCCTTGAGCACGGCGGCGATCTCCACCGGATGGTGGCCGTAATCGTCGAACACGGTGACGCCATTCCAGTCGCCGGTGCGGGTGAAGCGGCGCTTCACCCCGCCGAAGGCGCCGATGGCCTCGATGATCTTGTCGTCCGGCACCTTCAGCTCGTGGGCCACCGCGATGGCGGCGGTGGCGTTGAGCGCATTGTGCTTGCCGGGCATGGGCAGCCTGAGGCCGGAAATCTCGTGCACCGTCTCACCCGCCCGGTTGCGGAAGACCACGCCGAAGCGGGTGATGCCGCCCTTCAGGTCCACGTCCACCAGGCGCACGTCCGCCTGCGGGTTCTCGCCATAGGTGATGACGCGCCGGTCCTCGATGCGCCCCACCAGGGCCTGCACCACCGGATGGTCGATGCACATCACCGCGAAGCCGTAGAACGGCACGTTCTCCACGAAGGCCTTGAAGGCGTCCTGCACCTTGTCGAAGGTCTTGAAATGGTCGAGGTGCTCGGGGTCCACATTGGTAACGATGGCGACTTCCGTGGGCAGCTTCAGGAAGGTGCCGTCGCTCTCGTCCGCCTCCACCACCATCCAGTTGCCATCGCCCCGGCGGGCGTTGGTGCCGTAGGCGTTGATGATGCCGCCGTTGATGACGGTGGGATCGAAATTGCCGGCGTCGAGCAGGGTCGCCACCAGCGAGGTGGTGGTGGTCTTGCCATGGGTGCCGGCGATGGCGACGCAGCTCTTCAGGCGCATCAGCTCGGCCAGCATCTCGGCGCGGCGCACCACCGGCAGGCGCTTGGCGCGGGCGGCCACCAATTCGGGATTGTCGCGCTTGATGGCGGAGGAGACCACCACCACGTCGGCCTCATCCACATTGGCCGCGGCATGGCCGATCATGACGGTGATGCCGAGTTCGCGCAGGCGCTTGACATTGGCGCTGTCGGCGACGTCCGAGCCCTGCACCTCGTAGCCGAGATTGTGCAGCACCTCGGCGATGCCGCTCATGCCGATGCCGCCGATGCCGACGAAATGGATGGAGCCGAGGCCGGACGGCAACTTCATGCCCGTTTCCCCTGAAAGGTTGCGACCGCGCCTTTGGCCGCCAGATGCCGGACGAGATCGCCCAGTCGTTCCGCTGCGTCGAGCACGCCCTGGCTTCTGGCCTTATCCGCCATCTGCGTCAATGATCGAGGTTCGCTGGCAAAGCTGTGAAGCTCCAGCGCCAGCCGGTCGGGATCGAACTCCACCTGCCGCAGCACCAGCGCCGCGCCCACCTCCCCCAGCGACCGGGCATTGGCCGCCTGGTCCTGGTCGAGGGCGTGGGGCAAGGGCACCAAAATGGACGGCCGGCCAATGGCGGCCAGCTCCGCCACCGTGCCCGCGCCGGAACGCGACACCACCAGATGGGCCGCAGCCATGCGCGCCGGCAGGTCGTCGAAAAAGGGCGCCACCAGCGCCCGCACGCCGAGGCGCGCATAGGTGGCCTTCACCCGCTCCAGGTCCTCCTCCCGCGCCTGCTGGGTGAGGACGAGGCGGGATCGCAGGTCGCCGTCCAGCCGCTCGATGGCCTCCGGCACCACGTCGGACATCACCCGCGCGCCCTGGCTGCCGCCGAACACCAGCAGGCGCAACTCGCCCCCCGGCAGCGGCGGATCATAGGGCGTGGCTGCGGCGGCGATGGCGGACGGGCGCAGGGGATTGCCGGTCCACACCGCCTTGGAGGCGAGGGCCGGATCGGCGGCGACGATGCCGGGAAAGCCGGTGGCGATGGCGTTCACGCGCCGCGCCAGCATGCGGTTAGCCCGGCCCATGACGCCGTTCGCCTCGTGGATGAGGCTCGGCACCCCCATGAAGGCGGCCGCGAGCAGCGGCGGCACGGTGGGATAGCCGCCGAAGCCCACCACGGCCACCGGCTTCACCCGCCGCAGCAGCGCGAGGGAGGACACCAGGCCCGAGGCGAGCGCAAATCCGGTGCGCGCCAGCGCCACCGGGGAACGGCCGCGCACCGTATCGGCGGGCAGCACGTGCAGTTCCCGCGCCGGGAAATGGCCGGCATAGCGCGCCGCGCGGGCATCGGTGGCCAGATCCACGTCGAAGCCGCGCCGGCCGAGCGCCGCGGCGAGCGCCTCCGCCGGAAACAGGTGGCCGCCGGTGCCGCCGGCGGCGAGAAGAACAATCTGCGTCACATCTACCTCGAATGGCCGATCAGATCGGCCAGATTGGGCTTGCTGCCCCGCCAATGCGGCCATTCCGGGGAGGAAGGGCTTCAGGCCGGGTCCGGCAACACGCCGCAGCTTTTGCCGGATCGCAAGGATGCTGGTGCATCCCGCGATCCGCTTCGCTCAGGCGCCGCGCGGGCTTCAGGCCGGGTCCGGCAGCGCGCCGGCCGGTGGCGCGACGGGCCGGGCAATGGGCTCCACCGACGGCTTCTCGGTCAGGGCGGCCAGCGCCGCCGCGCCCGGCCGCTTGCGCGAGAGGGCCAGCAGCATGCCCATGCCGAAGGCGATGGAGATGAGCGAGGAGCCGCCATAGGAGATGAAGGGCAGCGTCATGCCCTTGGCGGGGGCAATGTGAACGTTCACCGCCATGTTGATGGCCGCCTGCAGCCCGAACAGCAGCGCCAGACCGGTGATGGCGAAGCGGGTGAAGGGATCGCTCTCCTTCGAGGCCCGCGACAGCGACCGCAGGATGATGAAGGCGAACAGCGACAGGATGATGAGGCACAGGATGATGCCGAACTCCTCCCCCGCCACGGCGAAGACGAAGTCGGTGTGCCCGTCCGGCAGCATGCGCTTCATGGTGCCCTCGCCCGGCCCCTGGCCGAACCAGCCGCCGTTGCGGAACGAGTTGAGCGCGGCGTCGATCTGGTAGGTGTCGCCCGAATCGGGATTGAGGAAGCGGTTGATGCGCTTCTGCACGTGGGACACGGTCATGTAGGCGATGAAGCCGCCCCCCGCGCCCACGCCCACCAGCCCGACCATCCAGATCCAGCGCAGCCCCGCGAGGAAGAACAGCGAGGCCCACACCAGCGAGATCAGCAGGCTCTGGCCGAAGTCCGGCTGCTTCACCAGCGGCAGGAGCACGCTGCCGAGCAGGCCGAAGGCAAGCAGCTGGGCCGGCATTTCCGGCCGCCTGGTGCTCTCGGCGAACAGCCAGGCGGCAAGGATGACGAAGGCCGGCTTGATGAATTCGGACGGCTGCACGGTGACGCCGGCGATGGTGAGCCAGCGCCGCGCGCCCTTCACCTCCGGTCCCACCACCAGGGTCGCCAGAAGCAGCACGAAGAACAGGGCGAACACCCCGATGCAGATGCGTCTGAGCGCACGCGGCGACAGGAAGGAGGTGGCGATCATCACCATCGCGGCGGGCACCAGGAACAGCACCTGCCGGTTCACGAAGTGGAACGGGTCGGCGATGCCGAGGCGGGCGGCCACCGCGGGGCTCGCGGCAAGGCACAGGATGATGCCGATCACCATCAGGCCACAGAGGGCCGCCAGCAGGGCGCGGTCCACCGTCCACCACCATTCGCTCAAGACGGTGCGGTCGGCACGCGACATCATGGGACGGCAACTCCGGTGCGGAACAACTGCCGCACCATGCGTCCGGGACGGTTGACGAGCGATTAAGACCCCATCCCCTTGCCACGGACCCAGCGCCACAGGCGCCGCAGCAGCGACCGCCGCGGCGGAGGTGGCGGAGGAGGGGGTGGCGGCGGCTCGGGGGGCGGCGGCATGTCGGGCTTGACCGGGTGGATCAGCCAGTCGCCCTGCGGGAAGTCCTGCGGGCGCTCGGCGAAATAGTCGGGTCGCCAGGGGCGGTACACGAAGGTCCCCGGCATCAGATGGGGATGCAGCGGGGTATTGGAATAGAGCGTTCCGCGCCGCTCGGGCGGACAGAACGGCCCCTCGCCGCCCATGTCCTCGATCCTGAGGCCGAGATGGCGCGCGACGGTGGGAAACAGGTACTCGAAATGGCCCTGCCAGCCGGGATCGCGCACCTCGGCCGCATATGCCTCCATGAACCGCCGCGATATGCGCATCAGCGGGTTGAACGAGCGCATGCGGCAGGCCGGGTCCACATGGGGCGGCGCCAGGGCCGTATCCATGAAATACCAGTCCGGATCGTCGGCGAGGGGCAAAAGCGTGGTGGTCAGCAGGTCGGCATCGTTGGCGGCGAAGCGCTCGAAAAGGGTGCGCCAGTCGCCGGTGTAGTCCACGTCGAATTCCATCACCCACGTATGGTCGTGGGGCAGCGGCCAGGCAGCGGCCATGGAGAGCACATCCACAAAGCCGGGAACAAGGCCGCCATTCTCATCCATCTGGCGCATGCGCTCGGGCAGCACCTCACCCGGCGGCGGATCGAGGCATGGCTCCACCGGGGCCACGCGGTTGCCGGGATTGTGGATCAGGCGCCACTCGACCAGCCCCTCGGTCTGCTGCCGCAGCCGCTCGAAATGGGCCCTGATCCGGTCCGTACACTGGGTGGTGATGAACAGGCCGTTCGCGACCCGCGCCGCCCCGCATTCCCCACCCGGCGCCCATTCACCTGCAACGCGAACCGTCATCCATACCCATTTCTCCGCCCTGATCAGACCCCGGATCACGCCCCCGCCAAAGCGGCCAGCACTATAAGGCGCCGGTCTCGTGGCACAACGTCGGCCGGATACCTTTGCTCTCCCAAACGCAGCAGTGCGGCTCCCGGTTCCCGGACTGGTCCGCCATCGCGCAACCGGCCCGGCATGCCTATCTTGAGCGGGTGCCGCACTCCCGACGAACCGCCCCCAAATCCGACGCGCTCTTGCCCGGCGGCCCCGCTTCCGCCGCAGCGGATGGCGCGCTGCCGGACGTGTTCCGCCACTGGCTCCACGCGCGCGGCTGGACGGCGCGGACGCACCAGCTCGATCTCGTCGCCGCCGCGCAGGCCGGGCGCTCGGTGCTGCTGATCGCCCCCACCGGCGCCGGCAAGACGCTGGCCGGCTTCCTGCCCACGCTGATCGAACTGAGCGGCGGGCGCGGGAAACGGGGG
>NZ_JAIVFO010000152.1 GCF_029991245.1 Xanthobacter autotrophicus
GCGTCACCGCGGGCTGGGGGGGCTGCGGCTGGGGCTCGCCCCGGCGCTGGAGCCGCTGGCGGCGCGCCTCCAGCATGGGATCGGCGGTTTCGGCATCGGGCTCGGCCGGCGGCGGGAGCGGGGTGTTGCGGGACGGCGGCGCGATCCGCTCGCGGGTTTCGACCGGAGGCAGCGCGGCCGGGGCGGGCGCGGCGGAAACGGCCTCCGGCTCCGGCTGGGTGAGATCGTCCACCGAAAGGCGAGCCTGGGCGCCACGGCCGCCGACGCGCGCCGGGTAGGCGCCTTCGGGGACATCGGCACCTGGATAGGCGCGCTCGACCTGCTGGGAGAGACGCTCAAGCTGGCGCAGCACCAACCCCATGGCGGTTATGACGAAGCCGCCCGAGGCCGCCACCGCGCCGGTGGTGATCAGCGAATTGCCGAAAGTGGACTGGTAGATGACGACGCCGAGCGCGATCACCGACAGCCCGGCCAGAGCGATCAGAACGCCGAGAAGGACCAGGAACCACCACATCTCGCACCCACTCCCGCTTGCCGGCCTCAGAGCCGCTATACACCAACGGTGGTACCTCGCCGGGAAAATCGGCCGCATCAAGGTTGTTTGAAGGCAGGGGCCACCCTATCTAGGTGCTCGCTCGGACATGTCGTATACCCGGTATGGCGCCGGGGCAGCGATTTCGCCCCGAGCACGACGCCGGATAGATTGCGGAGATGTTTCATGTCCTTCACGCTGCCCGAACTGCCTTATGCCTATGACGCCCTCGCCCCCTACATGTCGCGCGAGACGCTGGAATACCACCACGACAAGCACCACCTCGCCTACGTGAACAATGGCAACAATCTCCTAAAGGGAACTGAATTTGAAGGAAAATCCCTTGAGGAGATCGTGACGGGCTCGTTCGGCAAGAACGCCCCGCTCTTCAACAATGCCGGCCAGCACTACAACCACCTGCATTTCTGGAACTGGATGAAGCCGAACGGCGGCGGCGCCATCCCCGGCGAGATCGAGAAGAAGATCATCGAGGACATCGGCTCGGTCGATAAGTTCAAGGAAGACTTCATCGCCGCCGGCGTCGGCCAGTTCGGCTCGGGCTGGGCCTGGCTCGCCCTCAAGGACGGCAAGCTCGTGGTGCTCAAGTCCCCGAACGGCGAGAACCCGCTGGTGCAGGGCGCGACCCCCATTCTCGGCGTCGACGTGTGGGAGCACTCCTACTACATCGACTACCGCAACCGTCGCCCCGACTACCTCAAGGCGTTCGTGGACCATCTCGTGAACTGGGACTACGTGGCGGAACTGTACAGCAAGGCTGTCTGATCCGGCGGTGTCCGCCTCTCGCCTCCCGGCACACGCCGGGAGGCCCCTTCGCCGACAAAGCACATTGCCTGGGCAATTCTTTTCTTAGTGGTGAACGATTCAGCACCCCCAAGATGATCCAGGCACCTCTCCTTGCGTCGCGGGGACAATCCGCCGCAATTTCACACCGGATTTGCCTCGAAATTCCGCATTGCACAGCATAATTTTGTTGCGATTGGACGCTACTCCATCTTAGCTGTGACGCGCTCCACGGACTGCGGTAGAATAGTAACATCTACCTTGGGGGAAGAAGCACTTCGGCTTCAACCGGTGAGTGTGCACGGGAAGAATTGGTCGTCCGTCGGGGTTCTCCTTTCATGTCGTTCCTAGAGATCGATCGTCGGCCAGGCGCGGTTGCGGATGCCTGTGCCGTCATCCTGCTTGCGGCCGTAACCGTCATCGCCGCCCTCACCTTCTCCGATTACGGGCTTGGCTGGGACGACTTCACCCATTCCCAGTACGGCGACCTGCTGTACAATTATTTCTCCTCCGGTTTGACGCAGAGGAAGGTCTTTTCCTTCGTCAACCTGTATTATTATGGTGGCGGCTTCGACCTGCTCGCCGCGGCGCTGGCCAAGGCCGTGCCCTTCGTGGACGTGTTCGACATCCGCCGCCTTTTGGGCGCGCTGGTGGGCGTCGGCGGGTTCTTCATCGTCTGGCGCATCGGGCGGCGCCTGGCCGGCCCGTGGGGCGGCTTCGCCGCCATGGCGCTGCTGATGATCTGCCCGCTGTTCTACGGGCACATCTTCATGAACGTGAAGGACGCGCCCTTCGCGGTGGCGGTCGCCGGCGTGCTGTATGCGACGGTGCGGGCCTTCGACGAATTCCCCAATCCCTCCCCGCGCACCGTGATCCTGTTCGGCCTGTCCCTGGGCCTTGCCATCGGCACCCGGGTGATGGGGCTGATGTGCGGCGTCTTCATCTTCGCCGCCATCGGCTTCCTGGTCGTCACGGAAGCCCGGCATCTGGGCCTGAAGGTGGCGCTGAAGCGCAGCCTCGGCTTCATCGGCCTGCTCGCCCTCGGCCTGCCACTGGCCTATTTCGTGCTTGGCATCCTGTGGCCCTGGGGCGTGGCCGAGCCGCTCAATCCCCTGGTGGCGCTGAAGTATTATTCCAATTTCTGGGAAGTGCCCTGGCGCGAGATGTTCGAGGGACGGCCGATCCTCGTGCCGGACATGCCGCGCTCCTATGTGCCCACCCTGTTCTCGGTGCAGATGCCGGAACTGTTCCTCGGCCTCGCCCTGGCCGGAGCGGCAGGAGTCGTGGTGTCCGCCCTGTTCGGCCACGACACCCCGGCCAAGCGCGCCCGGCTGGTGCTGGTCCTCACCGCCGCCTTCTTCCCCGTGCTGCTCACGGTGACGGCCCGGCCGGTGGTCTATAACGGCATCCGGCACTTCGTGTTCGTGACGCCGGCGCTGGCCCTGCTCGGCGGCGTCGCCGCCGCCTGGCTGTGGGAAAAGGCCCAGCGCCTGCCGCGCCTCGCCCGGGGCGCCGTGGCGGCCGCCTTCCTGGTGGGCCTCGCCATGCCGGCGGCGGCCTTCCGCAACCTGCATCCTTATGAATACACCTACTACAACCATCTGGCGGGTGGCATTCAGGGCGCCGACAGCAAGTTCATGCTCGACTACTGGGGCCTCGCCTTCAAGCAGGCGACCGAAGAGCTTGACGAATATGTGGAGCAGCACCGCCGGTCCCTGCCCCAGGGCCGCAAGCTGCGGGTGGCGGTCTGCGGACCCTATTTCGCCGCCGCCGCCGAACTCGGGCCCCGCTACGAAACCACCTATGACAGCCGCAACGCGGACTTCTACCTGCGCCTGGGTGAGTTCTACTGCGCCGACGTGAAGGCGCCGACCCTGGTCAAGATCGAACGGGAAGGCGTCACCTACGCCACCGTCTTCGACGTGCGCGGCCGGCCCTTCCCCAGCGTGTTCGCCGCCGGGCAGTAATCCAGCGGTCCCGGTCCTTGACCGGTGCCGCGAGGGTGTCGCTCAGGCGCCGCGCGGGCTTTTGCCAGCGGCCGGTGAGTCAAGCGCATCGGCCGCCGGGCAGTAAGCCCCCGCCACCCCCCGGAATGAGGAAGGCCGGACACTTGCGTGCCCGGCCTTTTCGTTGCGCGCCGTCGTCCGGCCCGAAGGCCGTCGGCTTCAGTTGCCCTTCAGCAGGTCCGGCACGGAGAGGAGGACGAACTCGTTGTCGTCATTCTTCTGCGGGCTGCGCCCGGCGGAGTAGGGCAGGTTGTTGTCGTTGCCCACCACGATCTCGGTCGGGCTCACCATCACCACGTTCTCGATGGTGAAGAACGGCATGTCGAGCACGCCCTCGGTGCCGCCCTGCCGCGCCTTGCCGTTGGGGTCCTTGATGGCGAGCAGGTCGATGTAGCCCACCTTGCGCACCAGCTGGCCGGCGGTCTCGGGCGAGAATTCCACCTTGTAGACGCGCTTGAACCTGGCCGGCTTGTCGAAGCAGGTCGGCTCCACCTTGCCCTCGGCGCAGGCCTTGAAGCGCGAGCCCTCCAGGCTGTCGCGCTCGATGATGAGAGCGTGGGTATCGTCGATCATGTTGAAATCGCCGATGGCGTTGCCGGCCACGGCCAGCGGATATTTCCAGGACCGCCCGGTCCAGTCGCGCTTGGCGATGTCGAACTCGACGATGCGCAGCACTTCGCTCTCGCCCACCTTCTCCTTGCCGCCGGTGGCCGCATCGAACACCGGACCTTCGAGCAGCGCGTAGAGCCTGGTCTTGTCGGGGGACAGGGCCATGCCCTCGAAGCCCTTGGAGCGATAGACGCTGAACGCCACCTTGCCGTCCGGCGCGGAGGGGGTGCTGACCGCCGGATGGTCGGGCGAGCGCGCCACCTTGCCGTCCACCTTGGTCTCGAACACGGCCTTCACCTTGCCGGAGAGGTCGGTCTCGATGAGGAAGGGGCCGAACTCCTCGCCGAACCAGATGCTGTCACCCGCCACCTGGATCGATTCGAGGTCGAAATCGGCGCCGGTGAGATAGCGCTTCTGCGTGCCCTCCATGACGATGGAATAGGGCACCTTCTTGTCGGGGTCGTGCAGGAAGATGGTGGCGAGGCGCTCGATCTTGCCGTCCTTGAAATCCATCTTCAGGCGGTGGGCCATCAGCATGGCGTCCGGCGAGTTGGCCTTGGAGCCGAAGCCGTTGTCGGTGAGCACCCAGAACCGGCCATCGCCTTCCGAGACGATGCCGGAGAAGCCCTGCACCGGCTGGCCGTCGAACGGCAGGGACAGGCCGGTCTCGCGCGGGGCGGCCTTGTCGGAGAGGACGCTGACGCCCTTCACGCTGCCCACCCGGTCGATGCGCTTGCGGTCGGCATTGGTGAACTTGCCGGAGGTCTTCAGATCGGCGGGCGCATCCGCCGGCGCGGCCACGAAGGTGGCGGCGGGCAGCACCACATGTCCCACCAGCACCGCCGGATGGGCCGTCCCTTCCGTGGAGGCCGCCTTGTCGGCGGCGGCCTTGTCCTGAGCGAAGACCGGCGTGGCCAGGGCGACGCCGGCGAGCAGCACGAGCGCGGACGATTTCAGGGTAAACGATTTCAGGGTGCGCATGGGGAAAACCTCCCGAGGGTCCGATGCGCACACCACCTGCCGCTCAAGCGTTGACGGCCCGGCGACAGGACGACGACACTTCCGTTACGTTCGCCTCTGGAGCCTCAGATCCACTTCAGCTTCCGGAACAGCCACAGCAGCAGGAAGCCGAGCACCAGCATGGCGACGGCCAGTGCCCAGAAGGCCTCGGGATCGGTATTGCCGGGAATGCCGCCCACATTCATGCCGAACATGCCGGAAATCAGCGTCATGGGGGCGAACACCACGGTCACCACGGCCAGCACGAGCATGGATTTGTTCATCTGCTCGGCCCGCGTGTCCACCATCTGCTCGCGGATGATGCCGGAGCGCTCGCGCACGCTGTCCAGTTCCTCGGCGAAGCGCGTCACCCGGTCGGCGGCGTCGCGCAGGCGGTTCCTGTCCTTCGGCCCCATCCAGGGATCGTCCTCGAGGGCGAAATGGTTGAGCGCCTCACGCTGGGGGGCGATGTGGCGGCGCAGCTTGACGGCGACGCGGCGCAGGATGGCAATCTTGGGGAGCATTTCGGAGGCGACGGTGGACAATACCGTGTCCTCCAGTTCGTCCGCCTCGTCGATCAGCTTGTCCACCACCGCGTCCACCCGCTCCACGAGGCGCGTGGACAGGTCGGCCACGAACTCCCCCTGGGAGCGCGGGCAGCGGCCACGGGCGAGCGCATCCTCGAAATCCGCGATGGCGGAAAGAAAATCGTGCTGCACCGAGAGGACGCGCCGCGCATCCACCCACAGGTGCACGGTGATGAGTTCCTCCGGCAGGGCATTGCGCTGCAGGTTGATGCCGCGCAGGGACAGCAGCGAGCCTTCCGTAAACATGGCGCAGCGCGGCCGGCAATCCTCTTCGGCAATGGACTCCACCACCGAGGGATCGAGGCCGCTCGCCTGCCGCAGCCAGGTCTGCGGTGCACGCGGCAGATAGCGGAAATGCAGCCAGATGAAGCCGCCGTCCGGCGCCGCCTCGGCCAGTGCGGTCTCAAGCGGCAGGCGGACGGCTCCGCCCCGACCGTCGAATCGCCATGCTGAGAGCAGGCCTTCGGCATCCATCTTGGGCGCGGGGCGTTCCATGGGGGGCGTCCTCGGGGCGTCTGGAGGCTACGTCTGGCGCATCCTTGGGGGGCGTTCCGCCGAACTGGCCCGGTCTTCCTCGCACGATTGCGCGCCGCACAAAAGTGGGCGCGCAACGTCAGGGGCGAAAGAAGGGGCGAGAGATCGCACCGATGGCGCCGGCCGTCAGGCGAGGGCGTCGAGGATGCGGACCCAACTGCGGGTGCCCTTGTGGAAGGATGTCAGGTCATACTTCTCGTTGGGCGAGTGCACCCGGTCGTCGTCGAGCCCGAAGCCGATGAGCAGGGTGTCCACCCCCAGAAGGTCCTTGAACTGGCCCACCACCGGGATGGACCCGCCCGAGCCGATGGTGACCGGGGCGATGCCCCACTCCGCCTCCAGAGCCCCGGCGGCGCGGGAGAGGTCCGGGCTCTCCGGCGGCACCAGGAAGGCGCGCGCGCCCTCGCCCCAGGAGAAGACGGCCTCGCAGTCCGCCGGGATGCGCGCGGCGACGAACGCCTCGAAGCCGGCGCGGATCTTGGCCGGGTCCTGGTCCGCCACCAGCCGGAACGAGATCTTCGCGGTGGCCCGCGCGGGAATGATGGTCTTGGTGCCGGCGCCGGTATAGCCGCCGAACATGCCGTTGACCTCGAAGGTGGGACGCGACTGGATCTGCTCGATGACGAGGCGGTCGCTCTCCCCCGCCGCCACGCCGAGGCCCACCGGCTTCAGGAAGGCCTCCGCGGTAAGGCCCAGGCTCTCCCAGCGCTGGCGCACCTCGGCGGGCATCTCGCGCACGTCGTCGTAGAAGCCGGGAAGCGTGACCCGGCCGGAGGCGTCATGGGCCTCGGCGATGAGGCTGGCCAGCACATGGATGGGGTTGCGCGCCGCCCCGCCGAACAGGCCGGAATGCAGGTCGCGGTCGGCGCCCACGATGGTCAGCTCGGTGTGGAGAATGCCGCGCAGCGCGGTGGTGATGGAGGGGGTCCTGGGGTCCCACATGCCGGTGTCGCAGACCAGGGCCAGGTCGGCGGAAAGCTCGGAGGCATGGGCGGCGAGGAAGGCCGGCAGGTTGGGCGAGCCGCACTCCTCCTCCCCTTCGAGCAGCACGGTGACATCCACCGGCGCGCCGGCTCCGGCCGCCTTGAACGCGCGCAGGGCTTCCAGGAAGGTCAGCACCTGCCCCTTGTCGTCGCAGGCGCCGCGGGCGACGATGGTTTTGCGGCCATCGGGAGTCGCGCCGAGGCGCGGCTCGAACGGCGGCGTCTCCCACAGGTCGAGCGGGTCCACCGGCTGCACGTCGTAATGGCCGTAGAACAGCACGCGCCGGGGGGCGCCCGTGTCGGTGCGCGCGACCACCACCGGATGGCCCGGCGTCGGGTGCACCGTGGCTGAAAAGCCCAGCGCGCGCAGTTCCCCCGCGACCCAGTCCGCCGCCTGCGCGCAGGCCGCTGTGTGGGCGGGATCGGTGGAGATGGAGGCGATCCTGAGGAAGTCGAACAGCCGCGCGATCGCGGCATCGAGTCCGTCGTCCACTGCCGTGAGCATCGGACCAAGGCGCGGCGCACCTCGGGGCGTCACATCAAGGGACGTTCCGTCTTCCGTTTCAGTGCGTTCCGCCATGTGGACCTCCGTCGCGCGGGCCATGCCCGGCCCGGAATCGCGACGGATGCTGGCTTTCTCACGCACGTCTGGCAAGTCGTCACGATGACGGGACGCCAGGAAGGACAAGGCGCCAGGAAGGACAAGGCGCCAGGAAGGACAAGGCGCCAAAAGGGAGGCAGTCAAAAGGGAGGCAGTCAAGGGCGCGCCGGGATCGGCGCACCAAGGCCCGGCCCCGTGCCCGCCGCGCGACCGTTTGGATCAAACGCGACGTGCGACGCGCAGGCACCAGCCGGATTTCCATCCGGCCGGGCCAAGCCCTCCCGTCTTCGGCGGGACGATGCCGCCGGACGCAAGTCAGCCGGCCACAGGTCAAGCCGGCCACAGGGTCAGCCGGCGCTGACGAGGCTCTCTGTCGGCTCCACGGCGATGGCTGGGGCCGGACGCGCCAGCCGGCGCGCGCGCTGCATCACCGAGCCGATACGTCGGTAGAGCAGCCGCGGAGCGAGCGGCGCGCCGAGCGCAGCGTCATAGCCGGCACGGCTGGCGGCCCGCACGAGAAGCTGGGCCGGGACTTCCGCGACGAGCACGGCGGGAATGCCGGCACCGAAGCGGAAGGGATTGGCAGGGGCATCCTCCGGATCATCCACCTGAACGACGAGCACGTCGACCGATCCCAAAACAGCGGGATCAGTCACCTCGTCGAGCACTGCGGCCTCCCGCACCGATCCGACGCCGAGCGCGGTCAGGGCGGTTTTGGTCGCAAGGCGACGTTCCATATGGGAATCAACCAGAAGAATGCGGGCGATCGGCAACACCTTCATGAGGCGCTCCAAGTCGGGGCGCGCCTGAGAAGAATCCGCCTGAAAGGCAGGGCTCTGGCGCGCGCGTTGAGCAGCTCCCCAGTGCGACCCCGCAATCTCACTGGAATACCGCAATTATACCGCCCTGCCTGGCCCAACGCAACAGAATACGTTTTCCGGCTCCAAGATCGTTACAAACTGTCGCTCGCTCCCCCGCAGGCGGGCTGTCAGCGACGGATCGAACCGAGGATGCCGCGCAGGATGGCCCGGCCAAGCCCCGAGGCCACGGTTCGCGCTACCTGCTTCACCACCACCTCGGTGGTGGTCATGCGGGTGCTGGCCCGGCCGCCACCGCGCGCCGTGCCGGCGGGCGCCCTGCCCGCGGGCTGTCCGGTGCCCAGCACGCTGTCGAGCACCCCGCCCAGAAAGCCGCCGCCGTCGGAAGCCGCCGCCTCCTGCGGGGCGGCTTTCTCCTCAATACGCTTCTGCAGTATCTCGAACGCCGATTCGCGATCGATGGGCGCATCATAGATGTGCCCCACCGGACTCTTGGCCACGAGCGCCGCACGCTCTTCCACGCTGAGCGGGCCGATGCGGCCGGACGGCGGGCGGATGAGGGTACGCTCCACCATGGAAGGCACGCCGTTGCCCTCCAGCATGGACACGAGGGCCTCGCCCTTGCCCAGTTCCATGATGACCTGGGCGGTGTCGAGGTCCGGATTGGGCCGGAAGGTCTCGGCGGCCGCCTTCACCGCTTTCTGATCGCGGGGGGTGAAGGCGCGCAGGGCGTGCTGGACCCGGTTGCCGAGCTGGGCGAGCACGCTTTCGGGAATGTCCAGCGGGTTCTGGGAGACGAAATAGACGCCCACGCCCTTGGAGCGGATGAGGCGCACCACCTGCTCCACCTTGTCGAGCAGGGCCTTGGGCGCCTCGTCGAACAAAAGGTGCGCCTCGTCGAAGAAGAAGACCAGCTTCGGCTTGTCCGGGTCACCCACCTCGGGGAGTTCCTCGAACAGCTCGGACAGCAGCCACAGCAGGAAACAGGCATAAAGCCGCGGCGCGCCCATCAGCTTGTCGGCGGCGAGGATCGAGATGGTGCCGTAGCCCGAGCGATCCACCCGCATCAGGTCGGCGATATTCAACGCCGGCTCGCCGAAGAACTTGTCCGCCCCCTGATTCTCCAGCACCAGAAGCTGGCGCTGGATGGCCCCGACGCTCTGGGCGGAGACGTTGCCATATTGCGCGGTGAGGGTGGCCGCGCTGCTGGCGACCTCGGCCAGCATGGCCCGCAGGTCCTTGAGGTCGAGGATCGGCAGCCCCTGCTCGTCGGCAAGGCGGAACGCGATGTTGAGCACGCCTTCCTGGGTGTCGTTGAGGCCCATGAGCCGCGCCAGCAGCAGCGGCCCCATCTCCGACACGGTGGCGCGGATGGGGTGGCCCTGCTCGCCGAACAGGTCCCAGAAGATCACCGGGAAGCTGTCGGGCGTGTAGGTGAGGCCCACCTCCTGCGCCCGCGCGACCAGGAAATCCTTGGGCTCTCCCATGGCGGCGACGCCGGAGAGGTCGCCCTTGATGTCGGCGGCGAACACCGGCACCCCGGCCCGCGAGAACCCTTCGGCCAGGACCTGCAGCGTCACGGTCTTGCCGGTGCCCGTGGCGCCGGTCACAAGGCCGTGGCGGTTGGCGAGGCGCAGGGTGAGATATTCATCCTTGGCGCTGGTGCCCGCCTTGGCGGCTTCGCTGCGGCCAAGGAAGCTGCGCCCCACCAGGATGCGGCCGTCGCCTTCCTCCTGCGCCGCCGGCCCCCAGGGGGTGGGATTGGGGG
>NZ_JAIVFO010000153.1 GCF_029991245.1 Xanthobacter autotrophicus
GAACTCGGCCGGCAGCGCCCGCCAGGAGATGTTGTGCACGGTGAAATAGTGCATGGCTTCGAGGAACTTGCGGTCATCGCGCCCGTTGTCGCCCCGTCGCGACCGGCAGGCGCGGAACACCTCCAGCCGCCACCGCCCAATCCTCATCCGTCATCCGCATCAGCATTGTCGACCTCACCAAAAGCCGACCCCCTATGAATCACCGAAAGGACAAAAAGGGAATCCCCTCCCGCTCAACCGGCGCGAAACCGTCCACACCGCCTAGCACTAGTTTGGCATTTTATGTCTGAGGCGCGCCCTGCAGTGTGGACATCTGAGTATCTCCGGCGTGAAGATCTGATCCAGGATGGCCTGGCGGATCGCCGGCAGGCTCGGCTGCGGCGGGGGGCCGGAGATCCTTTTTCCCCCCGCTCGCCTGACCAAGGCGGCGGTTCTGCAGGAAAGCGTAGGCGATCATCGTCATCATGGCGTGCCTGTGCAGGCCGCTCCAGGACCGGCCCTCGAAGTGGTCGAGCCCGTGTTCCTCCTTCAGTTGCTGATGCGCCTCCTCGCAGGCCCACCTCGCCTTCACCGCGCCAGCCAGGCGCTTGAGAGGCGTATCGGCGGGAAGGTTGGAGAGATAATATTTCCGCTCGCCAGTGGACCGGTGCTCGCCAATGAGCCAGGCGTCTTCCCCCGGCAGATGCTGCTGCCCCATGGCGCCGATCCTCTGGGGCGGCCCATCGGCCACCCGGATCCGCACCGCGGCAAAGCGGGCCTTGAGCGGGCCCTTGGTCCCCCGCCTCCAGCTCAGCGTGTGCCAGGGGGCGCTCGCCAGCGTCTTCTCCGCCGAGAGCGAGGTCACGTCGGGCACGGGGTTCTTGCGCGGCCGGCCTCGCGCCGCCACCGGGAAGGTCAGGGCCACGCCGGCGGGATAGACCTTCTGGCGCGCGCCCACGCCCACCGCCCAGGTGAGGCCGCGTGCGCTCAGGCCCTGGCGGAATGGGGCGCTCAGGCCATAGCCGGCATCGGCCAGCACACAGCCGAAGTGCACGCCCGCCGTCCGGATGCGGTCGATCTCCTCCAGAGCGATCTCGGGCTTGATCTTATAGGACTGGTGCGCATCCGGCACACGCGCCCGGATCATGCGGTCGGGGTCGCTGGTCCAGCTCTCCGGCAGAAACAGGCGCAGGCCCACCATGACCGGAACCTCGTCTTGCGCCAGCGTGATGGAGACGAGCGTCTGGCAGTTGGCATTCTTGCCGAGCGTGGTCGCGTATTGCGGGGCGACTCCCACGGAATGCTTGCCCTTCTTGGGCAGCGCCGTGTCATCAATGATCAGGAACGCGGCCTGGCCGCCCACCATGCGATCGGTCTCCTTCAGCAGGGCATCCTCCAGCGGCGCCTGATCCCAGGTCCCGACTGCCGCGAAGTGATGCAACTGGTCGTAGCCGACGTCGCCTTCACGCGCCGCCATGGGCTGGATGCTTTTGCGATCTCCCGGACCGATCAGCCCCGCCGCATACAAGGGACACAGCCGCGCCCGGACCTTATGGCCCAGAGCGCTGACGAAGGGCGCCAGCCACTTATCCAGATCGGCTTTCCAGTTCGCGTCCATGGTCGGCACTCCATAAGCCGACCGCCCATGATTCACGCACTCCGGCCCGAGGGAATCCCAAGGCGGCTCCAAACATCAAAAATATGCCAAAGTAGTGCTAGGGCGCAGGCGTATAATACCGGCGTCTAGCTACGGACGGCCGCGCTTTCGAAGAGGCCTTGCGGCGTGTGGAAGCGGCGCAATCGCCATCGTGAGGCCGCCCAAGCACACCAGGTCCAGCCCAGATGGGGGGTCGGATCGAATCCGGTTCGGATGCCGCAACGCACACGAAACGGCCGAGCTCCCCGCGGAATTGTCATGAAAACGAAGACGGTTCCAGTTAATATTAACAGCCGCCACACGTTCGCACTTGCAGCAAAAAGCGTCGGGACGTATCCTTAAACTGCAAAATGCCCATTTTCGATTTTTGCCTGAAGCGATTCGGGTTGTTTGCCGATGCGGCCATGCGGACCAAGGCTTGGTGCACCTGGGCTCCCCGCCTTGAGAATTTCGGAGATTTCCCACAACGACCGAACGAACGTGGCAGCAGCACCGATCTTGATGCTCAAGCCTTCTTCCGACGAGCCTCCCAGCACGTTGGTGCACAGCCTCCGGTTCCCTTCCCAGGGCCGGAGGCCTTCTGATCCACTCGGTCTCGCCACAGCCAGACTGGCGCTTCTCGCAACTAGAAATCCGGAAAGCACATGTCGGACAAGATGCTTCTCATCAAGGGTAAGGGCGGCCTGGGCAACCGGATGTTGTCCGCGGTTACCGGTCTTGTCTTTGCCGATCTGACCGGGCGCACTCCGGTGATCGACTGGCGCGACGGCAGCTATGCGCCCATCGGCGAGAATGCCTATCCGATCCTCTTCGACACGCCGATCACTCGCAAGATCGAGGAATTCGATGCCTGGACCGGCCCCGTCTCTCCCGCGGTGTGGATGAGCCAACTGAAGCTCACCCCCCAGGAAATGCTGGAGAAGTCCGGGGTGAAGAACCAGGCCGACCCCTTCCTCTACCGCAAGTCCTGCACCGACCTCTCGCGCCTCGACGCGAGGGAGGATGTGGCGGTCTTCTGGAGCTACCTGCCAAAGTTCGGCCGGCTTGCGGGTCACCTGCGCCGCGACCCGCGCTTCCGGGGGCGCAAGATTGAGGACGTCGTCAGCGAATATCTCAACCGCTATTTCACCCCCAACGCCCGCGTCAGAAACGAGGTCGAGGCGGTGGTCGCGTGCTTGGGCCGCCCGCTGATCGGGGTGCATATCCGCTATACCGACCTGAAGATCCCATTAGACAAGATCAAGCAGACCTTGCGCAAGCGGCTCGCGGAAAAGCCCGGTGCCTCAATCTTCCTTGCCACCGATAACGCGCAGGTGCAGGCCGAAATGCTGGCCGAGTTCCCGAACCTCACCCACACGCAGAAGTACCTGACGCCGGACGGCTCGCGCCTGCACTGGCCCACATCCGAGGTGGCAAAGGTACAGGAGGCGGAGAATGCCTTGATCGACATGTGGCTTCTGTCGCGCGCCGACCAACTGATCTATTCGCGGCAGTCCACCTTCTCGATCACCTCCACCTTCCTGGGCCGGCTCAAACCCGGCCAATTGGATGATGTGGACGGGAGGAACCTGAAGATCGTGGCCAAGCGCATCTTCCAGGATTACGCCTGACGCACGGCGGGCTGCCTCAAGGGTAGCCCGCCAGCCAGTTCCTTCGCGCGCTCCAGATGTCGGACCAGCGTTTGGCTTTCGCCTGCAGCCCAGGGGTCGGTGCCAACGCGAAAGGCCGCGTCACCAGCCAGCGCAGTCCGTATCCAAACCAAATGGTCGCCAGGCCAAATGGAACCATGGCCGGGCTCCAGTGATCCCGAATCAGGGTGGTCCTTGCCTTGAGGACCTGGACCGCCTTGTTGCTCGCCCGCCCCGCCGAGGCGCCGACGATATGCATGATCTCGGCGTCAGGATCGATCATGGGGCGCCAGCCTTCTGCCTTCGCGCGAAGGCAGAGGTCGGCCTCCTCGCCGTACATGTAGTATTTCAGGTTGAAGCCGCCGAGCTTGTTCCACAGCTCGCGCCGGATCAGCAGGAAACAGCCCACCACGATATCCACTTCGCGCACCGTGTCGCGCTGCCATCCGCCGTAGGCTTCGGGATTGAAAAATTCCGATTTCGAAAAAGCGGCGCTGAGGCCGAGTGCGAGGCAGGCGACGCTCCAGGGCGTGATCTTGCCCCAGCAGGAGGCGATGTTGGGCGAGCCGTCCGGAAAAACCGTGCGCCCGCCCCAGATGCCCGCCTGCGGATGAGCGCGGGCGAAATCCATCAGCCGGTCCACTGCGCTGTCGTGCACCTCGGTGTCGGGGTTCAGCAACAGGAGCCAAGGCGTCGTAGCTCGTTCCGCCACCACGTTGTTGGCGCGGGCAAAGCCCAGATTGTCCTTGGAGGCGACCAATTCCGCCTGCGGGAATTCGCGTGCCACGGCCTCGACCGACCCGTCGGTTGAATTGTTATCCCAGACCACGCAATGGAACCGGGTGCGGGTGGTCTGTGCGTAAAGTGTCCGCAGGGCCGCCAAAGTCAGGGCTGCAGTATTGTAGCTGACGACGATGACGGTAAGTTCGGGGGCGGCGAAGTCGGAGCAGGTCGCTTCGGGCGGGATCGGCGCGGAGGAGGACCCAGGGCGTTCCGATCCGGGTCCAGACTGCTTGGGCAACGTCGAATCATCCTGGCTGACCGGCATTTGCGCCCTCATTCCTTTGGAAGGTGTGCGGCGCACTATAGGGCAGGTTTTGCACACGTGCCAATGATCCCGCGCTGCCGATGGCATCGGATAAAAAAGCCGAGCAGCCTCATTGCATGCCCGCTCTGGCGCGAGGGCGGCCTATGTGGCGACAACCTTCCAAAAAGACGGCAAAACCCCTCATGCTGCAGCGCAACGCTATGGACAGCCGGGGCACAAACCCGCATGTTGCAGCATCGCACTTCAACCTGCTGCTCCTCACCCGGCCGCAGGCTGATGACACACATTCGCAACACAAAGGTGCAACATCGGGTGTGCTTCTCCCGGTCCACGGGCAGGTAAGCACTGCTGTCGCATGGATGGAACCTGACCAGTAGCCTAGTGAGCCGGATCGGCATCGCCCGTATGGCTCCCACCCTCAGGACACGGCACGCCATGACCGATATCGCTCAGACCATGATATCCGCCACCACAGCAGACAAGATAGGTGGACAGAGGAACAGCAGTCCGCGCAGACGGGTGCTAATCGTGGTTGAGAACCTGCCTGTGCCCCTCGACCGCAGGGTCTGGCTCGAAGCGACGACACTGGTGGCGCAAGGCTATTCGGTCTCGGTCATCTGCCCGACCGGCCGCGGCTGGGACAAGTTCTACGAGGTGATCGACGACGTCCACATATACCGCTACCCCGAACCGCCCGAGGCGCATTCGGGCGCTGTGGCCTACGGCCGTGAATACGGCACCGCGCTGTGGCACATGTTCCGCTTGGCGCGACAGGTGCGGCGCGAGCGCGGTTTTGATGTGATCCACGGCTGCAACCCGCCCGATCTGATCTTCCTGCTGGCACTGCGCTACCGGCTGTTGGGCGTGCACTATCTTTTCGACCATCACGACGTCTGCCCCGAACTGTTCGAGGCCAAGTTCGGCAAGAAGGGCCTGCTCTACCGAATCATGATTTGGTGGGAGAAGTTGACCTTCGCCACCGCGTCCGTCTCCATGGCGACCAACGAAAGCTTCCAGCAGATCGCCGTGACCCGTGGCAAAATGAAGCCCGAGGATGTCTTCGTCGTCCGCTCCGCCCCCCGCATCGAGAAGTTCCAGATCCGCCCGCCAGAGCCGGCCTTCAAGAAGGGCAAGTCCATCCTGATGGGCTATGTGGGCGTGATCGGCCAGCAGGAAGGAATGGATCTGCTGATCGACGCCGCCGATCATCTGATCCGCGACCTCGGCTACACGGATGTGCATTTCGCCATCATTGGCTTCGGCCCGGCCCTGGATGATGTGAAAGCGGATGTGGAGGCCCACGGCCTGTCCGATTACTTCACCTTTACCGGCCCACTTTACGGCGAAGACCTGCTCGCGGTCCTAAACACCTGCGACATCGGCGTCGCCCCCGACCCGAAAAACGCCATGAATGACATCTCTACCATGAACAAAGTCATGGAATACATGACCTTGGAAAAGCCCTCGGTGCAGTTTGACCTTAAAGAAGGGCGCGCTTCGGCGGGCGAGGCCTCGCTCTACGCCGATGCGAATGATCCGCGGGATTTCGCGGCCAAGCTTGCCCAGCTGATCGACGATCCCGAGACGCGGAGACGGATGGGCAAGATCGGTCGCGCGCGGGTACTGGAGCTGCTTTCCTGGGGCCATTCGGTGCCGCATCTGCTGGCGGCCTACGACCGGATTTTCAACCGCATCCCGGCGCATACCAAGGCGGAAAGCCCGATGCGGACGACACCATGAGGAAACGCCCGTGGACAGCACGCAGGGACTTGTGGGCCGAGCCCCCGTCGGTTCGCGACAGTCATAACGCCAATGGTTACCGCATGCAGGCCAGATCTGCCCGACGCAGATCCGATCAACTCATCCAGACCGCAACGATTGCCAACACCGGGCATATTTCAGCACCTCACGCAGGCTACCAAGGTACTCTCCCGCTTTTCCATTTCCAAGGACCCGCATCGGCGCCAAGTACATATCGAAAAATGCAACTTAAAGGCGCATTAAAATATAGATACGATTACAGGTATAATAAGAAAATGATCAACACCCGCTGGACGCGTCGGATTCAGCAAGAAAAAATTGCCTGGTCCATGGGCGAACAGGATGAAATATCGGCACCCGTACGGATCCCCAGCCAGATGTAGAGGATCGAGCAACACAATAGCCGGCAAGTTTTCTGCTTTTTCAAAAGGCTGAGATATTCAAGAATTGAACGGCCGATGAACTAGGGTAAGGTGGGCCAACGGGGAATGAGATGAAGATCGAACCTTATGTCCTGCAGGGTCTTTTCCTAATCGAACCCCGGCGTTTCGGCGACAACCGGGGGTTCTTTGCCGAGACTTGGTCGCGCCGGATTCTCAAGGACGCCGGCATCGACATCGATTTCGTCCAGGACAACCATTCGCTGTCGCGCCAGACTGGCACCGTCCGCGGCCTGCATTTCCAATCGCCCCCCCACGAGCAGGCGAAGCTCGTGCGGTGCGGCCGGGGGCGGCTCTTCGACGTGGCGGTCGACCTGCGACGTGGCAGTCCGACCTACGGGCGATGGGCCGGCGTCGAGCTTTCCGCGGAAAACGGGCGGCAACTCCTCGTTCCCAGCGGCTTCGGCCACGGCTTCGTGACGCGCGAGCCGGATACCGAGATCGTCTACAAATGCTCGGATTACTACGCCCCCGAATGTGACGGCGGCATCCGCTGGAACGACCCCGACATCGGTGTCCACTGGGGCCTTTCCGAAGCGGCAGGTATCTCGGACAAGGATACCAGGGCGCCGCTGCTCGCCGATTTCGACACGCCCTTCACCTGGGAGGACGGCAAATGAAGATCCTCGTCACCGGCGGCGCCGGGTTTATCGGCTCGGCGTTGGTGCGCCTCGCGGTTGTGCGCGGACATGAGGTGGTGAACCTCGATGCGCTGACCTATGCTGCCTGCCTCGACAATGTGGCGGAGGCCGCGCGGTCGAACCTCTACAGCTTCGAGCACGCCGACATCCGCGACCGGGCCAGCCTCGACCGCATCTTCGCCGCCCACAATCCCGACTGGGTGATGCACCTCGCCGCGGAAAGCCATGTGGACCGGTCCATCGACGGACCGGCCGATTTCATCGAGACAAATGTCACCGGCACCTTCAACATGCTGGAGGCGGCACGGGCCCATTGGACCGCGAAGGGCAAGCCCCGGCACTTCCGCTTCCACCATATCTCCACCGACGAGGTCTTCGGATCGCTGCCCAACGACCCTGCGGTGAAATTCACCGAAGAAACTCCCTACGACCCGCGCAGCCCCTATTCGGCCTCGAAGGCCTCATCCGACCATCTGGTCCGCGCCTGGCACGAAACCTATGGCCTGCCCGTGGTGCTGACCAATTGCTCGAATAACTACGGGCCCTATCACTTCCCCGAAAAGCTGATCCCGGTGATGATCCTGAACGCGCTCGCTGGCAAGCCGCTGCCGATCTACGGCAAGGGCGACAACATCCGCGACTGGCTGTTCGTGGAGGACCATGCCGACGCCCTGCTTCTGGTGGTGGAGAAGGGCGAGGTCGGGCGCAGCTACAACGTCGGCGGAGAGAATGAGCGGACCAACCTCGAGCTGGTGAAGACGCTGTGCTCCATCCTCGACCAGCTGAAGCCGGCTGCGAAGCCCTACGCCGACCAGATCACCTTCGTGACGGACCGTCCGGGCCACGACGCGCGCTATGCCATCGACCCCTCCCGCATCCGCACCGAGCTGGGCTGGCGGCCGAGCGTGACGGTGGAGGAAGGCCTGCGCCGCACGGTCCAGTGGTATCTCGACAACGAGGCCTGGTGGCGCCCCCTTCAGGCAAGGCACGGTGTCGGCCAGCGGCTGGGGACGAAAGTATGAAATCGATGCGTTCACAGGGCCTGCTGATCGCAGACCGTGCATCTACGCGGGACAATAGGCCCTTCCTGATCGGCGCATCCTTCTGGGTCTGGCGTCGCCGTATCCGGGCGTCTCCCGTCATTCTGGCGGCCTTGGTCCTGGCCTTCTGGCTTTTGTCGGCGACGCCGCTGTTCAAGCCGGCGCTGATGCTGGTGACGGCCTATGCCGTCTTTCTGATCGGCTATACGCGTCTGTCGGCGATCTCAGCTTACAATCGTCTGGGCGACTATTCCTACGGCATCTATGTCTGGGCTTTTCCAGTTCCAGCAGTGCATGGCTGCCGCCGGTGTCACCTCGCCGCTGACGAATATCCGCTCGCCTTTCCGGTCACGCTCGTGTGCGCCGTCCTGTCCTGGCATTTCGTCGAAGGCGCAGCCATGGGGCACCGGCAGGAGCGCACGCCGCGGACCTCGCGATCAGTAACCCAGTCCTGACATCATGCTCCCACCCTCGAACCTCCTGGTCTTCGGCCGCACCGGACAGGTGGCGACCGAACTTGCCCGCCTCGCACCCGACGCGACCTTCCTTGGGCGCAAGGCGGCCGACCTGTCGGCCCCCGAATCCTGCGCAGCCGCGATCCGCGACCGGCTTCCCCTCGCGGTGATCAACGCGGCCGCCTGGACGGCCGTGGACAAGGCCGAGACCGAGGAGGCAATGGCCGGCGTCGTCAACGCCGATGCTCCCGGCGCCATGGCGCGCGCGTGCACCGAACTGGGCGTGCCCTTCGTCCATATCTCAACCGATTACGTCTTCGATGGCAGCGGCGTGGCGCCCTGGACGCCCTCGGATCCGGTCGCGCCGCAGAACGCCTATGGCCGCACCAAGCTCGCCGGCGAGGAACAGGTGGCACAAGCGGGCGGCCCCCATGCCATCCTGCGCACGTCGTGGGTCTTTTCGGCGCATGGGGCGAATTTCGTCAAGACCATGCTGCGGCTAGCAGCAACCCGCGACCGCCTGACCGTAGTCGCCGACCAGATCGGCGGGCCAACCCCGGCCGCCGACATCGCCCGCACCTGCCTGGCACTGGCGGAAGGCCTGACCGCCGACCCAAAGAAATCCGGTATCTACCACCTGTCCGGCTGGCCCGACATCAGCTGGGCGGGTTTCGCGCGCGAAATCTTCGCGCAGGCTGGCTTGGCGGTCACGGTGGAGGATATCCCAACCTCGGCCTTCCCTACCCCGGCGAAACGGCCCGCCAATTCACGGATGGACGGTTCAACCCTCGCCACCTTTGGCCTGTCCCGCCCCGATTGGCGCGCTGGGGTGACGGCCGTTCTGAAGGAACTCGGGGTTCGCCAATAAGCGGTAACGACGACAAGAGCGCATCGGCAGCCTCGTCGCCAGCCGGTCCGGTTACAGAGGTGATGACCGACGTGCGGCGCGCTTCCAACGAGATAATTGACGCCCCCCTGACACCGGGTGTCAAACGGTGTTGGAAGGGGACCCCGGATCGGCATCCAAGAAGGAACCCCCTTTGGCTTTTGATCGACGCTGCCGTTGTGGAACGGCACGGAGCCGTAGGCGGAGTGGCGTTCCACAACGGCCTTGGCGGGCTGACGTCAGATCCTGTTTTTGAAGCGCCAGCTCTCGTTTCCGGTCTCGACGATGTCGCAGTGATGGGTGAGCCGGTCGAGGAGCGCCGTGGTCATCTTGGCGTCGCCGAAGACTGAGGGCCATTCGCCGAAGGCGACGTTGGTGGTGACGATGACCGAGGTCTGCTCGTAGAGCCGGCTGACGAGGTGGAACAGGAGCTGTCCGCCCCCGGACTGCTCGCCAACGATCCTGCCCTCCTGGCGAAGCTCGATCCGGTCGGCATAGGCGCGGAGCTCGACCGGCCGCCCCACGGCGCTGGGCGTACCCATCCGGCGAGGGCCGCCTTGCGGAGTTTGGGCGATGACGTGAGTCCTAGGGGTAATCCTAGGAGTAGTCATATGACCCTGTCGCGGGTGGAGGTGATTACCTCGGTGGAGCGGCGCCGGCG
>NZ_JAIVFO010000154.1 GCF_029991245.1 Xanthobacter autotrophicus
GCCCCACCACCACCCGGAGCCGCGCGCCACGCAGGTCGCGCAGGCGCTCCACCGGGCCGGGTCCTGCCGCCTCCCCGCCGATGAGGGCCAGCGCCACGACGCGATCCGGCGCGCCGCCCATGAGCTGGCGGATCCGCACCGCGGCGAAGCCCAGATAGGCCGGCGTCTCCACCGGCGGGCGCTGGACCACGTAGACCGGCGCAAATCCGGACACCGTGGCTGCGCGCAGGGCGAGATCGCGCTGCGCGGGCGTGACCTCGCCGAGGAGCTGGGCCAGCGCCGCCACCCGCTGCAGCACGGGCACGAAGGGGCCGAGGGGCGCGGCGCTGCGGCGCTCGGTGATATAGGCCACCAGCATCAGCACCTGCACCGCCACCAGCGCGCCGACCACGATGACCGCGATGCGCGCGGCGATGCCGAAGCGGCGCAGGGATCGCTCTTTGGGCCGGGCGCCGGGGGCGGGTTCAGAGGGTGCGGACATCGGCGGCGAAGAGATAGCCGCCATTGCGGACGGTCTTGATGAGGAGGGCCGCGTCGGGCGCGGCGGCGACGAGCTTGCGCCTGAGCCGGCTCACCGAGACATCGATGGTGCGGTCGAAGGGATCGGCGCTGCGCCCGCGGGTCCAGTCCAGCAGCTGGTCGCGGGAAAGCACGCGCTTGGGCCGCTCCAGAAAGCAGGCGAGCAGCTCGAATTCGGCGGAGGTGAGATCCAGCGCCTCGCCCTCGGTGCGCCCCACGCTGCGCGCGTCCAGATCGGCCACGAAGCCGGCGAAGGCCACGCGGCGCGACTGGAACTCGCGCTGGGGCATGGCCCCGTCCGCCCGCCGCAGCACGGCGCGGATGCGGGCCAGCAGCTCGCGCGGGTTGAAGGGCTTCGCCAGATAGTCGTCGGCCCCCATTTCCAGGCCGACGATGCGGTCCACGTCGTCGCCCTTGGCGGTGAGCATGAGGATGGGCAGGCCGCCCCGCGCCCGCAGCCGCCGGCAGATGGAAAGCCCATCCTCCCCCGGCAGCATCAGGTCCAGCACCACCAGGTCCGGCCGCGTGGTGGCCAGCAGGCGGTCCATGGCCGCCCCATCCTCCGCCGCCAGCACGCCATAGCCCTCCCGGCCGAGGAAATCGGCGAGGAGGGAACGGATTTCGCGGTCGTCCTCGACGAGGAGAAGGGTGCGCTGGGCCATGGGGGAGTGTCGCCAAGCCGGGAGCGGCCAGCAATACGCGCAGCGGCGGCGGTTACAAAACGTTACAGCGCCTCACCCCGGTGCAAACCGGGTGCAACGGCCGGAGCCGAAGGTGGTGCCATCGCAACGGGCCGAGCGGCCCATCCTTCGGAGCCAGACATGAACCGCACCGTGCTCGCCCTCTCCCTCACCGCGTTCGTCTCGGTCGCTGCCGTCACCGAAGCCGCCGCCTGGACAAGGAGCAGTTCCACCACCACCCCGCGCGGCACCTACAACAGCGCCGCGGCGGGCAGCTGCGCCGGTGGCACCTGCAGCCGCAGCGCCGTCGCCACCGGACCCTACGGTGGCACCGCCGCGCGCTCCGGCAGCGTCACGCGGACGGCACCGGGCACCTACGATTATTCCCGCACCACCACGGGTCCCGCCGGCAACAGCGTGACCCGCTCCGGCACCGTGTCGCGCTACTGAGCCACCCCTTCCGGGCTTCACCGCCCGGAGCGCCGGGCCGCGGCGATCCGCCCCAAAGCCGCGGCCCGGCAGTCGACCTCCCGGCACGGCCGGGCGTTCTGCCCGAGACCGGGGAACGGACACGACACGCGGGGCGCGGGGCGCGGGGGCGCTCTCCACATGCAGGAGGTGAAGCCATGGCCGGTTTCTTTACCAGCGGCGCCATCCTACCCCAGTCCGGCGGCTTCGCGCTGATCGCCCTCGCCCTGATGGTGGCGGAGTTTCTGTTCCACAAGGTGAACCATGTGGAGAGCCACGACGCGGGGGAGAGCGCCGCCTCCCTTGCCATCGCGGCCGGCAACAAGGTCATCGGCGCGCTCACCGCCTCGCTCGGCGCCGTGCCGGTGTTCTTCGTCGCCCAGCACCGCCTGTTCGACATTCCCATGCGGGGCGTCGCGGTCTGGGCCGCGCTCTTCCTGGCAGTGGAGTTCTGCTACTTCCTCCACCACCTCGCCATGCACAAGGTGCGCTGGCTGTGGGCGACCCATTCGGTGCACCACTCGGCCACGCGGCTCAACCTGTCCGCCGCGGTGCGGATCGGCTGGGGCGGCCATCTCACCGGCGGGCTCGTGTTCTACCTGCCGCTGGTGGCGCTGGGCTTTCCGCCGCTCGCGGTGTTCGGCATGCTGGGGGCGGGCCTCGTCTACCAGTTCTTCCTGCACCTGGCCCGGCCGCCCCATCTCGGTCCGCTGGAATGGGTGCTGAACACCCCGCGCCACCACGCGGTGCACCATGCCTCCAACGCCAGCGTCGTCGACCGCAATTTCGGCGGCGTGCTCATCGTGTTCGACCGCCTGTTCGGCACGTTTGCCGAGGCCCCGCGCGGCGAGCCCCTGAGCTTCGGCGTCGCCGGCGCCACGACCAGCCGCAATCCCCTCGCCATCGTGTTCGGCGTGTGGTTGGCCATGCTCCGTGACGCAGGACGCACCCCGGGCCTCGGGAACAAGCTGCGCGTGCTGTTCGGGCCTCCGGGGTGATTAAGGTACACAGGTAGCGCTTGCCATGAATGGAATGCATTTCTGTATTGCGGAAAATGCGGATTGTGCATCGCAGCAATCACGATATGTTTAGCGCAGATAAGCGCACCGAAACCTAGGCCGTCGGCCGCACGCGTGCGCAGAGGCTGACATGAACAACATCCTCAAGATTGCCGGCGCGGCCGGCCTCCTTGCCACGGCCGCTGTGACCGTGGCCGCCACCACCTTCGCCGGCGAGCCCCTTCCCGCGGAACGCCAGGCCATCGTGACCCACCTGGGCGGCAAGGCTTCCGCCGTGACCTATTGGGTCAAGGATGCCAAGGGCTACGAGGTGATCACCACTCTGGACGCCGCCGCCGAGCCGGGCGCCAGCCCCGCCGTGGTCCGCGTGTCCACCCTGCTCCAGCCCGGCCAGCAGCAGCTCATTTCCATGCCCGGCCCGGTGGGCCGCGAGGGCACGACGCTGAAGATCAGCCGCATCGCCGACCGTATCGAAGTGCAGAAGGTGGCCGCCCTCTCGTACTGAGGCACGCGTCCTTCGCACTGCAGACAAGAGGCGTCCGCTCCGGCGGGCGCTTTTTTGTTTCTGCGGGGCCTCGCGCTGGTCCGCGCCGAGACGACGCGGGGCGCGGACGGCCCGTGACGCCCCCGTGGACAAGTCATGTCCAGGAAGAAACATCGACAGTTCATTGACGAATTATTGGGATGACTTAACATCCCTCCGGCGAGCGGCGAGGTCGCCTGCCGGCATGGCCACGGGCGGCCATGCCTGAACAGAGGTGAGGCCATGAGCGACGCCTTGAGGGAGAAGGGCCGCCCCTGCCCCGCCATCGTCTCCTCCGCCCACCTCGCGGACGGCGCCCTGCCGGCGCTTTCCGAGTTCGAGTTCGGCCTGAACATGCTCATCCACGCCTATGGCCGCTGGATGGTGCGCTGCATGGCCGCCGCGGGGGTGCCGGACCTGTCGCCCCTCGACGTGCAGGTCCTCCACCACGTGGTGCATCGCGACCGGCCGAAGACCATCGCCGACCTGTGCCTCGTGCTCGACGTGGAGGATACCCACCTCGTCACCTATGCGGCAAAGAAGCTCCAGGCCCTCGGCCTCGTCGCCTCCGGGCGGCGCGGCAAGGAAAAGACCCTCATGGCCTCCGAACAGGGCCGCGCCACCTGCGAACGTTACCGCGAGGTGCGCGAGGCCCTGCTGACCAGCGCGGTGGTGGCCACCGGCATCCCCCCCGGCAAGCTCTCGGAGATCGCCGCCGTCATGCGCACCCTCTCCGGCCACTACGACCAGGCCGCCCGCTCGGCCGCCTCGCTCTGATCCGGCCCGCCGCCGGCCGGGACAACACGGGCGGCGCCGACGGATCAGGGTAGGGGTGCTTTCGCCTGTGCCGTCAGGAGCATGGCGCGGCCGGTGCATCTGGCCCTATGATGCCCCCCAACGATGCGGGAGGATCAACCGGCGCCATGTGGCTTGACGATCTGCGCCCCCTCCAATTCGGCGCGCCCGCCGAAAGCGAGCGGCTGAGCGAAGAGGCATACCAGGCCTTCGGCATCGCCGGGAGCGGTGCGGTGGCAGACGTGGTGGGGGCCCGCCTGCCGTTCGGCCAGCTGCGAATCTTCTCGCGCAGCCCGCAGCCGCGCCGCCGGGTGCTGGTGGTGGCGCCCATGGCCGGGGCCTATCCCTTCCTCATGCGCGACCTGGCCCTGGCGCTGCTCGGCGTCGCCGACGCGGTGGCGGTCACCGAATGGCCCAATGCCCGCTACGTGCCGGTCTCGGCCGGCCGTTTCGGCTTCGCCGAGAATTGCGTGGAGACCGCGCAGATGGCGCGCGCGCTGGCCGGGAACGCGGGCGGCATCCACATCATCGGGGTCTGCCAGGGGGCGCTGCCGGCCTTCGCCGCCGCCTGCCTCCTCGCCGAGGCGGGCACCGCGCCGGCAAGCCTCAGCCTGATCGGCGGCCCCATCGACCCCTCGCGCAACCCCACCCGCCTGTGGCGCGTGCTGCAGGAGCGCTCGCTGGAGGCGCTGGAGCGGCAGGTGATCGAGACCGTCTCCCCCGCCTTTCCCGGTGCGGGACGGCGCGTCTTCCCCGCCTGGCGGCAGGTCGACGCCTTTGCCCTTTATCTGTGGCGCCAGAGCCTTTCGGGCGGCGACCTGCCGTTCCGCCTCGCCTTCGACGACGGCGACGACCCCATGCACTTTCCCCTCGCCCGCCTGTGCTGGAACATGATGGATGTGGCGGGCGAGTTCTTCATGGAGAATGTCGAAACCGTGTTCCGCGAGAATGCCGTGGCCCGCGACCGTCTCACCGTCGCCGGGCACGAGGTGCGGGCCGAGGCCCTGTCCACCACCGCCCTTCTCACGGTGGAGGGGGAGATGGACGACATCTCCGCGCGGACCCAGACCGAGGCCGCCCACGATCTGTGCGTCAACATTCCAGCCCACCTGAAGCGGCAGCTGGTGGTGCCCCGTGCGGGCCATTTCGCGCTGTTCTACGGCCGCCACATGCGCGAGATGGTGCTTCCCGCCCTCGCCGAGGTGATGCACGCCGCCGAGGACGTCGCCCGGCCGGCGGCCTGATCGCCCACCCCGACCATCGGCCTCGGCCTTCGACCGATGCCAACCTTCGACCCATGCCAAGTGGGTGACGCTTCGCAACTCGGGGACCCCGGGTTGCGAATCCCGGGAGCGGTTCGGCAACAGCCGGAACCGGGCGCCGCGCGGGCTTAACCAATGGCCCATGAGCAAAGCTCACGGGCCGTTGGCATCAGTGCCCGGTGCGGGACCCGCGGCTGGCGAGGTGGCGATGCAGGGTGCTGCGGTGGATGCCGAGCCGGCGGGCGGCCTGCGAGACGTTCCCGCCGCTGGCCGCAAGCGCCGCCTCCATGGCCGCGCGCGTCACCGCTACGAGATCCCTTGAAGCCGAATCCCCGGCCTCGGCTCCGGCGGGCATGATCTCCGCCGGCCGTCCCGCGCCACGCCATTCGAGCGGGGCGCTGCGTACGTCCGCTGGCAGGGCCTCGACCCCCAACACCTCACCCGGCTCCGCCAGCGCCTGCAGCACCCGCAACACGCCCACCAGCTGGCGGAAATTGCCCGGCCAGTCGTGGCCTGCCAGCGCCGCGCGGCACTCGGCGGCCAAAGCGGGCGCGTCGGGGGACGGGCCAGCCAGTTCCGTCCACAGGCGATCCACCAGCGCCTCGCGGTCGGCGAGGGTCCGGAGCGCCGGGAGGGTCACCGTATATTGGGCGATGCGGAAATAAAGGTCGGCCCGGAAGGCGCCCTCCTCCACCCGCTGCTTCAGGTCGCGGTGGGAGGCGCAGACCAAAGCGAAATCCACCGCCACCGACCGCCCGCCGCCGAGCGGCGTCACCTCCCGCTCCTGCAGCACGCGCAGCAGGCGGCTCTGGAGCGAGAGCGGCATGTCGCCGATCTCGTCGAGGAACAGCACCCCGCCGTCCGCCTCGCGGAACAGGCCCTTGAAGCCGGCGCGGCGGGCGCCGGTGAAGGCGCCCTCCTCGTAGCCGAACAGCTCCGATTCGATGAGGCCTTCAGGCAGGGCCGCGCAATTGACCGCCGCGAACGCCTTGGCGCCCCGGTTGCCGCGCCGGTGGATCTGGCGGGCGAAGACTTCCTTGCCGACGCCCGTCTCGCCCTGGATCAGCACCGGCACGCCGGCCTCCATGAGGCGCACGGCGCGGCCGAGATCGCGCTCCGTGGCCACGTCGAAGCGCGGGCCCGTCTGGGCGGGGGGCTGCGCGGGCACAGGCGCAGGCTGGCGCTCCACGGCGGGCGCGGCGCGCGGCGCGATGGTGCGCACCGGCAGGCCCGGCCGTTCGAGGCGCATGGCCACATCGCCGCGGCGGGTACGCACCCGCCGCTCTTCCCCCGCCTTGCCGAGGCTGCCCTCGAACAGGTCGCCGAAGCGCTTGGCGCCCAAGGCATCCCAGCCGAGGCCGAGCAGGGCGAGGCCCGGCCGGTTGGCAGCGACGAGGCGGTAATCCTCGAACACGAGGATGCCCTCGCGCGCCGTGCCGAGGAAGCTCGGGTCGGCATGGAAGCGCACCAGGCTCTGGTCGGGGAAGGCGCCCTCGAACATGCGGTGCTCCACCTGGCCGGCGGCCAGTTCCACCAGCGCCAGCGCGTGCAGATGCGGCACCGAGGCCGGTCCCGACAGGTCGAGCAGGCCCACCAGTTCCCCGAACGGGTCGTGGATGGGCGCGGCAGCACAGCTCAGGATACCGTTGGCCTCGGCATAATGCTCGGCCCCGCGCACCTCCACCGGCCGGCGCTCCACCAGCGCGGTGCCGATGGCATTGGTGCCGGTCTCGGCCTCGCTCCAGCTCACGCCCGGGCGCAGCGCCACCTTGGCGGCGCGGTCGGCGAAGTCGGCGCTGCCCACGGTATCGAGCACCAGCCCCGACGGATCGGTGAGGATGACGATGCTGTCCGCGGCGCGGGCGGCAGCGTGGAGCGCCTCCAGCTCGGGGCGGCAGCGGCGGCGCAGGGTCTCGTGGCGCTCGCGCCGGGCGGCGAACTCGCCGTCCGTCAGCGGCTCCATCCGCGAGCGGGATTGCGGCCCCAGGCCCCGCGCGGCGCAGCGGGTCCAGGACCGCAGGATGGGCTGCGCCAGCGCGTCCTCCGCCACCGGCGCGCCGGAGAAGAAGCGGCGTCGGGCGGCAAGGACGGCATCGGTCGCGGCGCAGGACGATAGTGCAGAGGTCGACACGGCGGGCGTCGGCGCAGCAGGCATCTTGGTCCCTCGCTTGGCATTTCTCCCTGAAACACCTGTCGCAATTTGCAACAGGTGTCGCAGCTCTTGTTCTTATGTGCGTCAGTCTGGCACGACTATTCGTGTCGCGTCCAGCGGACGTTCCGGCAAGGCTTGGCCGCCGTTGGCAAAATCAAGACAAGCCAGCATCTTCCCGCACTGCAAATAAAGCCGCCCAGCGGCCCCGCGAGATCTGGCACGGGCGCTGCAAACCATCTGCGGCACCAACTCTCGGGAGGGAATAATGAACATACCCGCATTCCTCGCCAGCCAGCACGCCTCGCCCTTCAAGCCGCGCTACGGCAACTTCATCGGCGGCGCCTTCGTGGAGCCGGTGAACGGGCACTATTTCGAGAACATCTCGCCCATCACCGGCAAGGTGATCTGCGAAATTCCGCGCTCGGATGAAGCCGACATCGAGCGGGCGCTGGACGCCGCCCACGCCGCCAAGAGGGCCTGGGGCCGCACCTCCGCCTCCGAGCGCGCCCTGGCGCTGCTCAAGATCGCCGACCGCATGGAGGCGAACCTCGACCTGCTCGCCCGCGCCGAGACCTGGGACAACGGCAAGCCCATCCGCGAGACGACGGCGGCCGACATCCCGCTCGCCATCGACCATTTCCGCTATTTTGCCGCCTGCGTGCGGGCGCAGGAAGGCGCGCTCTCGGAGATCGACCACGACACCGTGGCCTATCACTATCACGAGCCCCTCGGCGTGGTGGGCCAGATCATTCCGTGGAACTTCCCCATCCTGATGGCGGTGTGGAAGCTCGCCCCGGCGCTCGCCGCCGGCAATTGCGTGGTGCTGAAGCCCGCCGAGCAGACCCCCGCCAGCATCCTGGTGCTCGCCGAGCTGATCGGCGACCTCCTGCCCGCCGGCGTGCTCAACATCGTCAACGGCTTCGGCCTCGAGGCCGGCAAGCCGCTGGCCTCCTCCACCCGCATCTCCAAGATCGCCTTCACCGGCGAGACCGGCACCGGCCGCCTCATCATGGGCTATGCCAGCCAGAACCTCATCCCGGTGACGCTGGAACTGGGCGGCAAGTCGCCGAACATCTTCTTCGAGGACGTGGCGGCACAGGACGACGACTTCCTCGACAAGGCGGTGGAAGGCTTCGTCATGTTCGCCCTCAACCAGGGCGAGGTGTGCACCTGCCCCAGCCGCGCGCTGGTGCAGGAAAGCATCTTCGAGAAGTTCATGGAGAAGGCGCTGGCCCGCGTCGCCGCCATCAAGCAGGGCTCGCCGCTCGATCCCGCCACCATGCTCGGCGCGCAGGCCTCCTCGGAGCAGATGCACAAGATCCTGAGCTACATCGATATCGGCCGGGCCGAGGGCGCCAAGGTGCTGGCCGGCGGCGAGCGCAACCTGCTCGAAGGTGACCTCGCGGACGGCTTCTACGTGAAGCCCACCGTGTTCTTCGGCACCAACAACATGCGCGTCTTCCAGGAAGAGATCTTCGGCCCCGTGGTGTCGGTCGCCACCTTCAAGGACGAGGACGAAGCCCTCTCCATCGCCAACGACACGCTGTTCGGGCTCGGTGCCGGGGTGTGGACCCGCGACGGCTCGCGCGCCTACCGCATGGGTCGCGAGATCCAGGCCGGCCGGGTGTGGACCAACTGCTACCACGCCTATCCCGCCCATGCGGCGTTCGGCGGCTACAAGCAGTCCGGCATCGGTCGCGAGACCCACAAGATGATGCTCGACCACTACCAGCAGACCAAGAACCTGCTGGTGAGCTACAGCCCCAAGAAGCTCGGGTTCTTCTGAGCCGGGCTTCTACTGAGGCCCGTTCCGGGTCCGGCGTCGTCCGGACCCGGGATCTTCCAAGTTTGCCCCCCTCCCGGGGCAGCTTGCCGGGGGTGGCCTGGAGCCGGACCCGTTCAGGTGAAGCAGCCGGAGCGGTGAAGCACCTCCAACCCAGCAAAAGAGAAGCTTCAGACGCTTCTCTTGGTCTCGCGCTCACCTGCGCGCGTCCTCGGCGCGGGGGCCGGTTGCGGCCACCCCCGGATCTTTCTTCTCGCACCACCTTTGAATGGAGGACCGACCGCCATGCGACTGGGCCGGAGACCCGATTCCCCCGGGTCTCCGGTGTCGGCGCGCAGCGGAGCCCCGATCACGCAATCGCCAAGGGCGAAAGCGGGGCGAAAGGGGAACGCAAGCCCCGGCACGGGCGTTGATTCCATGCGGCGGAGACAGTGTTTCCGCACGTTGGAGGATGTTGCCGTGAACAGCAGGCCATCTGTGTCGCCAAACCGCTCCGCCCAGGCCGAAGCCCGGCTCGACGAGGCGCTGGAGGAGAGCTTTCCGGCCAGCGATCCCCCGGCCGTTTCGCGTCCCGACCCCGCGCCGAAGCAACAACCCGAGCCCTCAGGGCAGGACGAAGCCGCGCGCGCCGCAGGATGCGAGCACAAGGCTCACGACTCCAGGACCCTCGACGAGGCCCTCGACGAGACCTTTCCGGCGAGCGATCCCCCGGCCATCGTCCAGCCGCACGGCTCGGACGAAAACGATGAGGCGGCGCAGAACTGCCCCATCCCGTGATCTTGGTCGTGATCTTTGGCCATGATCTTTGGAACATAACGGGGCCCGGTCCCCAGTTCACGCGCAGCGGTTTTACGGGCGGGGGGCC
>NZ_JAIVFO010000155.1 GCF_029991245.1 Xanthobacter autotrophicus
AATCCAATGCGAAAGACCGCCCGGCCTTCTTCCCGAAGGCGCTCTACCGGGGCCGTGCCCGCATCGAGCAGTGCTTCGGAAAGCTGAAGCGATTCAAGCGCGTCGCCCTGCGCTGCGAGAAGACCGAGTGCGGCTTCGCCGCCATCGTCGCCCTCGCCCTGAGCTTCATCCTCATCAAATCCGTCCACACCGCCTAGACAAATGGCGGTTCTGGACGCTGATTGACATTCTTGCTCATCATGGGTTACGTCCCTCTCGGAAAGTCGACGCGCCAATTGGACCGGCCGGTGCGCGACGACTTTTGTCCCGGCCTTGCAATGGGAAGGAAGAGTCTATGCGGGGGATCATCCTGGCGGGCGGCTCGGGAACGCGGCTTTATCCGGTCACTTTGGCTGTGTCGAAACAACTTATGCCGATCTATGACAAGCCGATGGTCTACTATCCGCTGACCACTTTGATGCTGGCGGGGATCAAAGAGATCTTGATCATCACCACGCCCCATGACCGCGAGGCGTTCGAGCGGCTGCTGGGAGACGGGAGCCAGTGGGGCATCTCGCTGACCTATGCGGTGCAGCCGAGCCCGGACGGGCTGGCCCAGGCCTTTATCATCGGCGCGGACTTCGTGGCCGGCCGCTCCTCGGCGCTGATCCTCGGCGACAATATCTATTACGGCCACGGTCTGCCGGAGCTGCTGCGCGGCGGGGAGGAGATCGAGACCGGCGCGACGGTGTTCGCTTATCACGTCACCGACCCGGAGCGGTACGGCGTGGTGGAGTTCGACGCCGACATGCGGGCGGTTTCCATCGAGGAGAAGCCGGCCGTGCCCAAGAGCAACTGGGCCGTCACCGGGCTCTATTTCTACGACAAGCAGGTTGTGGATATCGCCGCCAACCTGAAGCCCTCGCCCCGCGGCGAGTTGGAGATCACTGACGTCAACGGGATCTATCTGGAGCGCGGCCTACTCTCCGTGGAGGTCATGGGCCGTGGCTATGCCTGGCTCGATACGGGCAACCCGGACAGCCTCTTGGATGCAGCCAATTTCGTCGCCACCCTTGAGAAGCGTCAGGGCTTCAAGATCGCCTGCCCGGAAGAGGTGGCCTACCGCATGGGCTTCATCGACGCTGCTCAGTTGGAAAAGCTTGCCGGCGCCCTTGGCAAGAGCGCCTATGGTCAGTATCTAAAGCGGCTGGTGCCGCCCAATGGCCCGGCCTTTGTGGCTGGTGCAAGGGGCTCGGCCGCCTGAAGCGTGGATCTTCCGAAGCCTTTTGGCCGGGCCCACGCGGGCGCCATCTTGAAGTATATTGTCTCAGGGGCTGATAAGGCGCGATGGTGCGGAGCGCAACGCTCTGAACCGCGCCGGGTTTGTCGGAGGCTCCAACTCCTGAGAAGGTGGAGCCATGACGAGCAAGACGACGAACAAGTTCTCGCCTGAGGTGCGATCCCGTGCGGTGCGGATGGTGCTGGACCATGAGGCCGAGCATCCGTCCCGTTGGGCGGCGATCATGTCGATTTCGGGCAAGATCGGCTGCACGGCGCAGACGCTGAACGAGTGGGTCAAGAAGGCCGAGATCGACAGCGGCCGCAAGCCCGGCCTAACGACGGACATGGCGGCCAAGCTCAAGGCTCTTGAGCGCGAGAACCGGGAGCTTCGACAGGCGAACGAGATCCTGCGCAAGGCGTCGGCGTATTTTGCCCAGGCAGAGCTCGACCGCCCGTTCAAGCGATGATCGCTTTCATCGACGATCACCGTAGAGCCTATGGGGTCGAGCCGATCTGCAGAGTGATCCTCCCCCGTTTTGGTGGACACCCATGCTAGCTTTGGCGAGCTTCACAGGAGTGTTCGATGGGCGCACGGCGTCGGGTGTTTCCAGAGGCGTTCAAGCGGGAGGCGGTTGAACGGGTCACGGCCAGCGGCCTTTCCACCGCACAGGTGGCTCAGGAACTGGGGCTGCACGAGACGGTGCTGCGCCGGTGGGTGAGAGACGTCGCCCCCCAGGCGAGGGGGCCGGCGCGGCGCCCGATCCCGCAGGCGGCGGCCCCCTCGCCGGCCGACCTTGCTGCCGAGAACGCCCGGCTCAGGCGGGAGAATGAACGCCTGCGGATGGAGCGCGACATCTTAAAAAAAGCCGCGCTCATCTTCGGAGCGGCCTCCCGATGAAGTTCGGGTTCGTCGATGAGCATCGCGCTGTGTGGCCGGTTCGCGTGATGTGCGCGGCCCTCGGGCTGTCGGCCAGCGGCTATTATGCCTGGCGCGCCCGGCCGGAGAGCTTGCGCGCGCAGACCAACCGGGCGCTCACCGACGACATCCGGCTGATCCACGCGGAGAGCAGCGGGACCTATGGCGCGCCCCGGATCCATGCGGTCCTAAGGGGGCACGGTCGGCGCGTGGGCCGGTCCCGGATCGAGCGGCTCATGCGCCGCGCCGGCATCCGGGGCCTGGCCGCCGTGCCAAGGCGCACGCGGACGACCGACAGCCGCCATTCCTATCCGATCGCTCCCAACCGGCTCGCCCGCAACTTCATGACCCTGGCCCCGAACCAGGTCTGGCTGGCGGACCTCACTTACATCCCCACAGGCGAAGGCTGGCTCTACCTTGCCGGCGTGCTCGACATGCACACCCGCAAGCTGGTCGGCTGGTCCATGCGCGAGACATTGCACACACAGATCGCGCTGGAAGCCCTCGCCATGGCCATCGAGCGCCAGCGGCCGGCACCCGGCGCAGCCTCCACCGTCACGCCCTGATGACCATGATCGCCTATGCCTTCCTCCAGCACCGCCACCTGGAGCAGGCCGTGGGAGAAAAAAGCCTGCGGCGGGGTCCCCCACGACCGACCTTGCCTCAGCTTCGCAGAGCCCTCATCAGGGCATTCTCCTGGGCATCACTTGCCCAACATGCCCCACTGCCGAAGGACAATCTGGAGACCACCAATCTGATTCTGCCAAAGTAGTGCTAACGATACCTCTTAACCCATAAACCAACCCAAGAACCGCACCACATTGCCGTCTAACTTTCATGAAAGACCTTGACAAGGAAATGACATCTTGTCAAGATTTTGCGTAGGGGATTGCGGCGGCGCTCAAATGAGCTACAGTAACGTCACAACGTAAAATTGTTTTTTCTTTGCCCCAATCGGGTCTCATGAGGTCAGGATGAGCGCCAATCGCGTCTCGGATATCAGACCGGTAGCATTTCCTTCTGCGCTCATGGGAGGCCAGGAGAATGCCTCTACTCGGCCGGTTCTGAGCATCATCGCTCCCCACCTCAACCAGCCCGAATATCTGGCCGCCTTTCTACAATCTCTCTACAGTCAATTTGACATGGATGATGTCGAAGTGATTGTGGTCGATAACGGCTCGCGCGAAGACCCGGCCACCGTGGTCGCGTCTTGGCCGCAGGTGAACCTGACCTCCGAATTGGAGCCGGGGCCGGGGCCTGCGCGCAACCGCGGTGTGGCGCTGTCCCATGCACCGATCCTGGCCTTCACCGATGCCGACGTGCTGTTCGACAAGAACTGGAAGGCGCGACTGCTGAAGCGGTTCGAAGATCCTGCGACCAAGGTCATCGGCGGCGGCGTCCAGATTTTCCCCCTCGACCCGGAAAATCCCAGCCCGGCCGAGGCGTATGAACAAGTATATGCCTTCCCGCAGCAAAAATACATCGAAAAACAGAACTTCTCGGTGTCCGCCAACCTCGCCATGCTGCGCGAGGTGTTCGATGCGGTAGGCCCATTCGTCGGCATCTCGGTCGCCGAGGATGCCGAGTGGGGCCAGCGCGCGACGAAGGCGGGCTACCCGGCCGTCTATGCCCCCGAAGTCCTGGTCCACCACCCCGCGCGGCCGACGATGACGGCTTTGAAACGCAAATGGGATCGCAACATCAGCCACCAATACGAGGTCCAGGGGACCAGCCCTGTCAGCAAGGTGAGGTGGCTGGTCAAGGCCGGTGCGCTCCTGGTCTCTCCCGTGTTCAACATCTTGCTGCTGGCCACTACCCCGCGATTGAAACACCCCCGTGACCGCTGGAGAGCGTTCCGCGCGCTGTTGGAGCTGCGGGCATATCGCGCACGCAAAATGATCTCGACCCTCCTGCGCGACCGGTCCCGCTATGCTAGTATGCGGTGGAATCGTGACTGAGCGTGTCTCAGCGCCGGGCCGTTGGTGATCGCGCTGCGCCGGAGCGCCACGCAAGATCGATCAGGCTTCCGACGAGAGCCGGGATGGGCGGATGAAGCGGATTTCCCTCGGCAAAACAGGCATTGAGACATCGGCTCTCGGGTTTGGTTGCGCTTCGCTCGGCTCCCGCGTCTCGGCTAAAGACGGGCTACGGGCAATGGCGGCTGCGCATGACCGCGGGTTGGCGTGGTTCGATCTCGCGCCTGCTTACGGCCGAGGCGTCGCCGAGGAGATCGCGGCGGAATTCTTTCGCGGCCGGCGCGACCAAGTGGGGCTCTGCACCAAGGTGGGCCTCGCCCCGCCGAAGAGCACCGGCGGGATCAAGGGCATGGTCACCCGCCGCCTGATCCACGTCGCACGGCAGATGGTCGGTACCGTACCGGGCTTGCGCGAGAAGCTGCGCAAGTCGGGGATGCAGACCAACCAGAAGCAACCTTTGACCCCCGAGCTGCTGCGGGAGTCACTCGAAGGAAGCCTGCGCCGGCTGGGAACCGACTACGTCGACCTTTACGCGCTGCACAATGCCACCGTGGAAGAGATCGCGCGCGACGACATCCTGCGAGCGCTGGAGGACATCCTCACATCCGGCAAGGCCCGCGCCGTGGCTGTGGCCTCAGGCACGGACGTGGCGGCCGCCTGCATCGCGCGCGGCGCGCCGTTCGGGGCGGCGCAATTCGCCCTGCCCGCGCCGGACACACCGTCTCCTTCAGCGCTATTCGACGCCGGCCGCGCGGCGGGCATGGGCACGCTGGCCCATTCGGTGATGGGCGTGGACGGAGTGCTGGCCGACATTTCCCGGCGGATGGAGACGAATGCTAATCTTCGCGGGGCTGTCGCCGCTCTTGGGGGCGACCCTGCTAGCGCGCTCGGACGGGTGCTGGTCGCACGCGCGCTGACCTTGAACCCCGATGGGGTGGTACTGGTCTCCATGTTCTCCGATCGCAGCCTTGCCGCCAACGTCGGCACGGTCGAAGCGATGGGCGACCCTGCCCTTGCGGCCGCCGTCACTGCCATTGAGAAGCTGGGCCCGGCCGGCACCGCAGCGGCTGGAGCCAAAGTCGAATGCCCATCGCGCGGATAGCGTATTGGCCCCGTGGGTCCATTCATGACCGTCGCAGCGTAACGCCATTTCCTCACGACGTTTCGTCGATCCCGCTGCGTCGTGCCAGTTTCATAACATGAGATGATAGTTACAGAACATATGTCTTCTTTGCGCGCATCGTCTTGGTGCGACCTGGGCAGCAGGAGCGGACCTTCCTGGATTGAGCGAGCGGCGAATCCGTTTCTTCCTGCCAAGAATTGGCAGGAAGTGTGCCTCCGGCGAGGTCCGCCGAGCTGACGGAGGATGGAGAGCAAGTATTAGATTTATTAATAGAAGTGTCCCGTATTACGTGTAGACTCGCTTCGAGGGAAAGGGTTCACAGTGGCCAACTAAGCGGCACGTCGCCGCAAGGCTTGGGCAGATCGTTGATATTCCTCAGAACGGCTCCAGGCTAATGACCAACAGGAATATCGATGCCATGGCCTCGGTGGAGCTTGATCGAACCCACTAACTGTGCCCATATGCTCGACACTAAGTGCACGCTCTGTAACGGTGATGGAGAAGATCCGCGATGTCGAGCGCCAAGGTCGCCCTTATCACTGGCATTACCGGACAGGACGGCTCCTATCTTGCGGAATTCCTGCTGGATAAAGGCTATGAGGTGCATGGTATCAAGCGCCGTGCCTCATTGTTCAACACCCAGCGCGTGGATCACATCTTTCAGGATCCGCACATCGACAATGCCCGCTTTAAGTTACATTACGGCGACCTGACCGACAGCTCCAATCTGACCCGTATTCTCTCTGAGGTGCGTCCGAACGAAGTCTATAATCTGGGCGCTCAAAGTCATGTGGCCGTCAGCTTTGAGGCGCCGGAATATACTGCGGACGTGGATGCCATCGGCACGCTGCGACTTCTCGAGGCGATCCGGTTCCTCGGACTAGAAAAGGTGACCCGCTTCTACCAAGCCTCCACGTCGGAACTCTTCGGTCTCGTCCAGGAAATCCCACAACGGGAGACGACGCCCTTCTATCCCCGCTCGCCCTATGCGGTGGCGAAACTCTACGCCTACTGGATCACGGTGAACTATCGTGAAGCCTATGGCATCTATGCCTGCAACGGGATCCTGTTCAATCATGAAAGCCCCCGGCGCGGCGAAACCTTCGTCACCCGCAAGGTGACCCGGGGCCTGACCAATATTGCCCAAGGGCTGGAAAGCTGCCTCTACATGGGCAACATCGACAGCCTTCGCGATTGGGGCCATGCCAGGGACTATGTCCGCATGCAATGGCTCATGCTGCAACAGGACGAGCCCGAAGACTTTGTGATCGCAACCGGACAACAATATACGGTGCGCGAATTCATTACTTGGTCGGCAGCAGAACTTGGGATCACTCTAGAGTTTACCGATTCCGGAGTGGACGAGGTCGCGACCGTGAAAGCCGTGACCGGCGACAAGGCCCCTGCGGTGAAGGCAGGCGACGTGATGATCCGCATCGATCCGCGCTATTTCCGTCCGACCGAGGTGGACACGCTGCTGGGCGATCCGACCAGGGCCAAAGAGAAGCTGGGTTGGGTGCCGGAAACCACGGTGCAGGAGATGTGCGCCGAGATGGTGGCCGAAGACCTCAAGGTGGCGCAACGCCTTGCCCTGCTCCGCCACCACGGATATGAAACCCCGGTTTCAAGCAGCATTTGAGACGAACGATGCCGGTCGGAAGAGTTCTCATCACTGGCGGGCGAGGCATGGTCGGCCGCAACCTCCAGGAACATCTTCTGGCCGCGCAATGGGAAGTTCTCGCACCTTCGAGCGCTGATCTTGACTTGCGCGACTATCAGGCCGTCGCGGATTATGTCGCAGCGGTACGACCTGATCTTGTGATCCATGGGGCAGGCCGGGTCGGAGGAATTCAGGCCAACATCGCCCACCCGGTCGCCTTCCTGGAAGAGAATCTTGCCATCGGGCGCAATATCATCATGGGCGCGCGGCAAGCCGGGGTGCGGCATTTCCTCAATCTCGGCTCGACCTGCATCTATCCTGCGGGCCACGATGATCCGCTCACGGAAGACATGATCCTGACCGGAGCATTGGAGCCGACCAACGAAGGCTATGCGATCGCCAAGATCGCGGCGCTCCGGCTCTGCCAATATATCCGGCGCGAGGATGCGGGGGCCCAGTATAAAACTCTGATTCCCTGCAACCTCTATGGTCCGTACGACAAGTTCGATCCCGCCCACTCCCACCTCGTTCCAGCAGTGATCCACAAGGTTGCCGAAGCCAAGCGGCTGGGTCTTGACGAGGTTGAGATCTGGGGCGACGGAACGGCGCGTCGCGAGTTCCTTTATGCCGGGGATCTGGCCGATGCGGTCTGGCGGGCGGCGGCCGATATGGAGAAACTGCCCGACGTGATGAATGTCGGTCTCGGCCAGGACCACTCCATCAACGAGTATTACGCGGCCACGGCCGAGGTCGTGGGTTGGCAAGGCCGGTTCACCCATGACCTGTCGCGGCCGGTCGGTATGAAGCGCAAGCTGTCGTCAGTCGCTCGGCTTGAGGCCTGGGGCTGGCAGGCACCGACAAACCTGAAAGACGGCATTGCCCAAACCTATTCCTTTTATCTCAAAAAGGCTGGATCATGAGCTTCCGCTTCCCTCTTGCAACGTCGTCCTGGGATGAGACGGAATATGCCGCCATCCAGCGCGTTATCGCGTCGGACCGCTACAGCATGGGCGTGGAGGTCGCCGAATTCGAAGGCCGCTTCGCTGCCCATTTCGGCAGCCGCTTCGCCGTCATGTCGAATTCCGGCTCCTCGGCCAACCTGCTGATGGTGGCGGCTCTGTTCTTCACCAAGAATCCGGCGTTGAAACTGGAGCGCGGCGATGAGGTCATCGTCCCCGCGGTGTCTTGGAGCACCACGTATTTTCCGCTGTGCCAATACGGGATGCACGTCAAATTCGTCGACATCGACCCGCTGACGCTGAACTACGACCTCGGCGCGCTGCAGGACGCCGTCACCGACCGCACCCGCGCGATCATGGTGGTGAATCTCTTGGGCAATCCCAATGACTTCGACGCCATCACCCGGATCACGTCCGGGCGCAATATCGTGGTGATCGAGGACAATTGCGAATCCATGGGCGCGACCTTCGCCAAGCGACCGACCGGGACGTTCGGGGCGATGGGAAGCTTCTCCTGCTTCTTCTCGCACCACATCTCGACCATGGAAGGCGGGGTGACCCTGACCGACGACGAAGAGCTTTATCATATCATGCTTGCGTTGCGCGCCCATGGCTGGACGCGCAACCTCCCGAAGGAGAATCTGGTCACCGGCACCAAGAGTGACGATCCCTTCGAGGAGAGCTTCCGTTTTGTCCTGCCGGGTTACAACCTGCGGCCATTGGAGATGTCGGGAGCGCTCGGGATCGAGCAGTTGAAGAAGCTGCCGGAGCTGATCGCTGGGCGCCGGGCGAACGGCACGCTGCTGCAGGAAAAGCTCGGCAACCACCCCTTGTTCACCATCCAGCACGAGATCGGTGAAAGCAGCTGGTTCGGTTTCAGCCTCGTCCTGCGCCGCGAAGCCGGGGTCGACCGCAAGACTATGGTGCAGCGGTTGACCGAAGCAGGCTTTGAATGCCGCCCCATCGTGGCCGGGAACTTCACCAAGAATAACGTGTTGCAATATTTCGATCACGAGATCCACGGCACGCTGCCGAACGCGGACCACATCGACAGCCACGGACTGTTCGTCGGAAATCACCATTATCCGATTCCCGATGCGATCGAGGCCCTTGCCGCGATGTGATCCCGTCGCCGGCAGTCCGGGACCTGCGCGAGCAAACCGCATGGGCCGATCTCGGCACGCTGGTGGACATCGCCCGCCATGGGGAGCGATGTCCAAAGAACGGCGTCCGCATAATCGGGAGCGACGGACGCCAGGCCATTTAGATGTTTAGTCCCGGCATTTGGTGGGTTGGATTGAGCGTGAAATTTTCGGGCTCGATCGTCCAACGTTTGCAGATGAACTCGTAGGGCGTGAGACCCTTCAGGGTCTTGAGGCGCCGGGCGAAGCTGTAAGCGGCGATGAAGCTTTCGAGGTGGGCTCGGAGTTGATCGTGGCCGTCATAGTGGAAGCGCTTGACGGTCGCCTCCTTGATGGTGCGCACCATGTCGGCGGTGCCTTTCTCGTCCGGCTTTTCTCTTTTTGGAACGGCCTTATGGTGAACCCATCCGGGACGCGGGGCACCGGGAGCACGAAGGTGTGGGCAGACCGCCGATAGACGTTGGGCCGAGAGCCCGAGCTCGTTACATGGCCGCCCCTTGCGACTTGCCCGGATGCGCCGCGAGCGCGGATCAGTAGGTGTCGTGTCGCCCGCCAGCTCCCGTTTTGACGAGCAACGCTCGGAAGGGAGGAGGCATGCGCATCATCGGACTGGACATTCACCGCGCCTTCGCTGAGGCGGTGGCCTGGGAAGACGGCAAACTCAAGCGGCTGGGACGCGTCGAATGCGACGCGAACTCCTGAATGCGTTCGCCGCGACGCTGATGACGGAGGATGTGGTGGTGGTCGAGGCGACCGGCAACGCGGCGGCGGTCGCGGCGGTAATGACGCCACACGTGAAGAAGGTGGTGATCGCGAACCCCAAGCAGGTGCGGGTGATTGCGTACGCGAAGACAAGACCGACACGATCGACGCCGGCGTCCGGGAGTGTCAGGAATTTCGTGTGGGGGCGGTCATGATGGACCTTATGGAGGTTCCCGATGGCCCGACGCAAAGCCCCCCGTATTCCTGACGCGCTTCTGGACCAACTTCTGGCCGGCGCCGATCCCA
>NZ_JAIVFO010000156.1 GCF_029991245.1 Xanthobacter autotrophicus
GGGCAGGAGGGCGGCCTTGATGCGCTCCTCGGCCACCACGTCCAGCTCCTTCTGGGCGTCGCCGCCGGCATTGGGATCGGTGCCGCGAATGGAGGCGAGGCCCTCTTCCAGCGGCCCGCGGGCGACGAGATCGGCGATGCCGACGCCGGCCTCGGCGATGGCGGTCACGGCCTGCGCGACCGCCAGGCGGCCCGCGTCGGCGCCGGCCCAGGTCCCGAGATAGGTCTTCAAGGTCACCAACTCGCTCACCGCGCACTCCCATGCTGGTCCGGCGGACGCCCCCGCCGGCTGCTTTATGGCGCAATGCAGCGGAGCGCGAAAGCGGGGCGCGTCGTTCCGCCCCTCAAGACGGCGCGTGCTTCAGCGGGTGCGGATGATCTCGATGCCCACGTCGCCGAACACGCCGGTCACCGGAGCGCCGGGCTTGTGCACCACCACCCGCACCTGCTCCACGGTCTCGAAATGGTCGAGGAGGCGCGTGGCGATGCGCTCGGCCAGGGTCTCGATGAGGCGGACGGGGTCGTCGGTCACCACCGCCGCCACCTGCTCGTAGACCTGCTGGTAGGAGACGGTGAGGGCGGCATCGTCGGCCCAGGCGGCGGGACGGGTGTCGAGCCAGCAGTCCACGTCCACGACGAAGCGCTGGCCGAGTTCGCGCTCGGCCTCGAAGACGCCGTGCCGGGCATAGAACGGCAGGGCGCGCAGGAACAGCCGGTCCGTGTTGAGCGGACGGGCGCGCGCGCCGGCGTCGGTTTCAGCCAGCGCATCGGCGAGGGAAGGGGTGTCGTCGGACGTCATATGGGTCTCACGCGCCGGCGGGCCGCCGGCCTTGATCGATGTGCCTTCCTATTGGTTTCGCCCGCGCCTTTCAACGGAGCTTCACCTCCACGGGCGTCGGCCGCGGCAGATGGGGCACCGCCGGCGGCTTGCCCTCGCGGATCAGCTCCGGCACGAAAGCGAGCGGATTGACGCCCAGCGAGGCATGCAGGCCCGCATAGGCCGGGGTGACGCGCGGATGGACCTCCGTGACCACCGCGCCCTGCGGCGTCAGGATCACGTCGATGCCCAGCAGCCCCGACAGGCCCGGGAAGGCCGCCACCACGTCGCGCGCCAGGGCTGCGAGGCTGCCGTCCGCGTCGGCGATGGCGCCCACCGTCACCCCCTCGAAGCCGAACACGCCCACCAGATGGGAAATGTGCAGCCGGTGGACGGCGAGCAGGGTCACGCCATCCTCGCGCGCCAGCACGCCGAGGCTCGCAAAAGTGCCGTGCACATAAGGCTGCACCACCAGGCCGGCGCCGCGTGGCAGGGCGGCGCGGTTGGGCCAGGCGCGGGCGCTGGCCCAGCCGGAGCCGTCGTCGGGCCGGGTCACGAGGTCGCCGTCGAGGCCGCGCGGCAGGGCATCGATGGGATAGGTCGGCACGTGGGGAATGCCATGCTCGGCAAGGCGCTTGGCCGTCTTCAAGCGGCTGTTGAGCAGCGTGACCGTATCGGAGGCGGAGGCAACGATGCGGGCGTTCGCCTCCCGCATCAGGCGCACCATGCGGCTGTGCTGGCCGCCGGCCTCGGGCGCGATGGGCCACACCACGTCGCACTCCTGCGCGAGGCCGGACCATGTGATCCAGGGATCTTCGCCCTTTCGCACTGGCACCGCGTCGTGCTTGGGCCGTGGCAGGCGGTCGTCATAGGCCAGGACCGCACTGATTCCCGGCAGCTCCTCAAGGTCCATGACCAGGGCGTCGCGAACCAGGCGGGCTTCCGCAAGGGCCGCTTCGGGCAAGGGCTTGTCGCGCAATCCTCCGGATGTCACGTACTCGCAGATGAAAACGCGCATAGGGCACCTTTCCGGGGGCAAACAGGGTCATTCTAAGATGCAGCTTATCCCTGTCGTTGACCTGAAGGGAGGGTGTGTCGTTCACGCCCTGCGCGGAGAACGCGACGCATATCGCCCCATCCACACACCGCTGGCCGCGACCAGCGCGGCGGAAGACGTGGTGGCCGGCCTCCTCGCGCTGGCGCCGTTCCGCACGCTTTATGTGGCAGACCTGGATGCCATCGCAGGCACGGGCGGACATGGCGAAGTCATTGATGCGCTGAAGGCAAAGTTTCCCCATCTCGACCTGTGGGTCGATGCCGGCGAGGTGCAATCCGCCCAGGTGCACGCGCGTGCGGCGCGGGGTCGCGGAACCAGCGTCATCGGCACCGAAACGCTTCCCAATGACGCAGGGGCAGGCGAGGTGCTCGCCGCCGCGGGCATCATTCTTTCCCTCGACCACGATGCCGCAGGCCCGCGCGGACCTGTCGCGGTGCATGAGGATGCGACCCTGTGGCCCGAGCGGGTGATCGTGATGACGCTGGCGCGGGTCGGCTCGGGGGAGGGGCCCGATCTCGCCGCCCTGGAGCGGACCGCCGTCCGCGCGGCTGGCGTCGGCCGGCATCCGCTCCTGTATGCGGCCGGCGGCGTCCGGGAGCCGGAGGATCTTGAGCGGCTGGCCGCGGCAGGCGCCGCCGGCGTTCTGGTGGCGAGCGCGCTGCACGACGGCCGCATCGCGCCGGACACCGCCCGCCTGTGGGTTTGAAGCGCGGCGCCGGGGGGCGCTGGCCTCGGCCTGTCCTGGCGCGTCCTGACGGGCCGGCGCGCCAGCCTGTGGCGTGGTCGTGGCAAACCTGGCCGGGCCGGGCGCGCGGTCTGCACTTGCGCTTGTCATCCAAATGTTACGCAAGGCCCCTAGGCAGCCCCTTGATACCTTTTGGGGAACGCCATGCCCGCGCTGTATGCCTCGTCGAGCCGCCTCGTCCTCTCCCTGTTCCTGGTCGGCATGGCGGCACCCGCGCTTGCGGCATCCTTCACCGTGCCCCCGGCCGCCGGGCAGCAGAGCGTTTCCGGCAGCGACACGGGCACCATCGACCAGGGCGCGACGCTCGCAGGCGGCGCCTCCTCCGCGATCCAGTGGAGCGCGCCGGCGACGGCCGACCCGGGCGTGGTCATCACCAACGACGGCACCATCACCTCGAACGGCCGTACCATCGACACGGCGAGCAACGTCTCCGGCGCCTTCACGCTGGGCAACACCGGCTTCGTGACGTCGAAGGACGATGCCTTCCGCATCAACGGCACGCTGGCGAACGGCACGGTGACCATCACCAATTCCGGCACCATCAGCTCCCAGACCGGTCAGGCCTTCGATTTCGACAAGGCGACCGCGACCACCGCCAAGGTGTCCGTGGACAATTCCGGCACCATCACCTCCGCCGGCTCCGACGCGATCCGGCTCGGCGGCGGCACCATCGACATCACCAATTCCGGCACCATCGAGACCACGTCGAGCGGCAAGCGCGCCATCAAGTTCGACGCGGCAGCCAATTTCGACACGCTCCAGTCGTTCACGCTGACGAACAAGCAGGGCGGCGTGGTCGCGGGCACGGACGACGGCATCAAGATCAGCTCGACGGTGGGCAGCACCGCCGCGCCCGTCCTGAAGATCGACAATTCCGGCACCATCAAGTCGACCGTCGATGGCCAGGGCATCGACCTGGGTGGCATCTATTCCACCAATGCCACCATCGCCATCATCAACCGGTCCACCGGCCTGATCACCGCCGCCGACAATGACGCCATCCAGGGCACCAACGGCGTCACCATCGACAATTACGGGACGATTTCTTCCTATTACGCGGACGGGACCGCGGATACGCAGAACAATTCGGCTATCAAGATCGATGGCGAAGATATCGGCAAGCCCATCACCATGACGGTGAACAATTATGCGGGCGGGCTCATCTCCGGCGCCTATCACGGCATCAAGGCCTCCGGTCCGAGCGACACGCTGATCGTCACCAATACGGGCACCATCGAGGGCCGCAACGGCTCCGGCGTGAATTCCAACGGCACCGGCACGCTCACCAATTCCGGCACCATCACCGGCACCTTTGATCCCGCCGCGAGCTTCGGCGACGGCGACGGCGTGGACTTCGACCAGGCCGGGACGGTCTACAACTACGGCACCATCAAGGGCCTCGGCTCCAAGGGCATCAAGCCGGGCGAGGAGAAGCCGAGCACCAGCGAAGGCATCGCCATCGGCGGCGGCACCATCGTGAATGGCGACGTCACCCACGCCTCGGCCCTGATCTCCGGCGCCAACAACGGCATCCTGGCCGACGACAGCAACGGCGGCGACGCCTTTGCCGCCATGAGCGTCACCAATTACGGCACCATCCAGGGCCTCGACGGCTACGGCATCCGCTATGTGAATTCCGGCGTGGATGGCTCGAAAAGCCTCACCATCGTCAATTATGGCACCATCTCGGGCACCACCCATGCGGTCCAGATGGGCGGCGGCAACGACCTGTTCGTCTACCATACCGGCAGCAGCGTGACCGGCGTCGTGGACGCCGAGGGCGGCACCGATACCCTCCAGCTCGGCGCGCTCGGCGACAACGTCACGTTCAATGCCAGCCTGCTGGGCGACGCCGCCACCTATCGCAATTTCGAGCGCGTCACCGCGCAGGCGCAGACCCTCACCACCCTCACCGGCACCTCGTCCTTCGCCGGGGACCTGGTGTTCGACCAGGCGGCGCTTGCCCTCGACACCGCGTCGCTTGCCAAGGCGAACCTGATCCTGTCGGGCAACGACACCAACGCCGGCGTGCTCACCGGCAACGGCACCCTCGGCAGCCTTGCGGCCTCGGGCACGGTCTTCCTCTCTCCCGGCACCAGCGCCGCGCCCTATGGCACCCTCGCGGTGGTCGGCGACGCCACCCTCGCCGGCACCTATCTCGTGGACGTGGCGCCGAACGGCAAGACCGACCTCATCACCGTGGGCGGCACCGCCACCATCGCCGACGGCGCCCAGGTGGAGATGTACGGCGCCCTCGCCTGGAGCCGCATCTACACGATCGTGTCGTCCGACACCGCCGTATCCGGCACCTTCGCCGGGCTCACCGTGGCCAACCCCATCAGCTATCTCTTCGTCACGCCCGAACTGAGCTACGAGGACACCCGCGTCACGCTGGCGCTGGAGCGCACCGGGGTGGCCTTCGCCAGCTTCGCGCAGACGCGCAACCAGCTCTCGGTGGCCGGCGCGCTGGAGCGCATCGGCGGCAGCGACAAGGCGCGCTCCTCCACCCTCTACGGCGATTTCGTCACCCAGGTCGCCGGTGACACTCCCACCCTCGCCCTCGCCCAGCTCTCCGGCGACATCCACGCCACCCTGCCGGGGCAGATCGCCACCGAGAACATGCTGGTCAACGATCTCATCCTCGGCCGGCTGCGGCAGGCGGATTATGCCGGCGCCAGGGGCAGCGCGGCGGCGCTCGGGGCCGGTGGTCCGGCGCGGGCCTATGCCGAGCCGTCATCCCCCGCCGCCAACGCCTTCAAGGCCATCAAGGCGCCCGCCGACGCGCCGGTGTGGACCGGCTGGGCCCAGGGCTACGGCCAGTGGCTCTCCACGGATTCGGACGGCAATGCCGCCGCCGCCGACACCAATGTGGGCGGCGTGCTGCTCGGCGGCGACGTGAGCCTTGCCAACACGGTGTTCGGCCTCGCCGCCGGCTATTCCTCCGCCTCCACCAGCACGGACTTTTCCTCGGCGGATACCGAAACTTGGCGCATCGCCGCCTATGGCGGGGCGCGCTTCGACGCCATCAAGCTGCGCGCCGGAGCTGCCTACGGCTGGAGCAGCATCGACACCAGCCGCTTCGTCGCCCTCACCGGCGAGGCACCGAGGGCGAGCTATGACGGCACCGCCGGCAACCTGTTCGCGGAAGCGGGCTACACGGTGGCGCTGGGCGGGGTGGCATTCGAGCCGTTCGCTGGCATCGGCTGGACCAGCGTGGACCTCGGCAGCTTCGCCGAGACCAACGCCCCGGTGGCGGGCCTGTCCTCCCAGGGCACGTCCTTCGACACCGCCTACACCACGCTGGGCCTGCGCCTCGCCAGCACCTTCGCCGCGGGCAACGGCATCGCCGTGACGCCCCACGCCTCCGCCGGCTGGCGGCATGCGTTCGGCGACGTGGTGCCCGAGGCCGCCGTGGCCTTCGTGAACACCGGCACCGTGTTCGGCGTCGAGGGCCTGCCCATCGCCGAAGACAGCCTGGTGGCGAGCCTCGGCATCGACCTCGCCTTCGCCACCGGCGTCACGCTGACCCTCGCCTATGACGGCATGGCCGGCGACGGCGCCAGCTACAACGCCGGCAAGGCCGCGCTCGCGGTGAAGTTCTGAGCCGACGCCACGGCGCGCTCATCTTGAGGCGCCGTGGCGTCGTTCGTTCAGGTTGCCCGCAGACGATGGAGCGGTTCAGTCCGCCTGCTGCGGCCGGGCCAGCAATGACGCGAAGATGCTCGCCACCGTCAGGTCGGCGGTGGTGCCGGGATTGAGGCCGCGCGCCTTCAGCCGGCCGTCGAACGCCAGAAGCCGGTCGTGCCGCTGCTGGCCTTTGAGGCCTTCCACCTGCGCCCGCACCGTCTGCGCTTCCGCCTGTACGGCCTCGGCGGCCGCGGTGCCGAACTTGCGGGCGAGGTGACTGTCAGGAAAGGTGGCGAGGAAGGCGAGATAGGCGGCCTCCACGCGCTCGCGTGCCAGCGGGCGTTCGCCGAGCGCCGGCACGCCGAGGCTGAAAATGTCCTCGAAGCCGGTCACATATTGCCGGGAAATGCTGTCGCGCCCCGCCGCCATCGCCATGGCCGCCTTGAGCGTGATGGTCGGGGATGCCCGCACATCCGCATCCGGCACGGCGCCCAGGCCGCCCGGATTGGCGGCGACGATGGCCCGGAAGGCCCCCTGCGCATCGGCCACGTCGAGGCTGTCCAGCACGGCACGCAGCCGGGCCTGAAGATCGCCTGGACCCTGCTCCGCCGCGGCGGCGAGCGGCACGCAGAGCAGGATGATGCCGAGATTGGTGTTGCAGCCCGCCACCGCAAGCGAAGCCTGAACCGCCGCCTCGATGCGCGCACCCACGTTAAGGTCCGCTTCGGCGACCGCCGGTGCGGCGGCGGCGGCGGCGTGCTCGAACTGGGCCACTTCCATGCCGTGGCCGGCGGCGAAGATGTGCACGTTGCCGGGCTTCAGCGCCGAAAGCTCGGCGCGGCAGGCGGCCTCGAAGGCGCGGGCGATCTCAGCCGACAGCATGGTTGCGGCTCACCCGCCGCCGCCGCAGGCTCACGGCGCCAGGGTGGGTTCGGGCGCGAGCCCGAGTTCGCGCTTGAGGGCGCGGGTCAGTTCCACAAGGCGCGCCTCGGCGATCTCCACCGAGGGGCCGGTGGCGCGCACCGTGCACAGGGGCGAGCCCTTGGCCACGGCGGCACCCGCGGGCGGGCGGTCCGCCACATGCTCGGGCCACGCCTCCTGCGGCACCACCATGTCCCGGTCGGCATAGATGACGCCGGCGGCGTGGGCTTCCGACGGCACGGGCAGGACATCCGGCAGCCGGCCGCCGCAGGCGGCCAGATGCAGGCCCATCAGGGGCGGCAGCGGGTCCACGTCGAAGATGTCGAGGGTGGCGCCGAGCCGCGGGTTCACCTCCACCAGGAACCAGCCTTCGCCGGACACCATGAAGTCCACCGAGATGAGGCCCACCAGCCCGCAGGCCAGGGCCACGTTGAGCGCGCCCTGCTGCATTTCGGCAGCGAACGCCTCCGGCAGCACGATGGGGCCGGCGGCGCCGCCATAGCGGAAGGGGTGCTCGGGGTCCTCCGCCCGCCACTGGCGGGAGGCGCCGATGAGGCGCGCCGAACTGCCGTTGGCCAGCAGCAGCACCGAGAGCGACTGGCCCTCGACCTCCCGCTGGAGGAAGTAGCCGGGCGCGGGCGGGGAGACATCGCCGGCCTCGCGGCGGCGGATGTGGGCGCCGCCCGCGCCGCCGATCTTCTTTTCCAGCACGTTCGCGCCGGCAAAGGCCTCGGGGGTGGGCGCCTCCAGCGTGATCGGCGGATGGGGGATGCCCAGATGGGCGCACAGTGCCGCGAGGGCGATGGGGTCCTTCAGCACCCGCACCGTTTGCGGCGCATTGCCGAGGATCGGGTTGCGCTCGGCGATGCGCGCCATGAGGGTGGGATCGTGCTCCAGCCCGCCGCCGAGCACCACCGGCAGGCCCGCCGGCGCCAGCGAATGCAGCGCCTGGATCAGGTCGTCGCCGTCGAAGGCGCAGCCGTTCTTCTTGTGCACGCGCACGCAGCGCGCCGAATGGGCGCAGGTGTCGAGATCGGCGAACAGGTCGAATGACAGAGCGGCGAAACCCGCCCGGGCGGCGCTGGCGGCCAGCGGCCGGGCGGAAAGGGCGATGAGGGCAAGATCCATGATTCCCAGCCTGTTCTCCCGCGACGCCGCCGGGCGCAGAGCGTCCGTTTTGCCCTCCCGAGCCGGAACCGACCAGGCTGACCCGAGCCGACCGGCCGGTCCGTCCCTGCCGGTGCGGCAGAGCATGCACCATCCGATGCGCTTGCGGTGCAAGCCGATCGGCGGGGTGCTGGGGAGCGCCGCGCCGTCCTCCTTGTGTTTTTCGTTTTTGGCCCGCAGCAGAGGTCCCTAAAGGGCGACGAGTTCGGCGCCCCGATTGTTGCCCCGCACGCAATCAAAGAAGAGGTTTGTGGACGATGCGAAGCGCCGGCGCAAGGTCCCGAGCAGCGCCTCGGCCTCGGCCTCGGTGCCCACGATGGCGAAACCCGTGGGTCCCCAAGAGCTTTGGCCGACGCCCGGCAGGCCTTCTTCCTCCACCACCGCGATGGCGGCGGCCACGTCGGCGCTGAGGAATCGGGCACCGCCTTGCGCTGCGGCATAATGATCACCCAGCGCCCGCTGCCATTCGCCGATGACCGCGCCGAACGCCGGCGCATCGCCCTCCGCGAGGGCGGGCAGGGCCTTCAGCAGCATCAGATGGCAGAAATGGGCGGCGCGCTCCGGCGGAAACGGCGGCAGCGCCGCCATGGCCTTCATCTCGGCGTCGCCCGAGAGGCCCTCCCGCGCCCGATCGTAGACGAGGAGGATGCGCCAGGCGTCCGGCACGGGCAGGCGGGCGAGGAGGGGCGGGGGGGCGCCCGGCCCGGTGGTGGCCGCGCCATCGCCCGTGGCGGTCGCCATGGCCTTGCCGCCGTCGAGGATGACGCCGCCGGCCTCGAACGCTTCCATGCCGATGGCCGAGCGCCGGCCGCGCCCCAGCAGGGTCGCGACCTCGCGCGCCGACAGAGGATGGCCGGACAGGCGCGCCACCGCCACCCCCACCGCCAGCGCCAGCTGGGTGCCGGAGCCGAGCCCGTTGTGGGCGGGCAGGGCGCAATCCACCGCCACCGCGAACGCCTGGGTGACGCCGAGGGCGGCGCGCACCGCATCGCGGGCGCGGGCGGCGCGGGCGGCGTCAGGCCCGCTTTCCGCATCAGCCGCCGCGCGGGTGACCGTGACCTCCGTCACCGGCCGCTCGATGGCGATGCCGAGGCTGCCGAAGCGCCGCCCCACGGCGCCGCCGAGATCGAGGAAGCCGAGATGGAGCCGCGCCGGGGCGCGAACCGTTACCCCAACCGCTTGAGCCAGCTCCAAGGGGGAAAGAGCCACGCGCCGCGCTCAGCCGGCCAGGGCGGCTTTCAGCCGCGCTGCATGCTCGGCCAGCACCTCGGGCTTCTCCATGGCGCTCGCCGGCGGCTTCATGGCTTCCCCGGCATGGCGGGGGATGACGTGCACATGGAGGTGGAACACCACCTGCCCGCCGGCTTCCTCGTTGAACTGCTGCACGGTGACGCCGTCCGCCGCGAAGGCGGCCTTGGCGGCAATGGCCACTTTCTTGGCGATCTTCGCCACATAGGCGAGGTCCTCGGGGTCGATGTCGAGGATGTTGCGCGCCGGGTTCTTGGGAATGACGAGGGTGTGGCCCGGGCACCGGGGCATGATATCGAGGAAGGCGAGGGCCTTGTCGTCCTCATAGACCTTGTGCGCCGGCAGTTCGCCCCGCAGGATCCTGGCGAAGATGTTGCTGGGATCGTAAGCCGGCGTTGCGGTCATGGGTTTCCTCCGTATCTCGGTGGAGGAGATTGCAGGGCGGGGGCAGGGGGTCAAGGG
>NZ_JAIVFO010000157.1 GCF_029991245.1 Xanthobacter autotrophicus
GCTCTCCGCCGCCCCGCTCTTCCCTGCCCCGCGCGGCCCGCTGGCGGGGGTGCGCATCGTCGACCTGTCCCGCCTCGCCCCGGGTCCCTATTGCACCATGCTGCTGGCCGACCTCGGCGCCGAGGTGATCGTGGTGGGCGGCGGGCGGGCCGGGGTGGCCATCGCGGAATTCTCCCGCGGCAAACGCCACGTGGCCCTCAACCTCAAGGCCCCGGAAGGCCGCGCCGCGCTCCATGCCCTGGTGAAGACGGCGGACGTGCTGGTGGAGGGCTTCCGCCCCGGCGTGGCGGAGCGCATCGGCGCGGGCTATGCCGAGCTGTCGGCGCTCAATCCCCGCCTCGTCTATTGCGCCCTCACCGGCTTCGGCCAGGACGGCCCGCGGGCGAAGGAAGCCGGCCACGACATCACCTATCTCGCCTTGTCCGGCGTGCTCGGCGGCCTCGGCCCCAAGGGGGCGCCGCCGGAGGCGCCGCTGAACCTGGTGGCGGATTTCGCCGGGGGCAGCCTGATCGCCGCCATCGGCATCCTCGCGGCGGTGGTCGAGGCCAAGGCCTCCGGGCGCGGCCAGTTCATCGATGCCGCCATGATGGACGGCGCGCTCTCCCTCATGGCCATGCACCTGCCCCTGTGGAAGACGCCCCATTGGCCGGAGCGCGGCGACGGGCTGCTGGGCGGCGGGGCGCCGTTCTACCGCGCCTATGCCTGCTCCGACGGCGGCTTCATCGCGGTGGGCGCGCTGGAGCGCGGCTTCTTCGAGACCCTGTGGCGCACCCTCGGCCTCGGCGAGCCGCCGGACCACATGCGCCGCGACCTGTGGCCTCACATCGAGCGCCGGCTCGCGGAGACCTTCGCCGGCGCGCCGCGCGACCACTGGACCGCCCTGTTCGCCGGAACGGACGCCTGCGTCGCCCCGGTCCTGGCGCCCGACGAGGTGTGGAGCGATCCCCACGTCGCCGCCCGCCATCCGGGATGCGGCCCCAATCGCGTGCCCGCGGTGCCGCGCCTGTCCCGCACGCCGGCCGAGGCCCGTCCTCTGGACCTGTCCGACCGCACCGCCGAGGTGCTGCGCGAGATCGGGCTCAGCGACGATGAGGCCCGCGCCGCCACGGCGCCGGACGACGGCGAGGGCCGCTCGGGCCTCGCCTGGCCGCCGGAGCTGCGATAGGGGCGCTTCCGGCTGCCCCGCCAGACTTCAGAACGCCGGGTCGGCATCCATGCGGGGGCCGAACGCGGCGCGGCTGTCCTCAGGCGCCTCGTCCCGGGCATCAAGGCCATAGTCGCGCAGCACCGCGGCCACGCGCAGACGGTAATCCCGGAAGATGCCCGCCCGCCCCGCCGCCTGCGTCCTGCGATGGATGGGGAGGGTGCGCCAGGCCTTCACCGCCTCCTCGTCCCGCCAGATGGACAGGGACAGCATCTTGCCCGGCTCGGTGATGCTCTCGAAGCGCTCCACGGAAATGAAGCCGTCCATCTGCTCCAGCTCGCCGCGCAAGCGCGCCGCCAGGTCGAGATAGGTCTCCCTCTGGCCCTCGGCCGGCCAGACCTCGAAGATGATGGCGATCAAGATCCCCTCCCCTGTACCTTGCCCTGCCGCGTGCTTTGCCGCGACTTTACACCGCTCGCCCGGTCCGCGCCGCGCGGGGTGCATGCGATAGAGCCCCGCGCCCGGCTGCGGTAAAGTCCACGCTTTCAACACGGGGCATTGCGATGGCGACGACGATCTACGGAATCAAGGCCTGCGACACCATGAAGAAGGCCAGGGGCTGGCTTGAGGACCACGGCGTCGCATACGCCTTCCACGACTACAAATCCGCCGGCATCGAGCGGAAGACGCTGGAAGGCTGGGTGAAGACCGTGGGCTGGGAAAAGCTTCTCAACCGCGCCGGCACCACCTTCCGCAAGCTGCCCGACGCCGACAAGGAGGGCATCGACGAGGCCAGCGCCATCGACCTGATGCTGGAGAAGCCCTCCATGATCAAGCGGCCCGTGCTGGACACGGGACGTGACCTTCTGGTGGGTTTCAAGCCCGATGACTATGCGGCGAAGTTCGGCTGAGGCCCGCACCGGACGCCCACCGGCGGACCGAGCCATGCGCGCCGGCGAGGGCTGGATTTTCGGCCCGCCATTCGGCCCTCCGTGACGCAGCGCGGCGTGACGCAGCGGAATAAGACGGCCTCGCCAAGCTGGCCCCGGATTGCTAAAGTCCGTCGCGTTTGGCCTTGTTCTCGCCTTCGTGATCTGGTGTTACGAAGGTCGTAAAGGGAAAAGTTACCGAGTCTGGGCAGGTTTGCGGGGCTGGAGGACGGTTCGGGAACATCCGGGCCGACCATTCACCAAGCCGGCGATTGGGGCGGAGCGATCCGCACCGGGCAAGGTTTGTGCGCCGCAAGACCGTGCGTCACAAGACCGTTCGTCGCAAGACCCTGCGTCGCACCAGCGCCGTGGGATCCTGCCGACGAGGAACGAGCGCCGGAAACGACCGGCAACGCTGATAGCGGGGACCATGAGGCATACGAGCTGGACACCGGACGAGGATTCCCCCTTCGACCCGCTGGGTCCGGAGGGCCGTCCGCGTAGCGGATCAAGGCGGGCGACTCTTGTCGGTATCGGCACTGGCATTTTCGCCGGACTGCTGGTGGCGGCGGGCGCCGTCTGGGCGACCCAGGGCTCGTTCGCGTTCAGCGTTTCCGAGCCACGGGTGGTGGAACGCCCTGCCCGCGACCTCTCCCTCGCCGCCGCCGGAACCACGGTCACCGAGGTGTCCCTGATCATCTCGTCTGGTGCTCTCGAACTTGAGCCCGACCGTATCTACCTCACCAGCCTCTCCATCGAGGGCGCCCCCTTCGCCGCGCCGCCCGGCACACCGCAGGCGTCCGCGCAGGCGCGGACGCAGCAGCAACCTGCGCGCGCCGTGCCGCTGCCCATGGCCAATCCCCTGGGCAACCGCAACCAGCTCGCCGCCGGCGACGGTATCCGCGCCCTCCAGCAGATGGACCAGAGCACGGCTCCGCTGCCCCTGCGCAATCCGCTGATCCGCGAGCAGCGCCTCGCCTACGCCTCCCTGCCCGACCCGTCTGCGCCGCTCACCGACACGCCCTCGCCCCTCGCGCCGCCCGCCGCCTCCGACACGCCGCCCGGGTCCGAAGGCGAGGTGGCGCTGCCCACGCCCGGCTCGGGTTATGCGCTCTACGACATCAAGGGCAAGGTCGTTTACATGCCCAACGGCGACAAGCTCGAAGCCCATTCGGGCTACGGCGAGTTGATGGACGACCCGCGCCACGTGGCGAAGCGGATGGTGGGGGCCACCCCCCCCAACACCTATTCGCTGACCATGCGCGAATCCCTGTTCCATGGCGTGGAGGCGGTTCGCCTCAACCCGGTTGGCACCGGCAAGATGTTTGGCCGCGCCGGCATCCTCGCCCACACCTATCTGCTGGGCCCGCGCGGGGATTCCAACGGCTGCGTCTCCTTCAAGGACTACGAGAAGTTCCTCACCGCCTTCAAGCGGGGCGAGGTGAAGAAGATGGTCGTGGTCGCCCAGCTTGAGAATGCGCCGAAGGAAGAGAACTTCCTCATGTCCTTCCTGAAGCCGCGCTGAGCGGCCGTGGACCGAGACAGAGCACCCGGCGACGCCTTTCGCATGCCCCTGCTCGCCCTGAGGTCTGTGCTCCTGCGGCCATGAACTGAAAGCATGCGCCGATCAGATTGCACCGCGATCTGATCGGACAACACTCTACTCGTTCTTTGGCTTTTAACCCTAGGGGCGCGCGGCCTCTTGAGCTGACAGCGCGTCGGCCGGTGGTGCGAATGACGCGGCCGGTATTTCCCCACCACCACGCCGCCCAGCGGCACGTCCTTTAGAGCGGTAGCCGATCATATTGGATCATATCCAGCGGCTTCGAAGAAGTTCCGGCACTCCTGCGGCGTGAAGAGATCTGCGATACGTCCGATGGCTACCCACAGGCCTTCGACGGTGCGCTCGGCAGCTTTGCGCAGGTGGGCCTTGAGCTTTGAGAAGGCGTTCTCGATCGGGTTGAAGTCGGGGCTATAGGGCGGCAGGAACAGGAGGCCTGCGCCGGCGGCCTCGATCATCTGACGCACCGCCGGACCTTTGTGGGAACCGAGATTGTCCATCACCACAATGTCGCCCGGTGAGAGCTCGGGAACGAGCACTTGCTGCACATAGGCTTCGAAGGCGATGCGGTTGATGGGGCCGTCCAGTACCATCGGCGCCACCATACCGGTGCAGCGCAATCTGGCGATGAAGGTGGTTGTCTTCCAGTGGCCGTGCGGGACGAGCGCGCGCAGGCGCTGTCCACGCCGGCAACGGCCATGGCGGCGGGCCATGTTGGTGGAGGCCCAGGTTTCGTCGATGAAGACAAGCCGGTCCGGATCGAGGTCGAGCTGCGCCTCGAACCAGGCCCGGCGTTGCTTCAGGACGTCCGCCCGGTCCTGCTCGGCGGCGTGGGCGGTCTTTTTTTGCGCGTGATGGCGTGGCAGGCGAAGAAGCGCCGGACCGTGCCGTAGCCGACGCCGATCCCCTGTTCCGCCAGAAGGTGGCGCAGTTCCTCGATGGTGAGGTCGGGCGTCTTCTCCAAGAGGCTCAGGATCAGGTCCTTGTGCGCCTCCACATGATGGGAACGGTTGTCGCCTCCGGCGTCCTTGGCGCGGGGCTCCCCCGTTTCACGGGACAGCTGCCGCCATCGGCTCACGCTTGCCGGGCTGACCGCAAAAGCCTCAGCCGCCGCACGGTGGCTCATACCACCCGCTACGGCGGCCAGAACACGCACCCGAAGATCGAGCGACAGCGCCTTGACCATGCCTGCCGGCCTCCAACTCCGGCAGGAAGCTTGAATCAGCTCGGCACTGATTTGAAAAGCCACGGCGATTCAATATGATCGGCTACCGCTCTAGTACCACAGCGGCCGCTCCGATGGTGGCGCCTGCTCCGACGGTGATGGGTCCGATGAGAACGGCGTTGGTGTACAGCACCGCACCATCCTCCACGGTGGGCTAAATGGGCGAGAGGCCTCCACGCGTCCCAGCGTAACGCTCTGGTAGATGGTCACATTGGCGCCGATGCGGAACCCGGAGCCGATGACCACCGCCGCGGGATGGGGCAGGAAAAGGCCAGGGCCAATCTGGCTGTCGAGATTGATGTGGCAACTGGTCCGCGTGACATTCCAACACCAGATGGCAATGCCCAGCCGCAACGGCTACGGCCGCAAGATGGTGACGACCGAGACCGGCCGGATCGAGCTGGAGATCCCGCCTGACCGGCAGGCGACGTTCGATCCGCAGTTCATCGCGAAGCACCAGCGCCGCTTTCCCGGCTTCGACGACAAGATCGTGTCGATGTATGCCCGCGGCATGAGCGCCCGGGAGATCGTCGGGCGTCTGCGCAAGCTCTACCAGATCGAGGTCTCGCCCAATCTCATCAGCGCCGTCACTGACGCGGTGCTCGACGAGATCGCCGCCTGGCAGGCGCGGCCGCTCGAGCCGGTTTGTCCGCTGGTGTTCTTCGACGCCCTGCGGGTCAAGATCCGCGACGAGGGCGTCGTCCGCAACAAAGCCTGTCCATATTGCCTCGGCGTCCGCGCCGATGGCGCCAAGGAGGTTCTGGGCCTCTGGCTCGAACAGAACGAGGGAGCGAAGTTCTGGCTGCGCGTCATGAACGAACTGCGAAATCGCGGCGTCGAGGACCTGCTACTGGCCGTCGTCGATGGTCTGAAGGGCTTCCCGGACGCGATCCGGACCGTCTTCACCGAGGCAATGGTCCAGACCTGCATCGTCCACCTGTTGCGCCACAGCCTGGACTTCGTCTCCTACAAGGATCGCAAGCCCGTCGGCCGCAGCGCTGAAGGGCATCTACCGCGCCATCAAGGCGGCCGCCGGCGAGGCGGCGCTCGGCGCCTTCGAGGAAAGCCTCTGGGGCCGCCGCTATCAGGCTATCGCCCAGAGCTGGCGACGCGCCTGGAGCGAGGTCGTACCGTTCTACGCCTTTCCCGGCCGACGTCCGCCGCATCCTCTACAGCACCATCGAGGCGCTGAACGCCAAGCTGCGCCATACGCGCCCGAGGCCACTTCCCGACCGACGAGGCCGCGATGAAGCTCCTCTTCCTCGTCTTAAGCCGCTCCGAAAAGGAGTGGAAGATGGGGGCTGCGTGAATGGATCATGGCCAAAGCTCAGTTCGCCGTCATCTTCGGCGAGCGCTTCACAAAGGCCATGGCGGCCTGATGTTCAACCCGCCGCCCTCACACGGAAATCCTGACAGCTCCCCTTGCGGCGGAATCTCGCGCGGTCCTGCCGGCGGCCGCTACAGGCCGACCGGACACAGGAATTGCGGGGACGCCGCCTGGGCCAAGGCCTTCGGACGAGCGTGGTACATTCCGGGGTCAGTAATGCTCCTGATACCACTCGGCGAAGCGGCGCACGCCCACCTCGATGTCGATCTCGGGCCGGAAGCCGGTCAGGCCAATCAACAGGTCGGGGGCGGCATAGGTGCGCGGAACCTCTCCTTGCTGCATGGGCAGCATCTTGCGGATGGCCGGCTTGCCGAGGCTCGCTTCGATGGTCTCGACGAACCGCATCAGGGCGACCGGTTGACCGCCGCCGATATTGACCACGCGGAAAGGGGCGTGGCGCGACAGGGTGTCGGCGTAGGTGTCGGAGGTAATCCGGTTGGCTTCGTCCGGCGGCACCGCCATCAACCGAATGACGCCCTCGATGAGGTCATCGATATAGGTGAAGTCGCGGCTCATCTTACCTTCGCCGTAGATCTCGATGGGACGGTCCTTGCGGATGGCATCCACGAACTTGAACAGAGCCATGTCGGGCCGTCCCCAGGGCCCGTAGACAGTGAAGAAGCGGAAGGCCGTGGTCGGGACCTTGTGGAGGTGTGCGTAGCTGTGAGCCATCACCTCCATGGACTTCTTGGTGGCGGCATAGATGGTCATGGGCTCGTCCGCCTTGTCGCTCTCGGCAAACGGGACTTTCTCGTTCGAGCCGTAGACAGAGGAGGTGGAGGCAAGCAGCAGGTGCTTCGGCTTGAGCCGCGCCGCGAGCTCGATGACGTTGAATGATCCGACCAGGTTCGAATCGATGTAGGAACGCGGGTTTTCAAGGCTGTAGCGAACACCGGCCTGTGCCGCGAGGTGGACGATGACGTCAGGCTCGGCGAGCTCGGCGGCCTTATCGAGCGCGTCCCTATCCTTAAGCTGGGCGATCACGGCCTTAAAGCCGTTGGACCGTTCCAGTATGGCGTGCCGCTTCTCCTTGAGCGCCACGTCATAATAATTTGTCATCCCGTCGAAGCCGACCACATAATGGCCTTCGTCGAGCAATCGCTTGGCCAAGTGAAAACCGATGAAACCCGCGGTTCCAGTAATAAGATACCGCATCATTATCCCTCAATGCGGCGAGCAGCGGCGCGCTCCAGCCCCCGCTGGCCCACCTTGCCTCAGGCTTACCGCACTGCGCACAGGCGTGTCCACCACCGAGGCCGCGCGGCACGCCCCAATTAAACGCCTTGGGCAGCGCCTCCCGGTCATTTGAAGCCTTCCTTCGCACCGTGCGGGTCGCATCAGCGTGCCGACGAGCGGGATGGAGGGTTATCCGTATGAATAACTATTGGATTTAGCGTCGAGAATTGCCCGTGAAGCCAGACTCGGCACGGGGCCGCCGGTGGCGCTCACTGGTGGGGCGATGCTGTGCAGGCTCCGCACCTTCAGCCTGCAGCTGGGCGCGAGCGTGGGGTGGCATGGTGCCCGTGGGTTGCCGCTTGATGTTGCACCGCGCTATGGGGTCTCAGTGCCGGCATCGCGGACTTGCAAACTGCCAAGCTCTGCCAGCCTGCGCGACACTGCGAGACGTCGCGCACAGCGAAGTGGAAGCCTATGCTGTCTCGCGTTGCTGCTGCCTCTCCTCTAAAATGGCAAGCTCATCCATGATGGTCGACGAAAAACCCTTGGAAGAGACGGTTATCGAGAAGATCAGACTTGATCTTGTGCAGTGGGTGCATTACGAGAAAGCAAGTATTAGCTATTTGATCCTGAGCTTTGATGGTGCAGTCTTTTCGCAGGAATGGAAGGATGCGCTATGGGGCAGGTTCTCCATGGATGCGCCACGACGACGGAGGCGGTCCGTCGAGCGATACAGCATAGTCAAGAGAGCCTGAGGGCTCTGGCCCAGCGCTACGGGATCAACCCGAAGACCGTCGCGAAATGGAAGCAGCGGACCTCGGTCGCCGACCTGCCGACCGGACCTAAGGCGCCGAGGTCCAGCGTTCTGGCACCTGAGGAAGAGGCGATCATCGTCGTCTTCCGCAGGCACACCCTGTTGCCGCTCGACGACTGCCTCTACGCCCTGCAGGCGACGATCCCCCACCTGACCCGCTCGTCGCTTCACCGTTGCCTTCAGCGCCACAGCATCTCCCGCCTGCCCGATGTCGAAGGCGACAAGCCGGCGAGGAAGAAGTTCAAGGCTTACCCGATCGGCTTCTTCCACATCGACATTGCCGAGGTGCAGACGACGGAAGGCAAGCTGCATCTGTATGTCGGTATCGACCGCACCTCGAAGTTCGCCTTTGCCCAACTCGTCGACAAGGCCACCACGGCAACGGCGCGTGCCTTCCTCGACGCGTTGGTGGCTGCCGTTCCATACAGGATCGAGATCGTTCTGACGGACAACGGCATCCAGTTCGCCGACCTGCCGAAGAACCGTTCCGGTCCGACCGCCATGTGGCGCGGGCATCCGTTTGACCGGGCCTGTCAGGCTCATGGCATCAAACACAGGCTGACAAAGCCAAGGCATCCCTGGACCACTGATGTGATCGACAAGAGCTTTCTATTCCGATCTGCGATATTCTCCTCTTGCGTGCGGGTGACCGCGTGGCGAAGAGCAGGGCGTGAGGTGGGAGCCCTGCCGCGCAGCCTCTATCGTCGCACCTCGGTTGCGGCGCCCGTGCGCACCCTTTTCGGTCCTCGCGGGTTCCAGCCAGCCACGAAGCGCGCGTAGGCCACCTCGGCCTGCTCGACCCAGCGCCGCTCCTCCTCGCGGTGGCGCTTGATATTGTAGGCATGCGCCGCGCCCTTTTGACCGCGTGTCGCCTTGTGCCCGGCTTTGAGCTCGAGATCGCGCAGCTTCTTGGCGTGCAGCGAGGGTCGCGCCCAGACGTAGCTCTCGCCTTTGGCGAGCAGGTGCCAGATCACGACGGCGAGCTTGCGCGCAGTCGCAACCGCCGCCACATGCTGGCCGCGCCGCGCCCGGACGCGAAGGAAGAAGGCGCGCAGTGGACCGGAGGTGCGCGCTGCCGCCCAGGCCGCCTCGACCAGCATGCCCCGTGCATGGCCGCGTCCTTGCTTGGTAATCCGCCCATGGTGGGCCGGTCCCGATCCCGACTGCCGGACGCTTGGATTGAGACCAAGGTAGCTCACCAACTTCTGTGGGCTGCCGAAACGGCTGACGTCGCCGATGGCTGCGGTCATCGCGAGTGCCACTACCATGTCGATGCCGGGGATCGTCATCAGCCGCTTCACGCCTTCATCCGCCAGCGCCGAGCGCGCGAGGTCGCGCTCGATCACCTTCAGGTCCTCGCCGAGACGGTCGAACTCGCGAAGGTGCCGCTCGATCGCGAGACGCTCGTCCTCCGGCACGGCCTGCTCGGCCAGCCAGGCGCGACCCTTGGGCCCGCACAGATCGGCGTGCGGGCAGGACGGGATCAGGTGGCCGTGGAGGATCGACTGGATAATGTTCTTCAGTCGCGTTCGCTGCCGCACGATCTGGTTGCGGCGGGTGACTTGCCGGCGTAGCGCCTGGGTCGGCTCATTGGGGATCCAGACCTCCGGCAGGAAGCCGCTAGCGTAGAGCTGCGCCAGGACGCCGGGGAGTGTCAGGAATTTCGTGTGGGGGCGGCGGGTTGAAGATCAGGCCGCCATGGCCTTTGTGAAGCGCTCGCCGAAGATGACGGCGAACTGCGCCTTTGCCATCGCCCATTCACGAGGTGCCATCT
>NZ_JAIVFO010000158.1 GCF_029991245.1 Xanthobacter autotrophicus
GCATCGCCCCGCCCATGGCCCCCATCCCGCCCATGGCGGAATGGTTCATGCCCGGCATGGCCATGCCGGGCATGCCCTGCATCTGCCGGCCCATGCCGTGGGCACCGTGGCCGCCGGCGGCGTTGGCGCCGCCAAGCCCGGCCAGGATCTCCTCGGGGCTGCGGAAGGAGAAGTCGTGCAGCATCATCACCACGTCCTGGACATCGCCCGCGTCCGCCTCGCGGGTGACGAGGGGCGCGGCGAGCAATTGCTGCTCGCTCAAGGTGTGGGCGTGCATCCAGTGGGTGCCGGGGGTGAGGCGGAAATCCACCTGGTCGGTGCCGCCGGGGGCCAGTTCGCCGCCATTGGGGCGGGCGCGGTCCTGGTCCGGCGGGGCAAAGATCTGGCCGTGCCAGTGCATCGCCACCGGGGTCTGCGAGGCGTTGAGCACCGCGCCGGTAAGCCGGTCGCCTTCTTTCGCGAACAGACCTTCGCCGGATGGGCCCTTCACCGCGAAGACCTTCGCCGCCTTGCCGTTGACGTCGAGGGTGAGGCTTTCCACCGTGAGCAGCGGAGCCGCAAAGGCGCTCTTCCAGCCGCCGGAGACGGCGAGGGCGCCGAGCGCCGCGCCGCCGGCCAGGACGGTGCGGCGGGAGAGGGCGGATGGGAACATGGGTCGGGTCATGGTCGGCCTCTTTGGTGCGTCGCCGGGCAGACGAGGCGAAGCGAAGGGGTTTCGGGCGGCTTTCAGTATTTGGCCTGCGCGGAGGCACCGTCGGGCGCGGAGATCTGGACCACCCCCTTCACCCCCTTTGGGACGGCGACCGGCGCCGTTCCGGAAAGGCGGTTGCCGCCGCCGGGCGCGAGGGCAAAGCGCTGGGCCTTGCCGTCCACCACAAGGATGGCGTTGGCCTTGAAGCCGTCCGCCGGAACCGGCTTGTCGGACCCGTCGCTGAGATAGAGCGAGACGGCGGGCGTGCCGTCGGCCACCAGCTCCGCGTGGTAATGGCCGGCATCCACCCGCACCCCGCCGTTCGCCCCCGCGCCGGGCTCGTGGGCGAGGGCCGGCAGGGCGACCAGCGGGAGACTGAGGACGGCCGGCAGAAAGCGGCGAAAGATCATGGCAGGCTCCGGTCAGAAGGCGTCCGCGCGGGCGGCGGCAGTGGCGGGGGCCGTCTCCCGCGCCGCCGCCACCAGCCGCTCCAGCGGGCGGCGGCCATGGCGCAGGACGAGGACGGGGGTGAGGACGGCGTCGAGCACCGTGGCGCTGACCAGGCCGCCGAAAATGGTGATGGCGACGGGGTGCAGGATCTCCTTGCCCGGCACCTCGGCCCCGCTCATGAGCGGCAGCAAAGCGATGCCGGCGGCCGCGGCCGTCATCAGCACCGGTGTCAGCCGCTCCAGGCTGCCGCGCATCACCAGCGCGGGGCCAAACGCCATGCCCTCGGCGATGGCGAGATTGATGATGTGGCTGATCTTCAGGATGCCGTTGCGCGCGGCGATGCCGGTGAGCGTCACGAAGCCGATCATGCTGGCCACCGACAAAGGCTGCCCGGCGATCCACAGCGCGCCCACCGCGCCGATGAGCGCCAGCGGCACGCTGCCCATGATGATGGCGGCGAACAGGGCGGAACGGTAGCGGCTGTAGAGGAGCGCGAAGACGAGCAGCGCCGACACCGCGGACAGGCCGCCGATGGTGCGCATGGACTCCTCCTGCGCGGCGAAACTGCCCTCGAGGCTCGCGGAGATGCCGGCCGGCAGGGCCGTCGCCGCGATCACCTCACGCATGTCGGCCACCACCGCCGCCACGTCGCGCCCGCCGGAGGTGTTGGCCGAGACGACCATGCGCCGGCGTCCGCCCTCGCGCAGGATCTGGTTCGGCCCGTCCGTCTCCGTCACCTCGGCCACCTGCGAGAGCGGCACCCAGCCGGAGGGCGTCTCGATGAGAAGGTCGGTGAGCCCTTGGGTGGTGCGGGCCGCATCCGGCAGGCGGACCACCACGTCGAAGCGCCGCGCGCCGTCCAAGAGGCGGGAGACCACGCGACCGTTGGAAAGCCGTTCCAGCGCATCCGTCACCTGCGCGGGCTGGAGGCCGTGGAGGGCGGCGCGGCCATAGTCCACGCGCACGGTCACTTCCGGCACGCGCACCTGCCGTTCCACCTGCAGGTCGGCAAGGCCGGGAATGCCGGCGAGGCGCCCCCGCAGGTCTTCCGCCGTGGTGCGCAGGGTGTCGAGGTCGTCGCCGAACAGCTTCAGGGCGATCTCGGCCCGCACGCCGGAGAGCATGTGGTCGAGCCGGTGGGAGATGGGCTGGCCCACGTTGAAGGCGGCCGGCAGCACCGAGAGGCGGTCGCGGATGTCGGCGGTGATCTGCGCCCGGCTGCGGGCGGAGGGGCTGACCCCAATGGGCGACGAGCTTAACCCATCGCCCATTGGGGTCAGCCCGCGCGGCGCCTGAGCGAAGCCCTCTCGGCGCCGGTCAAAGACCGGGGCCGTCGGCATAAGGTCCACCTCGATCTCGGAGGCGTGGACGCCCTCGGCATGCTCGTCCAGCTCGGCGCGGCCGGTGCGCCGGCCCACCGCCTTCACCTCCGGCACCTCCAGGATGAGCTGTTCGGCCACAAGGCCCATGCGGTGGCTCTCGGCCAGCGAGACGCCGGGCCGGAACGACATGGAGATGGTGAGCGAGCCCTCGTTGAAGGGCGGCAGGAAGGCGCGCGGCAGGCCTGCGGCGGCGGCCAGCGCCGCGAGGAAGAGCAGCGCGGCGGCGCCCATCACGAGGCGCGGATGGCGGAAGGCGGCGGCGAGCAGGCCGGCGTATCCGCGCTTCAGGCCGCGCACCAGCATGCCCTCCCGCTTCCCATGCCGGCTGAGCGCGGGCAGCAGGTAAAACGCGAGCACCGGCGTCAGTGTGATGGAGGTGAGGAGGCTCGCCAGGATCGAGACGATATAAGCCTGCCCCAGCGGCGCAAACAGCCGCCCCTCGATGCCCGGCAGCGCGAACAGGGGCACGAACACCAGCACGATGATGGCCGTGGCATAGACGATGCCGGAGCGCACCTCCCGGCTCGCCGTCACCACCACGTCGAATACCGGCCTTGGGGTCCCGGCAGCCGCGTTCTCCCGCAGGCGGCGGGAGATGTTCTCCACGTCCACCACCGCGTCATCCACCAGCTCGCCGATGGCGATGGCGAGGCCGCCCAGTGTCATGGTGTTGATGGAGAGGCCGAAGGCGTGGAACACGAGGGCCGTGGCAAGGATCGACACCGGGATGGCGGTGAGCGAGATGAAGGTGGTGCGCCAGTTGAGCAGGAACGCGAACAGCACCACGGCCACCACCGCCATGGCCTCCAGCAGCACCTTTTCCACGTTGCCGATGGAGGCGGAGATGAAGTCCGCCTGCCGGAACACCGGCGGCGAGATGCGGATGCCGTCGGGCAGCGTGCGGTTGAGGTCGGCCACCGCCTCCTCCACCGTGCGGGTGAGGGCGATGGTGTCCACCTCCGGCTGCTTCTCCACGGAGACGATCACCGCGGGCCGGCCCATGTAGCCGGCATCGCCCCGCTTCAGGCGGGCCGCGTAGTCCACCTGCGCCACCTGGTGCAGAAAGACGGTGCCGCCGCCGGGGCGGGGCAACACGAGCCCCTTCAGGTCGTCGAGGCTGAGGGTGCGGCCGATGTTGCGGATCAGGAACTCGCGCCCGCCATGGTCGGCGAAACCGCCGCCGGAATTGGTGCCGAACTGCGCCACCGCCTGTTCCAGCGCATCGAGGGAGATGCCGTGGGCGCGCAGGGCCGCCGGGTCCGGCGAAACCCGGAGTTGCCGCACCTCCCCGCCCATGGGGATGACCTGCGCGATGCCGGGAATGGCGAGCAGGCGCGGGCGGATGATGAAGTCCGCCGCCTCGCGCACCGCCATGGGGGACGCGGTGTCGCTCGTCACCGCGAACATCAGGATCTGCCCCATGATGGAGCTGATGGGCCCCATCTGCGGGGCGACGTTCGCCGGCAGCCGGTCCCGCACCAAAGCGAGGCGCTCGGCGATCTGCTGGCGGTCGCGGAAGATGTCGGTGCCGAAATCGAACTCCACATAGATCACCGAAAGCCCCACCCCCGAGACCGAGCGCAGGCGGATGAGGCCCGGCAGGCCGTTCATCGCCGTCTCCAGCGGGAAGGTGACGAGCTGTTCCACCTCGGCGGGGGCAAGGCCCTCCGCCTCGGTCATGAGGGTGACGGTGGGCCGGTTGAGGTCCGGCAGCACATCCACCGGCAGGCGGGTGACCGCATAGGCGCCGGTGAGCACCAGCACGAGGGATAGCGCCAGCACCAGCAGGCGGTTGTTGAGGGACTGGGTGACGAGGAAGGTGAACATCGGCCGGCCTCAGCGGATCTGGTCGATGAGTTCGGCACCCTCGGTGACCACCCGGCGATCGGGCGGCAGGCCGGCCACCACCAGCACGCGGCCGGCATCGAGGGGGTCCGTCTTCACATCGCGCGCCACGAAGCGCTCGGCACTGACATGTTCGTAGACGATGGCCTGACCGTTCGCCCCGCGCACCACCGCCGTGCGGGGGATGGCGATGCCCGTGCGCGGGGCGCCGGCCTCGGCGAGGACCGTGAGAAACTGGCCTGGGCGCAGCCCCTCGGCACCCGCAGTGACGGAAAACTGCAGCGGAACGGCCTGACCACGGTCGGACATGCCGGCGCCAAGGAAGACGAGGGTGACCGAGCGGCCATCGGGCAGCCGGCCCGACGCGCCGGACCGGCCGGCATCCGGCGAGAAGCCCAGCGCCTCCACCCACAGCCGGTCGGGGTCGATGATGCGGAACACCACCGTGCTCGGGTCCGCCATCTGCCCGGCCACCGCATCGGCAGCGGCGATGACGCCGGCGACGGGCGCACGCAGCGCCTCCGGCTCGCGCTGCACCCGCTCCAGCGTGGCGCGGCGGGTCTGGAGGCCCTTCAGCTCAATCTCCGTCTCCTCCACCTCGCGGCGGGTGACGGCGTTCTGGATGGCCGACAGGCGCTCGTAGCGGCGCTTCACGATGGCAATCTGCTGGTCCAGCTCAAAGCCCTGCTGCTCCAGGTCCTTGAGGTCCGAGGCGCCGATGGGCGGGTGCACGAATGCGAGGATGTCGCCCGCCGCGACCCTTGTGCCGAGCGGCTTGAAGCCGCCCTGTGGCGGCGCCAGACGCCCGCCCACCGCCGTCTGCACCAGCCCGCTGGCATTGGCATCGGGCACCACCCGCCCGGGCAGTTCCACGATGCGGGCATGGCTGGCGGATGCCGTGACGATGGTGCGCACGCCGAGGATGCGCTGGCTCGGCTTCGGCACGATCACCGAGCCGTCCGGCAGGCGCTGGGCGGCATCGCGGGCGGGAGGCTTCGGCGCATCGGCGGCCTGCGCATCCGGCGGCAGCGATGCGGCAAGCCCCAGACCGGCGGCGAGAACAAGCGCTGTCGTGCGCTGCCGCAGAGACATCAAGAGCACGGCTGCAAGAAATCCGATGACGACGCCCGCGAGCAAGCCCAGTTGCGACCCGGCCAGCAGCGCCAGCGCTGCCGGCGCGGTGGCACGGGGGTCAGCCGGCACCGAAGCCGCAGGCACCGTGAGCGTCGTGGCGAGCACGTCCACCGTGCCGCGGGCCGTGACCGTGAAGGCGAGATCGTGCGCGCCCGGTTTCGCGGCGAAGGGCGCGGGCACCACATAGGTGCCGGGCTCCGTCGGCCTTGCGGTCTGCGCGCCTTCGGGGGTGTCCATCTCGATGGTCGCGCCCTCTACCGGCGCGTTGTCGGCGAAGCGGTCGAGGTGGATGGCGAGCATGCCGTCGCGCAGCACCGCCACCAGCTCGAACTCATCGGAGGCGGCCTCGGTGCGGGGAGCAAGCGTCGTTACCTGGGGCGTTGTGGGCGCCCCATGGTCGTGGCCCTCGTGCGCCATAGCGCCCATCGCCAGCATCAGGCCGGCGAGAAGGGCGCACGACCCAAGGCCTGCTCTCCGCACGAAATGGCACGCCATCCTTCAACCCGTCCGATCCTCGATCCGGTACGGGAGCCAGATAGCGCACGGGCTGTCACGCCGCGTATCGCTTCTGTATCAGTTTGTTTCAGGCTGGACCTTGGGCAGGCGCACGGTGGCGACGAGCCCGCCGCCTGCGCCATTGGCGAGGGTCAGCGTGCCGCCATGGGCGGCCGCCACCGCGCGGGCGATGGAGAGGCCGAGCCCCACCCCGCCGGTGGACCGGCTGCGCGAGGATTCGAGCCGCACGAAGGGCTCGAGCACGGCGGCGAGCTGGTCCTGCGGAATGCCGGGGCCTTCGTCCCGCACCGTCAGCACCGCCTCGGCGCCCTCCTCCGCGAGCACGACATGCGCGGCACCCCCATAGAGGAGGGCGTTCTCCACCAGGTTCGACACCATCCGCTTCAGGCTGACGAGGCGGCCCGCCACCACCAGGCGCGGCGGCGCGGAAAGATCGGCGGCAAGGCCCCGGTCGCGGGCATTGTCCACCAGCGTCTCCACCAGCGCCACGAGGTCGAGCGGGCGCACCGGCTCCTCGCTGGCCTCGCCCCGCAGGTAGGACAGGGTGGCGTCCACCATCTGCTCCATCTCCGCCACATCCGCCGCCATGGCCTCGCGCAGGACCGGGTCGCCCACGTCCTCCATGCGGAAGCGCAGGCGCGTCATGGGCGTGCGCAGATCGTGGGAGACCGCGGCGAGGGCCTGGGTGCGCCGCTCCATCAGCTCGGCGATGCAGGCCTGCATGCCGTTGAAGGCGTGGGCCAGCTCCCGCACCTCCGTCGGGCCGGTCTCCTTGAGCTGCACGAGCGGGGCGTCCGGCGGCAGGGCCGCGACGGTCCGCGCCATGGCCCTGAGCGGGCGCGTCAGCCAGGCGGCGATGGCGAGGGACAGCAGCAGCACGCCCGACGCCATGAGGGTCGTGGACAGCACCGAGCCGTGCGCCCCGGCCGCCTGCGGCACGGAGGCGAACAGGCGGGCGTTCAGCCAGCTGCCGTCCGGAAGGCGCACGGCGACGAGGCTGAGGTGCGGGTCGGTGCCCGCGCCCACCAGCACATCCTGCGGCCCGAGGTCGGGCGCCAGGGTGCGCACGTCGTCGGCGAGGCGCTGCCATCCCTGCGGGGCATGGGGGCCGGATGCGGCCATGGCCTCCCGGCTCCAGTGGGCGTCGATGGCGCCGCCGGACAGCTCATGGGCCACATCCTCGCGGCTTTCCGGCGGCGCTGCCGCCAGCGACCGGCGCAGCGCGACGATCTGGTCGGCGAGGCGGATAGCATGGGCCGCATGGCGCTCGCGCTCCATGGCGTGCTCGTAGGTCCACAGGCTCAGCACATGCACGACGACGATGCCCAGCACCGCCACCACGGCGGTGCGCACGGCAAGGCTGTCCGATGCGCGGATCAGGGCGCGGATCACGAGCGTTCCACCTGCGGAACGAAGAAATAGCCGGCGCCGCGCACGGTCTTCACCATCTCCGGCGCGCCGTGGGACTCGAGTTTCTTGCGCAGCCGGCTGACCTGGATGTCGATGGCGCGGTCGAAGCCGGTGGCGGTGCGGTTCTTGGCGGCGTCCATCAGCTGGTCGCGGGTCAGCACCCGCTGGGGATGGTCGAGAAAGGTCAGGAGCAGGTCGTATTCACCGGTGGAGAGATCCACCACGACCCCTTCGGGATTGGTCAGCTCCCGCCGGCGGGTGTCGAGCCCCCAGCCGGAAAAGGCGAGCAGCGTGCCGGCGGAGGCCTCAGCGCCGCCCGAAGGCCGCATCCGCCGCAGCACCGCATGGATGCGGGCGAGCAGTTCGCGCGGATTAAACGGCTTCGCCAGATAGTCGTCCGCACCAAGCTCCAGACCCACGATCCGGTCCACGTCGCTGCCGCGCGCGGTGAGCATGATGATGGGCACGTTCGAGGTGCGGCGGATGTCCCGGCACAGGTCCAGCCCGCTCACGCCGGGCAGCATGATGTCGAGGATGATGAGATCCACCGCGCCGGTCCCCATCGCGTCGCGCATCTCGCGGGCATCCTGTGCCGCGGTGACCTTGTGCCCGTGCTCGCGCAGGAACTTGCCGGCAAGGCGGCGAATCTCGGCGTCGTCGTCGACGATGAGGATATGGCCTTCGGGGAACACGGGCGACCTGCTCCTGGAGAACGCGGTGTCCGATCAGATTGGTCCGATCCGGCCGGATCGCGCTCTCAGTCTCGCCTTCAGCGGGAAGACGTCTGGCTTGGGGGGTATATAAGTCTCCGCTTCGTCCGAAACCACTCTACTCCGCCGCGGCCGCGATCGCATCTTGGGCGCTCAGGGCCTCCAGATGTTCCCCGCCTTGGCGGTTTGCCAGCGCGGTGACGGGCGCGACGAGGCCCTTGGGGACGTAAAGCACGGTGATCATCAGGACCACGCCGTAGATGACGAGGTGAAGCCCAAGGAACCGGCCGCCCGGGTAGCCCCTGAAGTCCCTCGACGGCCTGAAGCCGTTCGGCCTCTGCGTCGGCCGCGAAAGCATGCCCGTTCCGCGCCGCCGCCGGACCTACGCCGGCATGTTTGCCTGAGCCTGAGGCGGGATCAGGCCGGCTCGGCGCCATTGGCGGCAAGCACCGCCCCGGCGAGATAAAGCGAGCCGGAGATCAGCACCCGCGGCGGCGGTACCTGCGAGGTGCGGGCGATGCTGTCGAGGGCGCTGCCCACGTCGCGGGCGACCCGCGCCGACATGCCGAGCCCCATGGCGGCGGCCGCCACATCCTCCGGCCTGAGGCCGGCATGCTCGCCGGGCACCGGCACGGCGATGGCCTCCCGCACGAGGCCGGCGAAGGGGGCGAGGAAGCCGGTCACGTCCTTGGTGCCCAGCATGCCGAGGATGAGCACGAGGGGGCGCGAATAACGCTCCTCCAGCTCGCACAGGGCGTGGGCGAGGGCGGCCCCGCCGGCGGCATTGTGCCCGCCGTCCAGCCACACCTCCACGCCGGCCGGCGCCCTCGCCACCAGCGGCCCTAAGGGCAGGCGCTGGAGGCGGGCCGGCCAGTCGGCCTGCAGGATCCCGGCCTCATGGGCCGCCGGCAGCTTCACCGCCCGCAGCGTCGCCACCGCGAGGCCCGCATTGTCGATCTGGTGCGGCCCCACGAGGCGGGGGCGCGGCAGGTCGAGCAGGCCGTCCTCGTCGGCATAGACGAGCCGGCCGGCTTCCTCGCTGACATTCCACTGCTGGCCGCGCACGAACAGGGGGGCGAGCTTCTTCGCCGCCGCCCGCTCGATGACGGCGAGGGCTTCCGGCACCTGCGAGCCGACGACCACCGGCCGGCGCGGCTTGATGATGCCCGCCTTCTCACCGGCGATGGCTTCCACCGAGGTGCCGAGAAAATCCACATGGTCGATGGAGACGGGGGTGATCACGCTCGCCAGCGGCTCGGCCACCAGATTGGTGGCGTCGAGCCGGCCGCCGAGGCCCACCTCCAGCAGCAGCACGTCGGCCGGATGCTCGGAGAACAGCAGGAAGGCCGCCGCCGTGGTGATCTCGAACAGGGTGATGGGATGGCCCGCATTGGCGGTCTCGGTCCGGTCGAGGGCCTCGGCGAGGGCGGCATCCGACACCAGCACGCCGCCCCCCGGCGCGCCGAGGCGGATGCGCTCGTTGAAGCGCACCAGATGGGGCGAGGTATAGACATGCACCCGCTGGCCCGCCGCCTCCAGCATGGCGCGCATGAAGGCGATGGTGGAGCCCTTGCCGTTGGTGCCGGCCACATGGATCGTGGACGGCACCCGCCGCTCCGGATTGCCGAGGGCATCCAGCAGCCGCCCCATCCGCGCCAGGGACAGGTCGATCTTCTTGGGATGGAGCGCGGCGAGGCGAGTGAGGATCTCGTCGGTGGCGCGGATGGGGCGGCTGCTGGA
>NZ_JAIVFO010000159.1 GCF_029991245.1 Xanthobacter autotrophicus
CCCCTCCCCCAACCTCTTGCCCGAAGGTTCTGCCTAGATGGACTACCTCCTTCAACTCGCCGCCGACCCCGCCGCGTGGGTGGCCCTGGTGACGCTGGTGGCCATGGAAGTGGTGCTCGGCATCGACAACCTGATCTTCATCTCCATCCTCACCAACAAGCTGCCGCCCCAGTACCGCACCAAGGCCCGGCGCATCGGCATCGGCCTCGCGCTGGTGATGCGGCTGGCGCTGCTCGGCACCATCGCCATCATCGTGAAGCTGACCACGCCGATCTTCTCCGTGTTCGACCACGGCTTCTCCTGGCGCGACCTCATCCTCATCGCCGGCGGCCTGTTCCTGGTGTGGAAGGCCACCACGGAGATCCACCACAACGTGGACCCGCGCACCCATGCGGAGGACGTGCAGGAGTCCAAGGTCACCATCGGCTTTGCCGCGGCCATCGCCCAGATCCTGATGCTGGACCTCGTCTTCTCCATCGACAGCATCATCACCGCCGTGGGCATGACCGAGCACATCCCCATCATGATCATCGCGGTGATCGCGGCGGTGACCTGCATGCTGCTCGCCGCCGACCCGCTGGCGAAGTTCATCGAGGCCAACCCCACCGTGGTCATGCTGGCGCTGGGCTTCCTCATCATGATCGGCATGACGCTGATCGCGGAAGGCTTCGGCGCCCATGTCCCCAAGGGCTACGTCTATGCGGCCATGGCCTTTTCCGCCGCCATCGAGGCGCTCAACATGCTGTCCCGCCGGCGCCGCCCGGCCTCCGGCGGGCATTGAGGCGGGACGCCTGCCCGTGCCTTGCGGACGGATGGCGGCCATCGCACGCCGCCATTTGCGCAAGGCCAATGGCAAGGCGGCGCGCGGCTCTCTATGCTCGCATCGGGCCGGCTCGGCCGGCCCGATTACGACGTCGAGGTCGAGAATGATCGCCTTGTTTGCATCCCGCGCCGCATGGGTACGTCCTGCGGTGCTCCGCACCGCCGGCGCGTTCACCGCCGTGCTGGCCCTCCTTGCCATGTCGGCGCCCGCCCGCGCCCAGGCCTGCCTGGAGCAGATCGTCACCGTCCAGGCCCAGCTCAAGGCGCGCGAGCCCGCGCCCCGGAAGCCGGCGCCCCAGGAGCAGACCATCGCCGCGCAGACCGACCGGCAGCCGACCCCCGGCTCGCTGGCAGCGGCCGGCCTCACGCCGCCGGACAGCGGCGCCTACGGCGCGCTGAACCAGGCCATCAACCTCCAGGCCGGCGGCGACGAGGCGGGCTGCCTCAAGGCCCTCGCCGAGGCGCGGCGTCTGGGCGGGCTGAACTGAGCCCGACGGGAGCTTACCGCGCGCAGGGTGGACCGGCTCGCCTCAGAGCCGGTCGCGCAGGGCGTAATAGCTGAGGCCCGCCACCAGCAGCGGGTAGCGCATGAGCCTGCCGCCGGGAAACGGCGGCACCGGCAGGCGCTGGAGCAGGTCGAAGCGCTCCAGTTGCCCTTTCACCGCCTCGGCCAGGATCTTGCCGAACAGCGGCGCCAGCGCCACCCCCTGCCCGCTGTAGCCGGCCGAGACCAGCACCTTGTCCGACAGCCGGCGCACGAACGGCATGCGGTTGAGGGTGATGGCCAGCACCCCGCCCCAGGCATAGTCGATGCGCACGTCCTGAAGCTGCGGGAAGATCCGCAGCATGTAGGGGCGCACGAAGCGCGCCACGTCTGCCCTGAGGCCGCGGCTGTAGCTCTCGCCGCCGCCGAACAGCAGCCGGCCGTCGCCGCTCAGACGGAAATAATTGATGACGAAGCGACTGTCCGCCACCGCCGCGTCATTGGCGATGATTTCCCGCGCCCGCGCGCCCAGGGGCTCGGTGGCGATGATGTAGTTGCAGATGGGCATGACATGGGCGTCCACCCGCTTGTCGAAGCCGTCCATGAGGCCGTTGCCGCATTCCAGCAGGAAGCCGGCGCGCACCATTCCGCCGCCCGCGGTGGTGACGGCGACCCCCGCACCCTCCTCCGTCACGGCCACGGCGCGCGTGCCCTCGAACAGGCGCGCGCCGGCCCCGGCCGCCGCCCTGGCGAGGCTGAGTGCGAAGTTCAGCGGGTGGAGATGACCCGCTCCCCTGTCGATCACCCCGCCATGATAGGCATCCGTGCCCACGAGGGCACGAAGCTCCTCGCGCGTCAGCGGGTCCACCGCGTCATAGCCGTAGCGCTCCCGCAGCAGGCGCGCGTAATCGTGGCTCTCCTTGACGAAATGCGGCTTGTGGTCGGCATGGATGAGGCCGCCTTTCAGGTCGCACGCCATGCCGTGGCGCGCGATGAGGCCCTTCACCAGCGCCTTGCCCTCCTCGGCGAGGTCCCACAGCTTCTTCGCATCGTCGAGGCCCACGGCCTTTTCGAGCACGTCCTGGCCGTGGCGCTGGCCGGAATGCAGCTGGCCGCCATTGCGGCCCGACGCCCCCGAGCCGACCCGCGCCGCCTCCAGCACCACCACGTCGAAGCCCCATTCCGCCAGATGCAGGGCGGCGGACAGGCCGGTGTAGCCGCCGCCGAGGATGCACACGTCCGCCTTCACCTCGCCCTGAAGCGCGGGAAAGGCGGGACAGGCGATGGCCGTCGCCGCGTACCAAGACGCCGCATGCCCGGACGCCGCGTGGGCGGCGGGATCGAGCCCCGCCGGCGGCCTGGATTGAGCCTCGTCCACCGTGCGCCCCTTCAGACGTTCAGCAGCAGATATTCCCGCTCCCACGGCGAGATGACCCGCATGAAGGTCTCGAACTCCGCCTGCTTCACCGCCGCATAGGCGGCCACGAAGCGATGGCCGAGCACCTCGGCGAGGGGCTCGCTGTCCGAGAAGGCGGCCACTGCCTCCAGCAGGCCGCGCGGCAGGTCGAAGTCAAGATTCTTGGCATCGCCTTCCAGCGGGTCGGTGGCGCGCAGATGCTCGGTCATGCCCAGATAGCCGCAGGCCAGCGAGGCGGCGATGGCCAGATAGGGATTGGCGTCGGAGGACGGCACCCGGTTCTCCAGCCGCCGCGCCTCGGGGGTGGAGGGCGGCACGCGCAGGCCGGCGGTGCGGTTGTCATAGCCCCATTGCAGGTTGATGGGCGCCATGGAATCGCGCGTCAGCCGCCGGTAGGAATTCACATAGGGCGCCATGATGCACATGACGGACGGCAGGTACTTCTGCTGCCCGGCGATGAAGGAGAAGAATTCCGGCGTCGGGCCGCCCTCGTCGTCGGAAAAGATGTTCTTGCCGGTCTGCGTGGAGATGATCGACTGGTGGATGTGCATGGCGCTGCCCGGCTCGTTGGCGATGGGCTTGGCCATGAAGGTGGCGTAGATCTTGTGGGCCAGCGCTGCCTCGCGGATGGTGCGCTTGAACAGGAACACCTGGTCGGCCAGCGTGAGCGGATCGCCGTGGCGCAGGTTGATCTCCATCTGCGCGGCGCCGTCCTCGTGGATCAGCGTGTCGATCTCCAGCCCCTGGGCTTCCGAATAGTCGTAGATGTCCTCGAACAGGGCATCGAACTCGTTCACCGCCTGGATGGAATAGGATTGGCGGCCGATCTCGGGGCGCCCCGAGCGGCCCACCGGCGGCTTCAGTGGATAATCGGGATCGGTGTTGGGCTCCACCAGGTAGAATTCGATCTCCGGCGCCACCACCGGCTTCCAGCCCCTCTTCTCGTAGAGCGAGATGACGTGGCGCAGCACCTGCCGCGGCGCCAGTTCCACCGGGCGGCCGTCGCGATGGTAGGCGTCATGGATCACCTGGGCGGTGGGGTCCTGCGCCCACGGCACCGAGCACAGGGTGGCCAGGTCCGGCTCCATCACCAGGTCGCTGTCGGCCACCACCGAATCCACCAGCCCCTCATAATCGGGATACTCGCCCGAAATGGTCTGGAAGAAGACCGACAGGGGCAGGTTCATCACCGGGGAGGAGAAGAATTTCGAGGCCGGCATGATCTTGCCGCGCGCGACGCCCGCAAGATCGGGGACGGTGCACTCGATCTCGGTGATGCCCCGGCCGGCCATCCAGGCCTTGGCCTCGGTGAGAGAGCTGACACCCCGCGGCGCCGTCACCGGAGTCTTTTGCGCGCCCTTGCTGCGTTTCGCCATGATGTCCTCGCGCGTGAACCGCTCACGCCCCGTGAGGGAACACCTGCGCCATGGCGGGTGTCAACGCGGCTCCGTCGCAGCCGCGCCCCGCCTGCAGCCGGATCATCGTCCCGCTCCGGGACTGCGAAGGAACAGGCATCGAACGAATCGCGATCGAATCGGACGACCCCCCAGGTTCCCGCTTCGCCCCCTACGACCTGTAGGGGTGCGACGGGCCGCACGGCGGATTCAGCATGTCCCCGTTCAGGGGCGCGGCGCGTTCACCGGGACGGTGCCCGACTTCGCCTGCGTCTCGAAGGAAGACGCCGCCAGCACGGCGGTACCGATCATGGTGGCCACCGACACCTTGAAGGGCGCCAGCAGGCGGGTGCCGGCGATGGGCACCAGCCAGACCTGCATGTCCTTGTTCTCTTCCATGTACTTCACGGTGGACCGGGTGGGCCGATGGCCGGCGATGGGGCTGTAGCGCACGCCGCACACCACCGCGGGGCCGGCATAGCCCTCGGTCTTCACCTTCTCCGTCCGCAGGAACGAGAGCTTCAGGTCGTAGCGCTGGCGGCCGTCGAACACCGGGATCGAGCGGTCGCAGGCGGCGGCGGAGATGAGGTCGGCGGTGCCGGGCACAAGGATGAAGGCCCCGCTCATGGGATCGATGACGTTCTGGAGCGCATCGGGGGTGAGCGGCACCCGGTCGGGCACCGGTTTCAGCGGCGGCTCCACGTCCATGTCCTTGACCGCGCCGCCGGCGATGGTGATGCGGGCGGTCTCCGCCTTGCCATCGGCCTCCGCGTTCATGGCATAGATGCGGGGGGCCATCCTGCCGCCCGACAGCACCCCGCGCGACGCGGCGACGCCCTTGCCGGATGACACCGCGCGCAGCACGCCGGTGACCCGGGCGGCGCCGGTGATTTCATAAGCAGTGTCGCCCGCCTCCACCACGATGGAGCCACGCCCGAGTTCCACGCTGCCCACCGTGAGCGTGTATTTGGCTTCAAGGCGCCCGTCGGCGCGGGCGGCGCCGGGCCACGCCAGGAGCGTGCCGGCAAAAACGGCGGCACCGAGCAGGGCGCCGGCAGCCACCGGGAAACGCGCGGACAGGAAGGCGGAACGGGCGGTGGTCATCAGGTGCGTCCGTGGCCGGAAGGGCCGGTTGCCCACGGGAAAGGCCCGCAGATCGGCGGTATCCTTAACTGATGCGCAGGGAAGGCGGCTGAACTGTGGCTCGCCTCCCGTCGGGAAAACCCCGCCCCAGTGCCGCAAGAACGCCCCGCGAATCCTCATGGGTCATTGACTTTACGACCGTTTGTCACGATCTTTCCAGCCTACCCTGAGACGCGGGTCACATGGACGACGGCAGGAGCCGGCGCCGTGGCCCATTCGCCTCGGGTATTTCGTCAATGTCTGAGGAGTGAAAAGCCATTCGTCGCCCCATGAGACCCGTCGCGCCGGAGAAGGATGGTCCGCGCGTCAACGAGGAAATCCGCATCCGCGAAGTCCAGCTGATCGACCAGGATGGGCAAAACCGCGGCGTGGTGGCCATTCGCGATGCTCTCACCCTTGCGCAGGAAGCCGGCCTCGACCTTGTCGAGATCTCGCCGAACTCCGCGCCCCCCGTCTGCAAGATCCTCGACTACGGCCGGTTCAAATACCAGAACCAGAAGAAGGCGAGCGAGGCCCGCAAGAAGCAGAAGGTGGTGGAGGTCAAGGAAATCAAGCTCCGCCCCGGCATCGACACCCACGATTACGAGGTCAAGATGCGCTCCATGGAGCGCTTCTTCGAGGAAGGCGACAAGGTGAAGGTCACCCTGCGCTTCCGCGGCCGCGAGATGGCCCACCAGGACATCGGCTTCAAGCTGCTTCAGAAGCTGAAGGAGGATGTCGCCGCCATCGCCAAGGTGGAGGCCGAGCCCATGCTGGAAGGCCGGCAGATGATCATGATCCTCTCGCCCAGGTGATGGTCCCCAGGTGATCCGCTCGCGCGGCTGATCCTCGCGCCGCTGGCCTCGCCGGGGGCGGGTCCGGTCGATCGGGCTGGACCTCTCGCGGACGCGTCCCATGCCAAGGATCGCTCAAGCACCCAAGAGCCCGTTCGGATCAGATTGCGCCGCGATCTGATCCGAACGGGCTCTCTTTTTGACCGATCCGCTCGACGTTCGGCCGCGGGCGGAAGCGTTGCTTTTCGCCGCGCCGGCACGGAGCGATTGTGCGACATTCTTCGCACACGGTGGGGACGGAATGCCCCAACCGGCATGTTGATACCGCCTTCGCCCGCAGGCCATTTGAAATCGAGTTGCGGCATGGGGGCAGTTTGCTAGACACGGATCATTCCAATTCGTACCTGCGGCCTGAATGCTGGTTCTGCTCATCAACCTCGACCGACGACCGGATCGCCTCGCCTTCGTGCGCAACCAGCTGGACGCGCTGGAAATTGCGTTCGAGCGGATCGAGGCCATCGACGGGAAGGCCGTGGATGTGGGGCCAGGCACCGACCTCATCTCCCCGGTCGAGCGCGCCTGCGCCTTCAGCCACCGCAAAGCCTGGATGCGCTTCCTCGAAAGCGGCGAGAGCCATTGCCTCATCCTTGAGGACGACGTGCTCGTCGCGCCGCAGACCAAGCGGTTCGTCGAGGATCCGCGCGCATTTCCCAGGGGAGCCGAAATCCTGCGGCTGGAGACGCGGTTGCAGCATTCGGTTCTGGGACGCGGCAGGCGGTGCGGCCCGCCCGGCTTCAAGGTGCACCCCCTGCTATCGCGGCACCACGGCTGCGCCGCCTACGTCATCACCCGCGCCTTCGCCGAGCGGGCGGTGCGCGATCTCACCGCGTTCGTCGAGCCGGTGGACGAGGTCCTGTTCCAGGTCGCAAGCCCGAACTACTATCCAAACGTCACCTCCCAGCTCCGGCCCGGGGTGTGCCTCCAGGCGGAGCTGTACGAGCCGGCGCAAAGCACCCCCATCGCCAGGTCAGACCTGGAGGTGGATCGCCGCACCCGCTTTCCCCGGCACGAGCCGGGCGTAAAGATCAAGGTGCAGCGTTCGTTCGCGAAAAAATGTCTGCGCGAGGTTGCCCGCTGGTGGCGCCGAAGCAGGGCCAAGGCGGAGTTTTTCCATGCACGGTTCATTGTCGGACGCGTCTTGCGCGACGTCCCCTTCGCCGGTGGGGTCCTCCCGGTTGCTGCCGCCGCGCTTTCTGTTTCTGGAAGTGAACAAGCGGTGCAACCTGAAGTGCAAGCATTGCGACTTCTGGCAACGGACCGATGACGACCGGGCGAATTACCTCTCCGTCGCCGGCCGCTCCCAGCTGATCGCCGAATTCTCGCAGATCAGTCCCAACGGCAACGTGGTGATCTGCGGCGGCGAGCCCATGCTCGACCTGGAAGATTACTTCACCCTGGCGAAGGCGTGCCGCAGCAACGGCCTCAACGCCCTCTCGGTGGTCAACGGCACGCGCATCCGCGAGGACAAGCTGGCCGAGCGCATGATCCTTGAAGGGCCGCACGAGATTTCCATCTCGCTCAACAGCCCGTTCCCCGCGCAGCATGACGAGACCCGCGGCGTGCCCGGCGCCTTCGACAAGGCGGTCCGCGCCCTGCGGCTGCTGGTGGCGGCGCGCCAGCGCCTGAACGCCCAGGACAAGACCCGCATCTATGTGATGGGGCTCATCTATGGCGACAACTACCGCTCCATCGACGCCTTCTACGATCTGGTCCTGAACGACATCGGCGCCGACAAGCTGAAGCTGAACTTCCTCCAGCCCAGCTTCGGCCAGTCCGGCGAGCAGGACCCCTTCTTCGCCGCCCAGACAAAGGTGGACCCCGACGAGATCGTGGCGATCCTCAATAGCTGCAACGCCAAATACGGCCTCGGCTATAATCCGCTTTGGGTGGCGCAGGTGGGCATGTATTTCCGCTCGCTCTCCGGGGCCCAGGACCTCGACCGCGGCTGGCATTCCAGGACGGCGACGCAGGAGCACATCTGCAATTCCTACGACCGCAACATCATGGTCAACCACTACGGCGTCGCGCGGTTGTGCTTTTCGGGCCAGTTTCCCGGCAAGACGCTGGAGCGCAGCGGCGACCTGAAGCGCTTCTGGCTTGGCTCCGACGCCATCCGCAAGCTGATGCGCTCGTGCAACCAGTTCTGCGGCATCAGCCATTCCGTGAAGCGTGAGAGCAGCACTGTGGCGGGTCGGCAGAAGATGCTCGACCATCAGGCCAATGCCGCTCCCATGGGGCCCGGCCCCGGGATCGCCGGCGACCTCACCTGGAAGATCATGTCGGGCATCCAGGCCGTGGCCCGATTCACCGAGCGGCCGTTGCCCTGATCTCGTCACGAGCCGCGTAACTCGAGCGCCTCGACAGGTATTACGCTACAACGGAGGCATGCTAGAAGTTGTACAATTCCACACTGCGACATCCGGAAGACTCGTGCTGATTCTCCTCATCAACCTGGCTCGCCGACCTGATCGCCTCGCTTTCATGCGCAGCCAGCTCGATGCCCTGGGGCTGGCCTTCGAGCGGATCGAAGCCGTCGATGGGCAGGCTTTGGATTGGAGGGCGGGCACCGGCTGCATCACTGCCGGCGAACGGGCCTGCGCCCTGAGCCACCGCACGGCGTGGCAGCGGTTTCTGGCAAGTGACGAACAGCTCTGCCTCGTCCTTGAAGACGACGCGCTGATCGCGCCGGAAGCAAAGCTGTTGCTTGAGAGCCCGCGCGCTTTTCCGCCGGATGCGGACATCCTGCGGCTGGAAGCCACCCCGCAGTACTCGACGCTCGGGCGCGGCCGGCGGTGCGGGCCAGCCGGCATCAGGGCGCATCGCCTCCATTCGAAGCAGCACGGCACCGCCGCCTACATGATCACCCGCGCCTTCGCGGAACGTGCGCTGCGGGATCTGGTCGATTTCGCCGAGTCCATCGACGTGGTTCTGTTTGAACCGGCGAGCACCGGATACTACCAGAATGTCACATACCAGCTGCGGCCCGGGGTGTGCCTCCAGGCCGAGTTTTACGAGCCGGGGCGCATCGCGGGCCTTGCCATGTCGGACCTGGAGACGGAACGGGCACCCCGCCCGCTCGCGCCGAAGCCGGCACGTTCCGCCAAGGTGAGACGCTCGATCCCGGAAAAATGCCTGAGGGAAATGGCCCGCTGGGGGCGTCGCTTCAGGGTTCTGGCCAAGTTCCACTCCGAGCGGATCATTGTCGGGCGGGTCTGGCGTGACGTGCCCTTTATCGGGACCGTCCTGCCGGTTGCCGTTGCCGCGCTGGCAGCCTCTCCTGAAACATCGCGGCCTAACGTGCCGACCAGCCGCGACGTGCCCGCGGACATCGAGACCAGGCCACCCACTGGCTCTGATCAGACCCAGTGGGTCGGGGAGCCGCAGTGGCGCGCGCAGGATCGGTCGGCGCTCTCAATCCGGAGCTGAAACGCCCCGCCACCAAAAACAAAGGCCCGGCACAATCGGCCGGGCCTCTGGTCCTCAAGCCCCGACCCGCTCACGGGCAGGGGTGCTGATACCCGTCATAGCCGGTGTAGGTGCCGGTGGCCGGGTTGTAGGAGCGGAAGCGCTGGATGCAGTAGGCCACCGCGTCGTCGCCGTAGACCGGCTCCGCAGTCGCCGCGACAGCCCCAAGGGCAAGGCCGCTGGCAACGCCGAGGGCGATCCACGCGCCGCCGTTGTCATAATAGCCCCAGCCCCAGCCCGGCCGATACCAGCCCCAGCCTGGACGCCACGCACCCGGACCC
>NZ_JAIVFO010000015.1 GCF_029991245.1 Xanthobacter autotrophicus
CGGGAGAGGGAGCTCGCCTGTCCTTGCACCGCCATCCCCGGCAATCTCGAACCCGGCCCAAGCCCATGCACAGCGCCGACCGCCTCGCCCGCCTGTTCCTGCTGCCGCTGTTCCTGTTCGTGGCGGCGTTCTTCCTGCTGCCCATGGTGCGGCTGGTGGGCGTGGCCGGCTCAGGGCCGAACGGCGTGGCTGAATACGGCGCCATCCTCACCAATCCGCGCCACTTCGCGACCCTTCTCGCCACCCTGGCGCTCTCCGCCGCGGTGACGGCGGCGACCCTTGCCATCGGCACGGTGGTGGCGCTGTTCCTCGCCCGCAACCGCTTCTTCGGCCGGCCGCTGCTGGTCTCCCTGCTCACCCTGCCGCTGGCCTTTCCCGGCGTGGTGGTGGGCTTCATGGTGATCCTGCTCGCCGGCCGGCAGGGGCTGCTCGCCGGCCTCTCCACGGGGCTCGGAATGGGGCGGTGGGTGTTCGCCTATTCCATGGCGGGGCTGTTCGCGGGCTATGTCTATTTCTCCCTGCCGCGGGTGCTGGTCACCCTCCTGGCGGCGGTGGAGAAGCTGGACCCGGCGCTGGAGGAAGCCGCCCGCTCACTCGGCGCGGGACGCGCGCAGGTGCTGCGGGACGTGACGCTGCCGGGCATCGCCCCCGCGCTCATGGCTTCCGGCGCCATCGCGTTCGCCACCGCCATGGGCGCCTTCGGCACCGCCTTCACGCTGGCCACGCGCATCGATGTGCTGGCCATGACCATCTATACGGAGTTCACCCTCAACGCGAACTTCGCCACCGCCGCCGCCCTCTCCATCGCCCTCGGCCTCATCACCTGGGCAGTGCTGGCGCTGGCACGCAATCTCGCCGGCTCCGGCGTCGCGGCGGCGGGGTGAGGGCATGACAGCCGCGATGAAACCCCACCGCCTCACCTTCGCCTTCCAGCTTGGCGTAACGCTTTTGGCCTGCGCCTTCCTGATGGTGCCGGCGGGCGCCTCCATCCTTGCCGGCTTCACCGTCAATTATTTCCGCGGCATCTCCTCCGGGCTCACGCTGAAGTGGATCGGCGAGGTGCTGGCGCTTTATTCCGACACCATCGCGCTCTCCATCGCCATCGCGCTGGGCACCCTCGGTGTCACCCTGCTCATCGGCGTGCCCGCCGCATGGGCGCTGGCGCGCCGGCCCTCGCGGCTCACCCGGCTGGTGGAGGAGCTGGTGACCCTGCCCGTCGCCATACCGGGCCTCGCGCTGGCGCTAGCCCTGATCCTGGCCTACGGCGGCATCCGCGACTTCCGCATGAGCCCGCTGTTCATCCTCACCGGCCATGTGCTCTACACCCTGCCCTTCATGCTGCGCGCGGTGATGGCGGTGCTCGCCGCCGTGGACGTGCGCACGCTGGAGGAAGGCGCCGCCTCGCTTGGCGCCTCGCCGCTGCAGCGCTTCTTCCATGTGGTGGTGCCCAATGCGCGCGGCGGCATCCTCGCCGGGGCATTGATGGTGGTGACGCTCTCCATCGGCGAGTTCAACCTCACCTGGATGCTGCACACCCCGCTCACCAAGACGCTGCCGGTGGGCCTTGCCGACAGCTACGCCTCCATGCGCCTCGAAATCGCGAGCGCCTACACGCTGGTATTCTTCGTCATGATCGTGCCCCTCCTCGTCGCCCTCCAGCTGTTCGGCCGCACCGTCGAGGGCGCAGCGAAATGAACCGGGGTGCCGCCATCACGGTGTCCGGCTGCGGCAAGACCTTCGCCGACGGCACCAGAGCCCTGTCCCCCCTCGACCTCGACGTGACGGCGGGCGAGACGCTGGTGCTGCTCGGCCCCTCGGGCTGCGGCAAGACCACCCTGCTGCGCCTTATCGCCGGGCTGGAGGCGCCCGACGCGGGCGGGCATATCCGCTTCGACGGGGCGGACGTGACCGCCTTGCCCATCGAGAAGCGCAACGTGGGCATGGTGTTCCAGTCCTATGCCCTGTTCCCCAACATGAGCGTCATCGACAATGTCGCCTACGGCCTGCGCGTGCGCGGCATGGCAAAAGAGGGACGGCGCGCGCAGGCGGCGGGCGTGCTGGAAATGATGCGCATCGGCGCGCTGGCGGAGCGGCGCATCGACCAGCTCTCCGGTGGCCAGCGCCAGCGGGTGGCCTTGGCCCGGGCGCTGGCGGTGGAGCCGCGCGTGATCCTGCTCGACGAGCCGCTCACCGCGCTGGACGCCGCCCTGCGCGAGCATCTGCGCGGCGAGATCGATGCGCTGCTGAAGCGCCTCGCCATCACCGCCATCTATGTCACCCACGACCAGGCCGAGGCGCTGGCCCTGGGCGACCGCATCGTGGTCATGCGCAACGGCGCCATCGCCCAGGTGGGCACCCCGCGCGACGTGTATTTCCGCCCGGCCGACGATTTCGTGGCCGATTTCGTGGGCGTCACCAACCGCCTCGCGGGCACGGTGCGGAACGGCCGCTTCGAGACCGCGGCGGGCGTGGTGTCCCTGCCGCCGGATCTTGCGTCGCCACCGGCCGCCGCGGCCGGGAAAGGCGCGGCACGGCTGCTGTTCCGCCCCGAGGCCGCGCGGCTCGCGAGCCCGGTGGAAACCAGTCTGGTATTCGAGGTGGTGCAGGTGGAATTCCAGGGCGCCCGCCAGAAGGTGACCCTCAAGGATCCGTCCGGGGCACGCATCCTCGTGGAGGCGCCCGCCGATGGAACCCTGCTCGTCGGCGGCGCCGTGGGGCTTATCCTCGATCCTGGCCGAATCAGCCTCGCCTGATTGCCTTTCACACCGTTCCTTCCCGTCTGAATCTGCTCGTCTGATCCTGCCCCATGCTCATCGCCCAGCTCACCGACACCCATATCCGCCGCCCCGGCACCCTCGCCTACGGGGTGGTGGACACCGCGCATTACCTGGAAGCGGCGGTCGCCCACATCCTCGCCCTCGCGCCCCGGCCCGATGCGGTGATCGTCACCGGCGACCTCACGGATTTCGACGATGCGGCCGAATATGCCCGCTTCCGGGCGATCACGGCGGCGCTGCCCATGCCGCTGTTTCCCGTTCCGGGCAACCACGACTCGTCTGCGGGCCTGCTGACCGCCTTCCCCGAGATCGCCGCGCGGTGCGACGGCGGGCGGGTGAATTATGTGGTCGAGGATTTTCCGCTGCGGCTGGTGATGCTGGATTCCACGGTCCATGGCCGTCCGCATGGCGCGCTGGGGGAACAGGGCCTCGCCTTCCTCGACCGCGCGCTGGCTGCGGCGCCCGGGCGACCGGCCTTCGTCTGCGCCCACCATCCGCCCTTCCTCACCGGCATACGGCACATGGACGTGCAGAACCTGTCCGACGCGGCGGGGCTGGAAGAGGTGTTCGGGCACTGGCCCCAGGTGCTGGGCTTCACCTGCGGCCATGTCCACCGGGCGGTGACCACCAGCTTCGCCGGCGTCGCCGCCACCATCGGGCCGGCCCCCGCCCATTCCGTGAGCCTCGCCCTCGACCGCGAGGCGCCGCCCACCTTCCACATGGAGCCGCCGAGCCTGTCCCTGCACCTGTTCACGGACGGCCGGCTGGTGACCCACCGCAGCTTCATCGGCGCCTATGGCGGACCGCATCCCTTCTTCGGCCCGGACGGCAGGGCCATCGGCACGCCGGGGTGAGACGTCCAGCCCCGGAAAAGAAAAAGCCCCGGACCAGCCGGGGCTTTTTCAGTTGAGACAGACCGACTGTCAGCCGCCGGCCACCGGCAGCGGGATGGGCGCGGGCCCCAGCGCGGTGCGGCGGGACGAGGCGGAGGCGCGCTCCGCCACATGGTCGGCGTAGGGCAGTTCCAGCCGCTCCCACACGTCGGTGAGCGCCTTGGCCAGATGGGCGATGAGCGCGTCGTCGTGGAACGGGGTGGGGGTGATGCGCAGCCGCTCCGTGCCGCGGGGCACGGTGGGGTAATTGATGGGCTGGATGTAGATTCCATACTCGGCGAGCAGCAGGTCGCTGGCCATCTTGCAGGCCTTGGCATCGCCCACCATCACCGGGACGATGTGGGTGGGCGTGTCCATCTGCGGCAGGCCGGCGGCGGCGAGGGCGCGCTTGACCTTGGCCACCTGGGCGCGCTGGCCCTCGCGCTCGACCTGGGACGCCTTCAGGTGCCGCACCGAGGCGGCAGCCGCCGCCGCGACCGCTGGGGGCAGCGCGGTGGTGAAGATGAAGCCCGGCGCATAGGAGCGCACCGCGTCGATGATCAGGCGCTTGCCGGTGATGTAGCCGCCGACCACGCCGAACGCCTTGCCCAGCGTGCCCTCGATCACGTCCACGCGGTCCATGACGCCGTCGCGCTCGGCGACGCCGCCGCCGCGCTCGCCATACATGCCCACGGCGTGCACTTCATCCAGATAGGTCATGGCGCCGTAGCGCTCGGCCAGTTCGCAGATGGCGCCGATGGGGGCGATGTCGCCGTCCATGGAATAGACGCTCTCGAACACCACCAGCTTGGGCCGGTCACCGGCCGCCTTCAGCAGCTCTTCCAGGTGCTCGAGGTCGTTGTGGCGGAAGATGGCCTTCTGCCGGCCGCCGTGGCGCACGCCCTCGATCATGGAATTGTGGTTCAGCTCGTCGGAGATCACCACGCAGTCGGGGATCAGCTTGACGATGGTGGAGATGCCGGTGGCATTTGAAATGTAGCCGGAGGTGAAGACCAGGCCGGATTCCTTGCCATGCAGGTCGGCCAGCTCGCGCTCCAGCATCACGATCTCGTGGCTGTTGCCCGAGATGTTGCGGGTGCCGCCGGCGCCGGCGCCGCGCGCCTGGGCCGCCTCGCACATGGCGGCGACCACGTCGGGATGGCTGCCCATGCCCAGATAGTCGTTGGAGCACCACACGACGATGTCGCGCGGGCCGCCGGGGGAATGCCAGACCGCGCGCGGGAAATGGCGCGCGTCACGCTCGATCTCGGCGAAGGTACGATAACGGCGCTCCTTGCGCAGGGCGTCGATGGCGTCGGCGAAAAAGCTGTCGTAGTTCATTCCGAACCCTGCGGCGACTGAGCGACTGGGTGCGGCTCCGACGGAGCCGTTCCTCATTGTTATAAGGTTATCGCGGCACCTTGCTCCTTGTATTGATGCCAATCAAGAGGCGAGCAGGACGCGCGGCGATCCGGCGCAAGGGGACGGCGCAGCGGAAATTTTACTGCATTGCAGCATGTTGCGCGGGGCAGCCGGGATCGCCCCGGCGCCATCGGGCAACCGCCATACAACCGGGGCGAGCTACTTCACCTCCACCGGCAGGAAGGTGAAGGGCGCGGCCGGCTCGAAGCGGGCCGCCGCATTGCCGGAATAGACCTTGCCGCCGGTCAGCGTCAGCTTCTTCACCGGCGCCCCGGCCTTCAGGTCGAGGCTGTCGAGGGGCACCCAGAAGCTGTTGGGGCTGGTGGCGGAATCGTAGAAATAGACGCGGTCCTTCTGGTCACTCACCGTCCGCCACAGGGTCGAGGCGATATTGGGCTCGCCCGGCGTGGTGAGGCCCAGCGGCACGCTCACCGAGCGCATCACGCTGGCGACGCTGGCCACCGCCTGGTTGGCATAGGTGCCGTCCGGCACGGCGGTGAGGATGGCCGGGGAGGCCTTCGTGGGAATAGCCTTGATGAAGAAGCTGGCGCGGGCGAAGCGGTCGGCCGCCCGGTTGGTGCCGGGCAGGAACACCGTGCCGCCGATCTGCTCCCAGTAGCTGTTGAGCGCCAGCTGCTGGTCGAAGGACGGCGAATTGGTCATCACCTGATACTGGCGGCCATGGTGGACCACCAGCTTGCCGCCCAGATATTCGAAGACGGCGCTGTCGCCCGAGGGGTCGGAAATGGCGAGGTGCAGCTGCGCGCCGTCGCCGTTGGGCAGGTTGGCCGTCACCACCACGAACGGCTCGGCGGACAATGCCGTCACCGCCTCACTCACCGTGGCGAAATTGTCGAGCACATATTGCGCCCACAGGCTGATGGAGAGGGCGGGACGGCCGTCCGGCTTGGCGTATTCGGATTCGGCCAGATAGAGCAGGTTGGCGACGAGGCCCTTCTCGTTCATGCCGTCCGCCGTGCCCACGTCATAGCCGGAGGCGATGAGGCTGCCGTATTTGGACACCCATTTGGGGGTGTTCGCTCCGGCGGCGCCGGTGCGCGCCATGCCGGCCGGAAAGGCCCAGAGATTGGTGCGTATGTCTTCGGCCCAGTCCATGGACCGGCCGGTGATGACCACGCCATCGGAGCCGAGATAGACCGCACGGGTGCAGGCCTGCGCCACCCCGGCGCCGAGGCCCGAGACATAAAGCGCCGCGGCGGCGAGCGCGGCGGCGCGGACGGACCTGAGGGTGCGGGGAGCGCGCGAATGCGGCATAGGGGTCTCCGGTTGGGCGGCCGGGCCGTTTTTTTGAGCGGGCTGCCGGAGCTTTAAGCCCCGACAGCGCCGCATCGACCGCCGGATAGACGGCTGAAAGAGATACCGGCTCCGCCCACACAGCAAGGCGGAGCCGGTCATCCATGCCCTGTCTGCCCCGAAAAGACATGGACAAGAGGGAGATAACCACCTCCCCCGGGGGGATTCTCTGAGATGGATCAAATTTGGCGGAAGCCGGTCAAATTTTTGCTATGGGCTAAAGTCGAACGCGCCCCAGGCGCATGAATGGCCAAACGCGCCTCAGGCGCCTGGAGAGACGATGCTCGATAAAGAGGCCCATATGCCAGACGGTATCCCGGTGATCCGGACCATCGCCATGCCGGCGGACACCAATCCCAATGGCGATATCTTCGGCGGCTGGCTGATGTCGCAGATGGACCTGGCCGCCGGCAACGTGGCGGCGCGGCGCTCGCGCGGTCGGGCGGCCACGGTGGCGGTGGAGGCCATGAGCTTCCTGTCGCCGGTGGCGGTGGGCGACGAGGTGAGCCTGTTCGCCCGCGTCGCGAAGATGGGGCGCACCTCCATGCGCATCGAGGTGGAGGCCTGGCGCCGCGCCCGCGCCAGCGAGCAGACCACCAAGGTGACGGAAGCCGTCTTCACCTTCGTCGCCATCGACGAGGAAGGCCGCCCCCGCCCCATCCCGGTGGACGAGGGCTGACGGCCCTCACGTTCCCACCTGCGTCCCCGCCCTCACGTGCCCACCTACGTGCCCCTTGGCTTGGCCCGGGTGGTGGGGGGCGCCTCGGCGGGGTCCTCGGGCCAGGGATGCCTGGGATAGCGCCCGCGCATGTCGGCGCGCACCTCCCGCCACGAGCCACGCCAGAATTGCGGCAGGTCCTTGGTCACCTGGATCGGCCGGTGGGCGGGCGACAGCAGCGCCAGCGTCAGCGGCACCCGGCCGCCGGCGATGGCCGGGTGATGGGTGAGGCCGAATAGTTCCTGCACCCGCACGCTCACCTGCGGCCCGCCCTCGGCATCATAGTCGATGGGCAGGCGCGAACCGGTGGGGGCGGTGAAATGGGTGGGCGCCTCCGCCTCCAGCCGTGCCGACAGGGCGTAGGGCAGGAGCGCGTGGAAGGCATTGCCCGCATCGCCCGGCGCAATATCGGCCAGCGCGGTCTTGCCGGAAAGGAACGGGGCCAGCCAATCGGCAGCGGTGGCGGCAAGGGTCGCATCCGAGAGGTCCGGCCACGCCTCGCCCTCGGCGGCGCGCAGGAAGGCGACGCGCGCGCGCCATTGCGCCGTGGCGGCGCTGAGCGGCAGGCGGTGGAGGCCGAGCCCCGCGATGCCCTCCGCCAGCACCCGCGCGGTGGCCTCGGTGGCCGGCACCGGACGCGGCTGGGCGGCGAGCACGATGGCCCGCAGCCGCCGCACCTCCCGCGCCCGCACGGCGGCGGCCTCCGCATCAAAGGCGATCTCGGTGCCGGAGGTGATGTCGCCGGCGAACTGCGTCTCCACCTCGTCCGGCGACAAGGCGGCGGCCAGCGAGATGCGCGCGGCCTCGGCCCGGCCGCCCACCTCGGCCACGGCGAGGAAGGATGCCTTCGCCAGAGCCGCGGCGGGGTCCATCACCGCCCCCCGGCCGTTGGCGAGGAGGAAGCGCGTGCCGTCGCCGCGGGCCTTCGCCACCCGGTCCGGAAAGGCGAAGGCGAGCAGCGCCGCCGGCGACGGGCGCGGGCCGTCGGATCTTTCACCGCCGCTCCGGGCCAAGTCGGCCCAGCGGACGGCGAGGCGGCGGGCATCCTCGGCCCGGCGTGAGCGATCGCGACGGAAGCCGTCGAGGCGATGGAGAAGGTCCACGCCATCCCCGCCCAGCCCGCGCTCGGTGAGCAGTGCGGCGATCTCGCCCGCCTCTCGCGCCACGCCCCGGTCGGCGCCCACCACCACCAGATGGGCGAGGCGCGGCGGCAGGGGCAGGCGGGCCATGCGCCGGCCCAGCGCCGTCACCCCATCGTCGGCATCGAGGGCGCCCAGCAGGCGCAGCAGCGCCTTGGCCTCGCTCACAGCCGGGGCGGGCGGCGGATCGAGGAAGCGCAGGGACGCAGGTTCGCGCACGCCGACGCGGGCGAGGTCCAGCACCAGGCCGGTGAGGTCGGCGGCGAGGATTTCGGGCGTGGCGAAGGCGGCGAGGCTTCCCGTCTCGCCCTCCCCCCACAGGCGATAGCACACGCCCGGCTCGGTGCGCCCGGCGCGGCCGCGCCTTTGGTCGGCGGCGGCGCGGGAGACGCGCACCGTCTCCAGTCGCGTCAGGCCCACGTCCGGCTCGAAGCGCGGCACCCGGGCGAGGCCGCAATCCACCACCACCCGCACCCCCTCGATGGTGAGCGAAGTCTCGGCGATGGAGGTGGCGAGCACCACCTTGCGCCGGCCCTTGGGCGCCGGCAGCACGGCGCGGTCCTGCTCGGCGGCGTCCAGCGCCCCGAACAGGGCGACCACGTCCACGGAGGGATCGCGCACCTGCTCCAGCAGCAGGCTTTCGGTGCGCCGGATCTCCGCCGCACCGGGGAGGAAGGCGAGGATGGAGCCGCTTTCCCGTGCGAGCGCGCGGCGGATGGCCTCCGCCATCTGCGGCTCGAGCGGGCTGCGCGGATCGCGGCCGAGATAGGCCGTATCCACCGGGAAGGCGCGGCCCTCGCTCTCGATCACCGGCGCGGGCGCGTCGGGGCTGCCCATGAGGGCGGCGACGCGGGCGCCATCCAGCGTCGCCGACATGGCAAGGAGACGCAGGTCCTCGCGCAGGCCGCGCTGGGCGTCGAGGGCCAAAGCGAGGCCGAGGTCGGCATCCAGGCTGCGCTCGTGGAACTCGTCGAACAGCACGGCGGCGACGCCGGACAATTCGGGGTCCTCCAGCACCATGCGGGTGAAGATGCCCTCGGTGATCACCTCGATGCGGGTACGCCCGGACACCTCCGAGGCGAGGCGGGTGCGGTAGCCCACCTGTTCCCCCACCCGCTCGCCGAGGGTCTGCGCCATGCGGCGGGCGGCGGCGCGGGCGGCGAGGCGGCGCGGCTCCAGCACCAGGATGCGGCCGCCGTTGACCCATGGCGCGTCCAGCAGCGCGAGGGGCACCCGCGTGGTCTTGCCCGCGCCCGGCGGCGCCACCAGCACCGCGCAGGGGGCGGCGGCCAGCGTCGCGGTCAGGTCGCCGAGAATGGCGTCGATGGGCAAGGGCGTGTCGAACGGTCGCGGATCGGACAGGGCGTTTCTCGCTGGGCGCGGGACGGCATGGCCGCTCATAGGCCAGAAAGGGCCGCGGCGGCAAAGGGGTAAATAGCATGATAATGCCGTTATTTATTCCATCATCGCACTTGTAGCGTTTTTATTGATTGAATCACTCATAATTGTTGACTATCTGAAAGGCACCGCTTTCGGAGACCCATTCATGCGTGCCCCCCTGCTCCTTGCCGCTTTCCTCGCCCCGCTGCTGGCGGGGCCGCTCGCCGCCGCGGCCGACCAGAAGCCCCTGCGCATCGGCGTGCTGAACGATCAGGCCGGCATCTATGCCGACATGGCGGGACCCGGCTCGGTGATCGCGGCGCAAATGGCGGTGGAGGATTTCGGCGGCAGCGTGCTCGGCCGCCCGGTCGAGATCATCGCCGGCGACCACCAGAACAAGCCGGACGTGGGCGCGGCGCTGGTGAACCGCTGGATCGACGAGGACAATGTGGAGGTGATCGCCGACATCCCCACCTCCTCGGTGCTGCTGGCGGTGCAGGAGATTGGCCGGCGCAAGAACAAGCTGGTGCTCGCCTCCACCGGCGGCTCGTCGGACTTCACCGGCAAGGCCTGCGCCAGCACCGGCATTCACTGGACCTATGACACCTACGCGCTGGCGGCCGGAACCGGCGCGTCGCTGGCCAAGGAGGGGCCGTGGTTCTTCATCACTGCCGATTATGCCTTCGGCGCGGCGCTGGAGCGCGACACCGCGGCGGCCGTCACCAAGGGCGGCGGCAAGGTGGCGGGCGCGGTGAAGCACCCGCAGGGCACCACCGATTTCTCATCCTATCTGCTGCAGGCCCAGGGCACCGGCGTTCGCCTGATCGCCTTCGCCAACTCGGGCGCCGATCAGGTGAACGCGATCAAGCAGGCCAACGAGTTCGGCATTCCCCAGTCGGGCGTGAAGCTGGCGGGCCTCTACCTGCACATCACCGACATCCACGCCATCGGCCTGAAGACAGCGCAGGGCCTCATCCTCACCCAGGGCTTCTACTGGGACCTCAACGACGAGACCCGCGCCTGGTCCAAGCGCTTCTACGAGCGCCACAAGGCCATGCCCACCATGGGCCAGGCCGGCACCTATTCGGCCATCCTGCATTATCTGAAGGCGGTGAAGGCGGCCGGCACCACCGACACAGCCACCGTCGCCGCGCAGATGAAGGCGGCGCCGGTGGACGATTTCTTTTCCCACGGCGGGCGCATCCGCGAGGACGGGCGCATGGTCCACGACCTCTACTTGCTGCAGGTGAAGGCGCCGTCCGAGCAGCAGTATCCGTGGGACTATCTCAAGCTCATCCGCGTCATTCCCGGCGACGAGGCGTTCCGGCCGCTCAACGAGGGCGGCTGCCCGCTGGTGGGCAAGGCTGCCAGCAACTGACGGCCGCCGGATCGACCACCCGGCACGGGCCGGCCTGCGGGGTGCCGCCTTGCGGTCGGGCACGTTCGGTGCCTTATGAGGCGCGTCGATGCCGCAACCGGGAACGCCGCCTTCATGTCCACCGCCCCGTCCAGCCTCACCAGCAAGGTGCAGCCCCTCGCCTTCGATACCGGGATCTTCGCCCTCGCCTTCCTTGATGCGGCGGTCGCCTTCGTGGGCACGGAGGGCGTGGTGCATCTGGTGGGCGCCGCGCCGAAGATGGTTAAGGTCCATGACGGCGCGGTGCTCGACGCCGCCTCCGACGGCAAGCGCCTCGTCACCGGCGGCGACGACGGGCAGGTCATGGAGACCCGTTCGGACGGCTCCACCCGCCTCCTCGCCGGCCAGAAGGGCCGCTGGATCGACCGGGTGGCGCTGGGTCCGGACGGCGTCGTCGCCTGGTCCGCCGGCAAGACCGCCCATGTGCTGCCGCCGAAGGGCGAGCCCAAGAGCCTCGACGTGCCCTCCACCGTGGGCGGCCTCGCCTTCGCCCCCAAGGGGCTGCGCCTGGCGGTGGCGCACTATGGCGGCGTCACCCTGTGGTTTCCCAACGCCGCGGCCGCCAAGCCGGAGCTGTTCGGCTGGAAGGGCTCCCACCTCGGTGTCGCCTTCTCGCCCGACGGCCGCTTCCTGGTCACCACCATGCAGGAGCCGGCGCTCCACGGCTGGCGGGTGGTGGACGGCGCGCACATGCGCATGTCCGGCTATCCCTCGCGGGTGAAGTCGTTCGCCTTCACGGCGGACGGCAAGTGGCTTGCCACCTCGGGCTCGGGCGAGGCCATCCTGTGGCCGTTCCAGGCCAAGGACGGCCCCATGGGCAAGGAGCCGTCCATGCTCGCCCCTTCCCCCACCACCCGCGTCACCGTGGTGGCGCCCCATCCCAAGGATCCGGTGGTGGGCATCGGCTACGAGGACGGGATGGTGATGATGGTGCGCATCCCCGACGCCGCCGAGATCCTGCTGCGCGCCCCCGATTCCGACGCGGTGAGCGCCATGGCCTGGCACCCGTCCGGCGGGGCGGTGGCCTTCGGCACGAAGGGCGGCAAGGGCGGCCTGCTCGCCTTCTGAACCAGCCGGCGCGCTCCCCGGCTTCGAGGGCGGACCGCCGGCATGCCCCCCGCGGTCGGCCCCAAGGCCGCCCACGGCCGCTCCGCGTCGCGGTGGTGTCACGGCGGGCCGGTATGCCCCCTGCGGGCCGGCCGTCTGGTCCGGCCTCAAGCCATTGGCGAATTTGCGCGCCGCCGCCGATGGAACCGCTTTTCACGCGCCTGCGCGCGCACTAACGTGGCGCCGCCCGTTCGCGACTGCGAAGCGGCCCAAGCGCACGAGAGAAACGCCGATGAAGATCGCCGACGTTCGCCGCACCGCCTATTCGATGCCGCTCGTGAACCCGTCCTATCCGCCCGGACCCTATCGGTTCGTCGATCGCGAATACATGATCATCACCTACCGCACCGACCCCGCCGCGCTGGCGAAGGTGGTGCCGGAGCCGCTCGAGATCATCGAGCCGATCGTGAAGTACGAATTCATCCGCATGCCGGATTCCACCGGCTTCGGCGACTATACCGAGACCGGACAGGTCATCCCGGTGAAATTCCAGGGCATGGAGGGCGGCTATGTCCACTCCATGTATCTCGACGACGAGAGCCCCATCGCCGGCGGGCGCGAGCTGTGGGGCTTCCCCAAGAAGTTCGCCAATCCCAAGCTGGTGGTGGAGAAGGACACGCTGGTGGGGACGCTGCACTATGGCAGCGTGCTCTGCGCCTCAGCCACCATGGGCTACAAGCACGTGGCCTGCAACAAGGAGAAGGTGCTCGCCGCGCTGCTGACGCCGAGCTTCCTGCTCAAGATCATCCCGGACGTGGACGCCAAGCCGCGCATCTGCGAGCTGGTGCGCTACTATCTGGAAGACGTGACGCTGAAGGAATGCTGGACCGGGCCCGGCGCCCTCGGCCTGTTCCCCCACGCCCTGTGCAACGTCTCGCAGCTGCCGGTGCTGGAGGTGATCTCCGCCCTGCATGTGAAGGCGGACCTCACCCTCGGGATGGGCGAGGTGATCTACGACTATATGAAGGACGGCGAGGGCTGAAGCCTTGGAACGTCTTCGCGCGAACCTGCATCCGCTTGGCGCGAAGACGCCTTGACACAGATGACGAGAGCCGGATCCGCTCAGGCTCATCTGATCGGAACATGATCCAGTGGAACGGGCGGCGCGGTGCGCCGCTCCTCAACACGAAGAGCGTTCCGCCGGAATGCGAGAGGCAAGGTTCATGACACTACGCGCCAATCACCTTCCGCCCGACCTGTGCGACATCATCGGCGAGTACAAGCGCATCGCCCTGGTGTTCCAGGGCGGCGGCGCGCTCGGCGCCTACCAGGCCGGCGTCTACGAGGCGCTGGCGGAGGCCGGGTGCGACCCCAACTGGATCTCGGGCGTCTCCATCGGCGCCATCAATTGCGCCATCATCGCCGGCAACGCGCCGCAGGACCGGGTGCCGCGGCTGAAGGCGTTCTGGGAGACCATTACCTCGCAGCGGATCATCCCCTTCAATCTGGAGGGGGACATCTTCCGGCAGTGGCGCAACCAGTTCAGCGCCGCCCGGACCATCCTGCAGGGCCAGCCCGGCTTCTTCAAGCCGCGTTTCCCCAGCCCCCTGATGATGCCCACCGGAGCGCCCGGCGCCACCTCCTTCTACGACACCTCGCCCCTGCACGACACGCTGCTGAAGCTGGTGGACTTCGACCGCATCAATTCCGGCGACAAGCGCTTCTCGGTGGGCGCGGTGAACGTGCGCACCGGCAATTTCATCTATTTCGACAACCGCGAGCACACCATCGGGCCGGAGCATGTGATGGCGTCCGGCGCGCTGCCGCCCGGCTTCCCGGCGGTGAAGATCGACGGCGAATATTATTGGGACGGCGGCGTCGTCTCCAATACCCCTCTCCAGTTCCTGCTGGACCAGCCGGATCATCCGAGCGCCCTGGTGTTCCAGGTGGACCTGTTCAGCGCCCGTGGCCAGCTGCCCCGCGACATGTACGACGTCAGCGAGCGGCAGAAGGACATCGGCTATTCGAGCCGCACCCGCTACACCACCGACGTCTTCCGCCGGGTGCAGGAGCTGCGCTCCAAGCTGTATGACGCGCTCCAGCGCATTCCCGAGCAGCTGCGCACCGAGGACGACCTCGCCCTGATCGAGGATTACAGCTCATCCGGCCCGGTCAACATCTGTCACCTGATCTATCAGGAAAAGACCTACGAGCGGGATACCAAGGACTACGAGTTTTCCGCCGCCTCCATGCGCGATCACTGGCAGACCGGCTACGAGGACACGGTGAAGACCCTGCGCCGCGGCGACTGGCTGAAGAAGCCGGACGATTCCATCGGCATCGTGGTGCACGACATCCACCGCCTGTCCGAGTGAGCGGAGCGGTTCAGCGCAATCCGCGCGCCAGCATGTAGGCGCCGAGCAGGGCGAGGCCGGCGAAGAAGACCCGGCGGAACACCAGCGGCGAAACCGCGAGGCGGATCCGCCGGCCCAGTTCCATGCCGAGGAAGGCGGGCGCAAGCGCGGCCGCCGATGCCAGCGCCACCCGTGGATCGGTCAGCACCGCGCCGCCCTCCCCCGGAGTTGCGAGCACCGCGGCGAGCGCGAAGGTGGAGACGGTGAAGGTGAGACCGAGGGCCTGCACCAGATCGTCGCGATTGAGCCCCAGCGCTTGGAGAAAGGGCGCCGAGGGCATGACCGCCACCCCGGTGGTGCCGGTGACGAGGCCGGTCAGCACCCCCATGAGCGGCGACATCCAGCGTTCGCAGCCGGCGGGCAGGCGCAGCGGAATGGCGCTGAGGCCGAGGGCGCCGTAGAGCAGCAAAGTCGCCCCCAGCGCCGGCACCGCGGCGGGGGAGGTGAGGCCGCCCAGCAGCAGCCCGCCGGCGAGGGTGCCCAGCACCACAGCGACCATCATGGCGCCGAAGCGCCGGGCCGTGCCGGCCACGTTCGGCCCGGTGAAATATTGCCAGAGATTGGTGACGGTGGCCGGCAGGATCAGCACGGCCGCCGCCTCGGCAGGGGCGAGGAACAGGCTGAGCAGCCCGATGCCTACCGTGGGCAGGCCCATGCCGATGAGGCCCTTCACCATGCCGGCCAAAACCAGCACGGCGAAGCCCGCGACAAGGACGCCGACGGGCAACCCGGCGACGGCGGCCGGCATCGACGCAGTCAGAACTCGGCGCCGAGCTCTTCCAGTTCTTCGGGCTCGTCCTGCGCGCCGGCGATCCATTCCTGCATCAGCGACAGGTCCATGATGCGGGCGCGGTAGGCGTCGCACTCGGAATCGAGCTTCACGTCATAGGTGGTGAAGCGCGAGCAGACGGGGGCGTACATGGCGTCGGCCAGCGTCGGCGTGGCGCCCATGAGGAAGGGGCCGCCATGGGCGGTGAGGCAGCCGCGCCAGATGGCGACGATGCGCTCGATATCCGCCTGTGCCCCGGCCCACACCTTGAAGCCCGGATAATGGGCCTTGATGTTCATGGGCAGGGCCGAGCGCATGTTGGCAAAGCCCGAATGCATCTCGCCGGAGATGGACAGGCAGTGCGCCCGCACCGCGCGATCCGCTGGCAGCAGCCCGGCCTGCGGGAAGACTTCATTGAGGAAGGCGGCGATGGCGAGGGTGTCCCACACGGTCACGTCCTCATGCACCAGGCGCGGCACGAGGAAGGAGGGGGACAACAGCAGCAGTTCGGCCTTCATGTCCGGGTCGTCGAGGGGCACGCGCTCCTCTTCGAAGGACAGGCCGGCCATCTTGCACAGAAGCCAGCCGCGCAGGGACCAGGAGGAGTAGTTCTTGCTGGAGATGGTGAGTGTCGCCATGCTGGATGCTCGTCTGCCTGTCCTGCGCCTCGGATATTCGACCTGGGTGCTCGACCTGGGTGCTCGACTTGGGGTGCTCAACCTGAAGGGTGCTCGACTTTGGGTCCCCGACCTGAATATTCGCCTGGATTCTTGATCCCCTGATGTGTCGCCACCGTGGCGCCCGCGTCGCCGCAAGACGGGGCGGAATCACCGGAGAACGCCGCTCCGGAGAACGCCGCTCCGGAGAACGCCGCTCCGGAGAACGCCGCTCCGGAGAACGCCGCTCCGGATAACGCCACGAAGTGCCACCGCGAGGGCATGAACCTGTCCGGCCCGAGGGTCGGTCGGGGTCCGCGTTCCAATGTCCATTCGCGGGCGGATCGACCGTTCAGACCGATTTCGACGTGAACGGCACCGGCTCCGGCGCCCCTCGCGTGGAAGCATGTTGCATTGCACCACGCACCGCTTCACTATTCACCGTAACAGGTACATCCGTTCAGGCTTGCTGCAAAGCGGAAAGCAGGCCCTGCGGCAATAACTTAAACAGAATGGCTCCGCCGTCCACGAGGGCGGCGGCAGACGGGGAATAGAAGGACCTTTCAGCGTCATGCTGCAGATGATATTCAGGTCAGTCTCTCCGGTACATAGCCGGCGGTCGCAGCGGCACGGGCAGCCATGATGTATCAGGCGTATCAAACCCAGTCCGACTTGATGGGCCCCATCCGCTTTCTGGCGGGGCTCGCACGCCAGACCCTCACGGGTCCGCTCATCAACGGCTACGGCCATGCCGGCCTGCGCCATCTCGCCGCGGCCTACGAACTGGTGGAGCGCACCGGCCTCAGCCATGGGCGCCCCGACTTCGGCCTCAGCACGGTGGAGGTGGGCAACCGCGAGGTCCAGGTCACCGAGGAGAAGGCGGCGGTGCTGCCCTTCGGCACCCTGCTGCGCTTCAAGAAGGACGTGGACATCGCCCAGCCCCGCGTGCTGGTGGTGGCGCCCCTCTCCGGCCATTTCGCGACGCTGCTCACCAACACCGTCAAGACGATGCTGCCGGACCATGACGTGTACATCACGGACTGGCACAACGCCCGCGACGTGCCGTTGTCGGCCGGTCCGTTCGCCTTCGACGACTATGTCGAGCATGTCATCAAGTTCCTCGAGATCATGGGGCCGGGGTCCCACCTCGTGGCCGTGTGCCAGCCGTGCGTCCAGGCGCTGGTGGCCGCTGCGGTGATGGCGCAGGACAAAAATCCCGCCGCGCCCGCCTCCATGACGCTCATGGCGGGGCCCATCGACTGCCGGATCAACCCCACCAAGGTGAACGAGCTCGCCACCTCCAAGCCCATGTCGTGGTTCGAGAAGAACCTCATCGCCACGGTGCCGAAAGGGTTCGCCGGCTCGGGCCGCAAGGTCTATCCCGGCTTCGTCCAGCTCACCGCCTTCGTCAGCATGAACGTGAACCGGCACGTCAAGGCCCATATCGACCTCTACAACGCCCTTGCCGAAGGCGACGACGAGAAGGCCGAGTCCACCAAGGCGTTCTACGACGAATATTTCGCGGTACTGGACCTCGATGCCGAGTTCTACCTGGAGACGGTGAAGTACGTGTTCCAGGAATATCGCCTGCCCAAGGGCGAGCTGACCTATCGCGGCCAGCCCATCGACTTCAAGGCCATCCGCAAGACGGCTTTGCTGACGGTGGAAGGCGAGCGGGACGACATCTGCTCCATCGGCCAGACCATGGCGGCGCAGGATATCTGCTCGGGCCTGCGGCCCCACAAGAAGCGCCACCACATGCAGGCGGGCGTGGGCCATTACGGCGTGTTCTCCGGCCGCAAATGGGCCGGGCAGGTCTATCCCATCGTCCGCAACCACATCCTCTCCAGCGACTGACGCCACGACGATGAACCGTCCGGCGGCCGGGCGGCGTCCGCCCCCGCCGCCACCCGACACAGCCTGACGGGCCAGGGGAGCCGGACCAGAGCCGGCCTCACCCTGGCCCGGAGATCTGCTCCGTGCCCCAAGCTCCTGCCCCACCCCCGTCCGAACGGCTGCGGGACCACCCGGCCTTTCTGCTCTTCTGCATCAGCCGCATCGCCTCCGCCTTCGCCTACCAGATACTGGGCGTGGCGGTGGGCTGGCTGATCTATAGCCTCACCGGCAGCGCGGTGGCGCTGGGGCTGGTGGGCCTCGCCCAGTTCCTGCCTCTCCTCCTCTTCAGCCTGATCGCCGGGCATGCCGCCGACGTGTTTGACCGCCGCCGCATCGTCGTCATCGGCCATGCCGTCGCGGCCGTGACGCTTGCCCTGCTGGCCTTTGGCCTTGCGGAGGGGATGGTCGGCCTTGTCGCCATCTACGTCGCGGTGGTGGTGCACGGCGCCTGCCGCGCCTTCGTGCACCCCACCATGGCGGCGCTGCTGCCCCGCCTCGTGCCTGGAGAACTGCTGCCGCGGGCGTTGGCGGTGTCCTCCTCCTCCATGCAGATCGCGACCATCACCGGGCCGGCCGCGGGCGGCTTCGCCTATGCGTTCGGCGCCACCGCGCCGCTGGCGGGCGCCGCCCTGTGCTACGCTGCTGCCGCTCTCACCATGATGGCGGTGCGTCACACCCACGCCCCGGCGCCGCGCAGCGCGATGACCCTCGCAACCCTGGTCGAAGGCCTCGCCTTCATCCGCGGGCACAAGGTGGTGCTCGGCTCCATCTCGCTTGATCTGTTTGCGGTGCTGCTGGGCGGGGTCACGGCGCTGCTGCCCATCTTCGCCGCCGATATCCTGCACGTGGGCGCGCAAGGTCTCGGCGCCTTGCGCGCCGCCCCGGCGGTGGGCGCCATGCTCATGGCGATGGTGCTCGCCCGCATGTCGCTGTCGCACCGGGTGGGGCACATGATGTTCGCCGCCGTCGTGGTGTTCGGCCTCGCCACCGTGGTGTTCTCCCTCTCGAGCAGTTTCCTCCTGTCGCTTGGGGCGCTGTTCGTGCTGGGGGCGGCGGACAATGTGAGCGTGGTCATCCGCTCCTCGCTGGTCCAGCTCTCCACCCCCGACGCCATGCGCGGGCGGGTGAGCGCCGTGAACTCGCTGTTCATCGGCACCTCCAACCAGCTGGGGGAGTTCGAATCGGGCATGGCCGCCGCCCTGCTCGGCGCGGTGGGCGCCGGGGTGGCCGGCGGCGTCGGCACCATCCTGGTGGCCGTGCTGTGGATGCGTCTGTTCCCCGACCTGCTGAAGGTCGACCGCATGCCCGCCCGCCCCGCGCGGACACATCCGGCGCAGACACACCCCCCGCAGGTCAAATCCGGCTGAGCCGATCCGGCAACCGAGGACCGGGAGCCGCCGCAATCATTTGATTTGCCGGCTTTCATGCGCCTCTTCGGTTGACGCGCGGGCGCGCTTTTCCCATGGTGCCGCCGCCCGCGCATCCGTCGCGGGACTTTGCCCCCGACGCTGCGCCGACGAAGCGGTTACCGCCCCGTTGGTGCGCGTCCTGAAAATTGATGATCGAGCGGCGCCCGTGTCCCACGAACGCCGCCCCGACGAGGAGTGTAGCGCCATGAGCGTCTGGCCGGTCCACGCGAAGATCGACGGCCCCATCGTGATGATCGGGTTCGGCTCCATCGGCCGCGGCACCCTGCCGCTGATCGAGCGCCACTTCGATTTCGATCTCTCCCGCATGGTGGTGATCGACCCGGTGGCGGACCACAAGACGCTGCTCGACGCCCGTGGCATCCGCTTCATCCAGTCGGAAGTCACCGCCGAGAATTATCGCGAGCTGCTCACCCCCCTGCTCACCAATGGCGGCGGGCAGGGCTTCTGCGTGAACCTCTCGGTGGACGTGTCGTCCATCGCGGTGATGGAACTCACCCGCGAGATCGGCGCGCTCTATGTGGATACGGTGATCGAGCCCTGGAAGGGCTTCTATTTCGACGAGACCATGGATAACGCCGCGCGCACCAACTACGCCCTGCGCGAGAGCCTGCTGGCCGCGCGCCGGCGCAATCCGGGCGGCACCACGGCGGTGTCCACCTGCGGCGCCAACCCGGGCATGGTGTCCTGGTTCGTGAAGCAGGCGCTGCTGAACATCGCTTCCGACACCGGCCTCGATCGGCCCGAGCCGGCGAGCCGCGAGGAATGGGCGCAGCTCGCCCGCGCGCTGGGCGTGAAGGGCATCCACATCGCCGAGCGCGACACCCAGCGCGCCCGCGAGCCCAAGGTGATGGGCGAGTTCTGGAACACCTGGTCGGTGGAAGGCTTCGTGTCCGAAGGCCTCCAGCCCGCCGAACTGGGCTGGGGCACCCATGAGAAGTCCCTGCCGCCGGACGGCCGCACCCACGAGGCCGGCTGCGGCGCGGCCATCTATCTGCTCTCGCCCGGCGCCGCCACCCGCGTGCGCTCCTGGACCCCGACGCCGCAGGCCCAGTACGGCTTCCTCGTCACCCACAACGAGAGCATCTCGATTGCCGACTACCTGACGGTGCGCGACGGCGACGCCGTGCTCTACCGGCCCACCTGCCACTATGCCTACCACCCGGCCAACGACGCGGTGCTCTCCCTGCACGAGATGTTCGGCAATGGCGGCCACTTCCAGGGCAAGTGGAAGATCCTCGACGAGCACGAGATCGTGGACGGCATCGACGAACTGGGCGTGCTCATCTACGGCCACGCCAGGAACGCCTACTGGTTCGGTTCGCAGCTCTCCATCGAGCAGACGCGGGAACTCGCCCCTTACCAGAACGCCACCGGCCTTCAGGTGACCTCCGCCGTGCTCGCCGGCATGGTGTGGGCGCTGGAGAACCCGACCGCGGGCATCGTGGAAGCGGACGAGATGGACTTCCACCGCTGCCTTGAGGTGCAGATGCCCTATCTCGGCCCGGTGATCGGCACCTATACGGACTGGACGCCCCTCACCGGCCGCCAGAAGCTGTTCCCCGAGGACCTGGACCTGGAAGACCCCTGGCAGTTCAAGAACATCATCGTGCGCTGATTGTGCCGGCGGCAAACGCCGCCCACAACGGACGCCGCCTCAAACCGAGGATGCAGCTTCGACAGGCCCGGCCCCGCGCCGGGCCTGTTCGTTTGGGACGGGCGAAGACCGCGTCATCCTTCGACCGGAGCCAGGATGGTTTGCCTCAAGACGGCTTCGCTCAGGTACCACGCGGGCTGATTTCGCTTGGCCGACCAAACGCCGCGCGGGCGCCTTGCGTTTCCACTCAGGCGCCGCGCGGGTTGGGGAGGGAGGAGGCTCAGTCCTCCAGAACCTTCAGCTTGAACAGCAGGCCGGCGAGATAGGCGCCCACCAGCGGCACCACGATGAACAGCCAGAGCTGGCCGATGGCCTTGCCGCCGGCGAACAGGGCCGGGCCGATGGAGCGGGCCGGGTTCACCGACACGCCGGTGACGGGGATGAACACGATGTGGATCATCACCAGCGACAGGCCGATGGCGAGGCCCGCCGCCTGGGTGATGCCCGCCTTGGAGGTGGAGCCGAGGATCACCACCAGGAACACGAAGGTGCCCACCAGCTCGGCCACGATGGCTGCGCCGAGCCCGTAGCCGCCGATATAGCCCTCGCCCCAGCCGTTCTGGCCGAGACCGGCAGTGGCGACATCAAAGCCCGCAAGCTTGCCCGAGGCGATGACGAACAGGATGGCCGCGCCGGCAATGCCGCCCAGCACCTGGGCGATGATGTACATGGGCACCTCGGAGGTGGGCAGACGCCCCGCCGCCCAGACGCCGATGGTGACCGCGGGATTGATGTGGCACCCCGAGACGTGGCCGATGCCATAGGCCATGGACGTCACCGCCAGGCCGAAGGCAAAGGCGATGGCGAGCATGCCGATGGGTGCGGAGCCATAGCCCGTCAGCACCGCAGACCCACACCCGAACAGCACCAGCACGGCGGTGCCGATGAACTCGGCCACATACTTGTTCATGCCAACCCCTCCCCGAACGGCGCACCGGTCAGCCCGGATCCCCAGGCATGGCCCGCGTGCGCGCTCTCCCAAAAATTTGGAGCCGGATTCACCCATCGGACCCAGGGTGCCTGATGGGATCCGGCTCCAGCGTGCAAGATCTCATCTGGCCGACGCTCCCGCCCAGCGAAATCCGCATCAGGGTTAAGATCAAGCCCGCAACCAAAAATGACCCACGCTCTCCACCGTATCTTTCCGCGAGCGCGCGGAAAGATACGGTGGAAGGGACGGAGGAATGGGGTGGAGGGAGGGGTCCGCTGCCTGATCGCGGAAAGATGAACAAATCCTGACCGACCAGATGCACCCGGTTCAGGTCGGCAGGCGTAAGACACAGGCACGCATCCTCCGTTGGGGGGACGACCACCGGCATGGGCCGTCCTATGCCCAGCGCAGCGACGCGCAGTGAAACGGCAATCCCCGAAGCGCAGCCGTGCGAAACGGATAGCGGTTCGGGCGAAGAACGCGCGGCAATACGCCAGCCGGATCCGGTCAGCTCAGGTCTTCCTGGCCGGTGAATCCGGTTTCGGAAGAGAACTTGTTCGAGAGACAGCCATGAAACGGTCTTCCCTCATCGCCATGGTCGGCGCCACGCTCGTCGGAGCGAGCCTGTTTGGCGGCGACCTCGTGCGGGCGTTCCCGGCCGCGGGCCCGGACGCCCTGGTCGCCGGCGCCGGCGCGCCCTACCGGTGGCAGGGCTACTGGAACACCACGACAACGGAGCCTGCCGGCCCCGGCAGCTTGTGCCCCTTCCGCAAGACCCTGCAGGTCTCCTGGGACGGCCCCCGGCTGAAGTGGCAGCGCACCTGCCCGGCCCCGGCCTGACAGGCCGAACGACGGGCCACGCGCCCGTTTCGCCGATCCGATCGGCGCCAGCTCCGTCGCAAAGCCTGGAGCCGGCGCCCACCGACATTTGAAGGGGATGGGACCGACGCCACCGCAAGGTACCGCTGACGCTTGCCCGCGAACATGCTAGTCCTCCCGCCGCCCCGACGGATCGGAAGGAAGTGACGTCATGAAGCGACTTTGGACCGGCGTCTCGGCCGCCGTCCTCTCCGCCGCTCTGCTCTGGAGCGCGAGCGGTCAGGCCCAGCAGGCCCAGCCTTCAGCCGCCCCGCAGGGCCAGGATGCGACGGGCCAACAGGCCCCCTTGCCGTGGCCGCGGGATTTCGCCCTCGCCGGCGACCAGTTGCTCCAGCTCTACCAGCCGCAGGTCGATAGCTGGACCGGCGACGTGATGTCCGGCCGCGCGGCGGTGGCCATCGGGCCCAAGTCCGGCACGCCCACCTACGGCATGGTGCGATTCTCGGCCCGCGTCGCCGTGGACAAGCCGGCCGGCCTCGTCCACCTCGCCACCATCTCCATCGACGGGGTGGAGGTGCCCACCGAGCCGGCCAAGGCGTCCCTCATCCGCTCGACCCTCCAGTCGCGCCTGCCGGCCAACGGCATGACCGTGCCGCTTGACCAGTTGCAGGCGAGCTACGCGGTGAACCAGGAGCTGGCCAAGCTCAAGTCCCAGCCGGTGGACAACACCCCGCCGCAGATCCTGTTCGCCACCTCCACCACCGTGCTGGTGCCGGTGGCCGGCACGCCGGTGCTGCGGCCCATCGCCGGCGCCGGCACCTTCCAGCGCGTGGTCAACACCCGCCCGCTGCTGCTGCTCGACGAGGCCGGCACCTATCATCTGGAGGCGGGCGGGCACTGGTATGAGAGCCCCAGCCTCACCGGCACCTGGATCCTCACGCCCCAGATCTCGGATGCGCTCTCCGCCGCCGCCAAGGCGGCGCTCCAGGAGCAGGCCGGCGACCCGCTGCTCGACGGCAAGGGCAAGCCCATCAACCCGGCCCCCGCCATTCTGGTCGCCACCCAGCCGGCCGAACTGATCCAGAGCAACGGCCCGCCGCAGATGCTGCCGGTGGCCGGCACCAACCTGCTCTCCATGAATAACGCCGACCACGCGGTGTTCATGGAGACCACCTCCAACACCTATTACGTGCTGCTCTCCGGCCGCTGGTTCCGCGCCCCCGACCTCAAGGGGCCGTGGGCGTTCGTGGCCAGCAACGCGCTGCCCGCCGATTTCGCGAAGATCTCGCCCAACGACGCCAAGGCCAATGTTCTGGTCTCGGTGGCCGGCACGCCGCAGGCGAAGGAGGCGGTGATCGCCGCCACCATCCCGCAGACCGCGACGGTGAAGCGGGACCTGCCCCTGAAGGTCGCCTTCGACGGCACGCCGCGCTTCGAGCCCATCCCCGGCACGCCGCTGCACTACGCCGTCAACACCCCGACCCCGGTGATCCAGCTCGACACCGAGCGCTATTATGCGGTGAACAACGGCATCTGGTTCGTGGCGCAAACCGCCACCGGCCCCTGGCGCGTGGCCGACTTGGTGCCGGACGCAATCTATACGATCCCGGTCTCCTCGCCGCTCCACTACGTCACCTATGTGCGGATCTATGCCACCACGCCTGAAGCGGTGGTGGTGGGCTATACGCCCGGCTACATGGGCGTGGTCGTCGCGCCCGGCGGCACGGTGGTCTACGGCACCGGCTACACTTGCCCGGGCTATGTGGGCACCTGGTGGTATTCCTGCCCGGTCACCTACGGCGTCGGCGCCGGCTTCGCCCTGGGCGTGGCGGACGGGTTCGCCTTCGGCTTCGCCGCCGGCTGGCCCTGGGGCGCGGCGGTGACGCCCTATTGGGGGCCGTACTGGTCCGCGGGCTATGGCCCCTACGGGCCGTGGGGCGGCCACTGGGGCTATACCAACATCAACCAGGCCAACATCTACGGCCGCTGGGGCGGCGCCGCCACGGTGAACCACGCCTGGGGCACCACCTGGAACGGCACCGAATGGTCGGGCCGCGACTGGCACGGCACCACCGGCGGCGGCACCAGCTTCGCCGGCCGCTCGGGCGCCGCGTTCAATCCCTATACGGGCAATTACGCCGCCGGCGCCGCGAACGCCCGCTACAATCCGACCACCGGGGCCCGGGGCGAATCGGCCGCCGGTATCGCGGGCAACGTCAACACCGGCAATGCCGCCGCCGGCCGCGAATCGGCGGGCTACAACCCCACCACCGGCACCGGCCATGCCTCGCAGACCGCCGTCACCGACCAGAACGGCAAGGTGAGCGTGGACAGCCGCGGCGTCGCCGGCAACGCCAAGACCGGCAATGCGGTGGCCTGGAACAATGGCCACGTGGCCGTGGACCATGACGGCCACGTCTACCAGAATACCGATTCGGGTTGGAGCAAGAACACCGGCTCGGGCTGGCAGAACGTGGACCGCACCACCGACACCAGCCGCCTCGACGACGAGGAGCGCGCCCGCTCGGTGAGCCAGCAGCGGGTGTCGAGCTATGGCGGCGGCGGCGGTTTCGAGGGTGGCGACCATTACGGTTCCGGCGGCTTCGACCGGGGCTTCGGCGGCTATGGCGGTGGTGACCGCTTCGGCGGCGGCGGCTTCCGGGGCGGCGGGTTCGGCGGCGGCGGCTTCCGTCGCTGACGGCAACGGACGGGCGGGAACCCGCCCGTCCCCATTCGCCCCCGGTCCCTCGCCCAGAGGCGCCGATATCTTCAGGATTGCGATCAGAGAGCCAAGATGCCGCTGCGCAGCTACACCACCTTCGCGGCCTACAATGCCTGGGCCAACGCTCGCCTCTATGCCGCCGCCCGCGCGCAGGGCGAGGACGCCTGCGGGCGTCCTGCCGGAGCCTTCTTCGGCTCGGTGAGCGCGACCCTCAACCATCTCGTGGTGGCCGACCGCATCTGGCTCGCCCGCTTCGAGGGCAAGGCGCCGCCGGCCCTGAAGCTGGACACCATCCTCGCCCCCCGGATAGCGGATCTGGAGCCGCTGCGCACGGCGGAGGATGCGCGCATCATCGCCTTCACCGCCGCGCAGGACGCACTGAGCCTTTCAGCCGAGATCAGCTACGCCAATTCGTCCGGGCAGACCTTCCGCCAGAGCCTTGCGAGCGCCCTCGACCATTTCTTCAACCACCAGGCCCACCATCGCGGGCAGGCGCACGCCCTCCTCACCAGCATCGGTGGCCGGGAGGCAGCCCCCTCGCTCGACCTCATCGTCTTCCAGCGGGAACAGGCCGGCGCCTGACTCGCGCGCCGCCTCGGCTTCAGGCCGCGGCGCGCTCACGCGGGCTTTCGCCCGACAGGATGCCCTGCACCTTGCTCGGCACGAATTCCTCCGGCACGGCGCACAGGCGGGTGCGGACCGCGAACCGAGCGAAGCGGGGATCGGCGGTGGCGACCGTGAAGGGAATGGCGAGCACATAGCCCGCCAGCACCGGCGCCGCCCACGCGATGAGGCCCGGGGAGACGACGGCGAGCCCTACCGTCACCGCCAGGCCGAACGCCGTCTGTGGCCAGAAGGCGCGCGCCGCCGCCGTCCAGCTCACCCCATGCCCGTCGCGCGCCTGCGCCATCCAGCCGGAGCGGGCGCGGCCCAGCATCAGGCGCCCGATCTCCAGGGTCACCGCCAGCGCGGTGATGGCCGAGAGCAGAAACGAAAACACCAGTTCCACCGCCACCGACGCCGCAAAGCGCCCGGCCCCGCCATAGGCCGCGACGCCGCCGCGGGTCAGTGCCACGTCGGCGACGCCGGCAAGCTTGGGCGCCAGCGCCAGCAGCAGCATCCCGCCATAGAGGCCGATGGCGAGGCCGGCGGGATAATCCGCCATCCCCGCCGCTTCCGCCGCCGCGAATGGCAGAAGCGCGATGAGCAGGGGATGGGCCGGCACGGTCACGAACATGAGAATGGCCCAGACCAGCTGGAAGCGGCTCATGGGCTTCAGGCTGGCGGCAAAGCCGGGCTGAGCGAGCAGCCGCACATATTGCAGATTGCCGAGGCACCAGCGCAGGTCGCGCGACACGAAATCTGTGACGGCCGGCGGGTTCTCCTCATAGCTTTCGCTTTCCACCGGCAGCACGCGCACCTCGTAGCCGGCACGGCGCATCAGGGCGGCTTCCACCTGGTCGTGGGACAGGATCGGCCCGCCCAAAGGCGGCGTGCCGGGCAAATGCGGCAGATGGCAGAAGGCGCGGAACGGGGCGATGCGGATCAGCGCGTTGTGACCCCAGAACGGCCCGCACTCCCCCGCCCACCAGGAGGCGCCCAGGGTGTAGCAGCGCATGCCGTGGCGCATGCCGAACTGGAACATGCGGGCGAACGCGCTCTGCGCCGGCAGCCCCACCACCAGGCTCTGCAGGATGCCGAGGCGCGGGTGGGCCGCCATCAGGCGCGCCATGCGCAGGATGGTGGCGGCGCCCATGAGGCTGTCGGCATCCAGCGGCAGCATGAAGTCGTAGCGCGCGCCGGCGGTGAGGCAGAAATCGCGGATGTTGCCGGCCTTGAAATCGGTGTTCTCCGGCCGGCGGCGATAGAAGATGCGCGCGGCGCCCTCCTCGCCCCGCCACGCGGCCACCGCCGCCTCTTCCGCCGCCGCGATCTCCGGCCGCGAGGTGTCGCTGAGCACGTGGAAATCGAACAGGGCGCCGTGGCCGCTGGCATCGAGGTCGGCCTTCACCGCCCTGAGGCGCGCCAGCGCCCGCGCCGGGTCCTCGTTGCGCACGGTGAGCAGGATGGCGGTGCGCGCGGTGAGCGGCCCCTGCGGTTCCGGGGCGAGGAAAGGCGCCGCCGCCTCCACCCCGCGCCGGCGCCCGTGCAGCAGCACGAGCCCGGTGAGCGCGTTCCAGAACCCGATGGCGTTCCACGGCGTTATGGCGAGGGCGCACAGGAGGATGAGGCCATCCACCACCGTAAAGCCGCCATGCGCCCCGAGCACGGCGACGGCCGCCAGAACCACCAGCAGCGTCAGCCCGTTCGCCACCAGCATGAACAGCCGGCGCCGGGCGAGCATCGCCACCGGCTGGAGCAAAGCCGGGGTGAAATCAGCGGCGGGGCTTATGTGCGGCGGTGGACCGGACCTCGAAGACATGCATAGCTCCAACTGCCGGACCCGGCTCAAGGCTGAAAACGCATCCCACACCCGCCGCCGGCAAGGCCGCAGCAGGCCCCTGAAGCGCTATACGAAAGCGACGGCATGACAGCCCTTGATGCGTCAAAATGTCCCAACCCTGACGAAGGCCGGGCGCTTTGGACCGTGGGCGCCGGCACCGCGGCGGTGCGCACGGAAAAGCTTGCGCCGCCCGCACCCGATGAAGCACGGGTCGTCACCGTGTGGAGCGCCATCAGCCGCGGCACGGAACGCCTCGTGTTTCAGGGCCTCGCCGATCCCGTCCACCGCGACCGCATGCGCGCGCCGCTGCAGCAGGGCGACTTCCCCTTCCCGGTGAAATACGGCTATTGCGCGGTCGGCCGGGTGGAGGCGGGTCCCGCCGCGCTGGAGGGCCGCATGGTCTTCGCCCTCGCCCCGCACCAGACCCGCTTCAATGCCCCAATAGCCATGCTGACGCCTTTGCCGGAGGGCCTGCCGCCCCGCCGGGCGACCCTGGCCGCCAACATGGAAACCGCCCTGAACGCCCTGTGGGATGGCGGCGCCGGCCCCGGCGACCGCATCGTGGTGGTGGGGGCGGGCCTCGTAGGGCTGCTGGTCGCCTGGCTCGCCGCGCGCCTGCCGGGGGCGGAGGTGATGATCATCGATCCGGACGAGAGCCGCAGGGGGCTGGCGCGCTCATTCGGCGCCGCCTTCGCGACCACGGGCGAAGGGGTCGCCGATGCCGACCTCGTCTTCCACACCAGCGGCACCGGCGCCGGGCTTGCCACCGCCCTCGCCTGCTGCGGCGAGGAAGCCCGCGTGGTGGAGATGAGCTGGTACGGCGACAAGGGCGTGAATGCGCCGCTCGGCGGCGCCTTCCACCATCGACGCCTGCAGGTCGTCTCGTCTCAGGTGGGCCAGGTGAGCCCGGTCCGCCGCCCCCGCTGGAGCCACCGGCGACGGCTGGAAAAGGCGCTGTCGCTTCTGGCCGACCCCGCCCTCGACGCGCTCATCACCGAAGAGGTGGCCTTCGACGATCTGCCGCAGGCTCTGCCGCGTATCCTTGCGGATGGCGCCGCAGGCATCGCCACGGTGGTGCGCTACACGTGATATCGACGGCATCGGTTTGCGACCGGCGCACGGACCGGCCCCGAAATCCACCAAGGGAGTGACGCATGTATGCGGTAGAGGTGCGGGACCACATCATGATCGCCCACAGCTTCACGGGCGCGCTGTTCGGCCCCGCCCAGGCGCTGCACGGCGCCACCTTCGTGGTGGACGTGGCCTTCTACCGCCGCGAGCTGACGGTGGAGGGGGTGGTGGTGGACATCGCGCGCGCCCACGACGCACTCAAGGCCGTGCTCGGCCCGCTCAACTACAAGAACCTCGACGAGGTGCCGGACTTCGCCGGCCGCAATACCACTACGGAAGTGCTGTGCCGGCACGTCTTCGACAGGATGGCGCAGGCCGCGCGCGCCGGCGAGCTGGGCGCGGGCAGCGAGGCCCTTGCCCGCATCCGCGTGACGCTGCACGAATCCCACGTGGCCCGCGCCTGGTACGAGGCGGACCTCGCCGACGACGACGCCGCGCCCCAGCTCTGGGCTTGAGACCGCAATGCCCGTCGCCTTCGTCCACCCCGGCCCGCTGGACACGCCCACCGGGGGCTATGCCTATGACCGGCGCGTCATCGCCGAGCTTCAGGCCGCGGGCTTGGACATCGCGCCCCTGAGCCTCGACGGCGCCTTTCCCACCGCCTCCGGGGCCGAGGTGGAAGCCGCCCTCGCCCGGCTCGCGGCGACGCCGCCAGACACCATTCTGCTGGGCGACGGCCTCGCCTTCGGCGCCCTGCCGGCGGACCGGCTGAGGGGGCTCGGCCGGCGCCTCGTCGCCTTGGTGCATCATCCGCTGGCGCTGGAGACGGGGCTGTCCGCGGACCTCGCCGAACAGCTCTTCGCAAGCGAGAAGGCGGTGCTGAACGCGGCCGACGCGGTGATCACCGTGAGCCCCGAGACCGGCCGCACCCTGGTGGCGCGCTATGGCGTTGCCCCCGAGCGCTTGACGCTGGCGGTTCCCGGCACCGAGCCCATGGACCGCGTTAACGCCGATGGCGCGCCGCCGCGCCTCATCGCCGTGGGCTCGCTGACGCCGCGCAAGGGCTACGACATCCTGTTCGACGCCATCGACCGGATCGCCGACCTCGACTTCTCCCTCGCCATCGCCGGTGCCACCCATCTCGATCCGCCCACGGCAGAGATGGTCGCCGCGCGGGCGGCGGCGGCCCCGCGCGGCAATATCCGGCTGCTGGGCCAGCTCGATCGCGCCGCCCTCGACGCGGCCTATGGGCAGGCCGACATCTTCGTGCATCCCTCGCTCTATGAGGGCTATGGCATGGTGCTGGCGGAAGCCATGCGGCGCGGCCTGCCCGTGGTGTGCACCACCGGTGGCGCGGCGGGCGAGACGGTGCCGGACGGCGCCGGCCTCAAGGTGCCGCCGGGCGATGCGGTGGCCCTCGCGGACGCCCTGCGCAGCCTCATCGCCGATCCCGCCCGGCGCCGCGCCTATGCCGACGCCGCCTTCGCCGCCGGGCAGACACTGCCCTCCTGGGCCGACACCGCCGCCATCATCGGCCGGGTGCTGGCGAAAGCGAGCCAGCCGTGACCCCCGCCACCTTCTCCGACGACTGGCTCTCGCTGCGCGAGCCGGCCGACCACCGCTCCCGCAACATGGCCCTGGAAGCCGAGCTGGTGCGTCATCTGGAAGACGTGGAGGAGCAGCGCATCGTGGATCTGGGCGCCGGCTCCGGATCGAACCTGCGGGCGCTGGCGCTGCGCCTCGGGCCGCGCCAGCACTGGGTGCTGATGGATTACGACGGCGCCCTCGCCGATGCCGCCCGCGCCCGCCTGAAGGCCTTCGCGGACAAGTGGCGGGAGGCGGGTGACACGCTGGTCCTCACCCTCGGCGCGCGGGAGATCCGGGTGGACTTCGCCATCGCGGACCTTGCCCGCGATCCCGCCGCCCCGCGGGCCTTCGCGCCGCATCTGGTTACGGCTTCGGCGTTCCATGACCTGGTCTCTGCGGACTGGTGCGCGAGCTTCGCCGAGGGGATGGCGGGCTCGGGCATCCTCATCCACGCCGCCCTCATCTGCGACGGGCAGGATGCCTGGGCGCCGCCCCATCCGGCGGACGCCGCCATCGCGGAGGGCTTTCGCGCCCATCAGGGCATCGACAAGGGCTTCGGCCCGGCCCTGGGTCCGCAGGCAACGCAGGTGCTCGGCTCGGCGCTGACGCGGGCGGGCTATGACGTGGGGCAGGCGCAGAGCCCGTGGCGGCTCGTCCCCGGCGACCGGGCGCTGATGGCCAGGCTCGCCGCCGGCACGGCGGCAGCGGCGATGGAGAGCGGCCGCGTCGATGCCGCCACGGCGCAGGACTGGGCCCGGCACCGGGCCGATGCGGACGCCTGCGCCATCGGCCACCTGGACCTTCTGGCGGTGCCGCGCGGCTGAACGGCGGGCGGCCCCCTTCCGCCGGCCTTATACCAACGGCCCCGGCCTATGACCGGCGCCGAGAGGGTTGCGCTCAGGTGCCGCGCGGGCTTGTACCGATGGGCGATGCCTCATGCCCAGCGCCCATCGGTATCAGTTCAGCCCGGCGATGGCGCGGGCGAAGTCACGGGCGGTGAAGGGCTGCAGGTCCTCGGCCGCCTCGCCCACGCCGATCAGGTGCACCGGCAGCTTGTGCTTGGCGGCGATGGCGACGAGGATGCCGCCCCGCGCCGTGCCGTCGAGCTTGGTCATGACCAGCCCCGTCACCCCGGCGATGCGGGTGAAGGCCTCCACCTGCGACAGCGCGTTCTGGCCCACCGTGGCGTCGAGCACCAGCAGCACCGCATGGGGCGCCGAGGGCTCCAGCTTCTTGATGACGCGCACCACCTTCTCCAGCTCCGCCATCAGCTCGGTGCGGTTCTGGAGGCGGCCGGCAGTATCCACCATGAGGATGTCGGCCCCGGCCGCGCGCGCCTCCACGATGGCTTCATGGGCGACGCCGGCCGCATCCGAGCCCTGCTCGCGGGCGATCACGGTGGCCCCGGTGCGGGTGCCCCACACCTTCAGCTGCTCGATGGCGGCGGCACGGAAGGTATCGCCGGCGGCGAGCACCACCTTCTTGCCCTCGGTGCGCCACTGGGCGGCGAGCTTGCCGATGGTGGTGGTCTTGCCGGAGCCGTTCACCCCCACCATCAACACCACGAAGGGCTTGTGCGCCGTGTCCACCACCAGAGGCTTCGCCACGGGGACGAGGATGCGCTCCACCTCCTCCGCGATGAGGCTTTTCACCTCCTCGGGGGAGATCATCTTGTCGTGCCGGCCCTTGCCCACGGTTTCCACGATGCGCATGGAGGTCTCCACGCCCAGATCGGCGCGGATGAGCACGTCCTCCAGCTCTTCCAGCGTATCGGCATCGAGCTTGCGCTTGGAGACGAGGTCGGTGATGCCCTGCCCGAGGCTGGACGCGGTGCGGGCGAGGCCCGCGGCGAGCCGGCTCCAGAAGCCCTTCTTGACCGGCTGCGGCTCGCCCTCGACCTCAGCCGGCACCACCGCGGCAGGCTCCGCAGCCGGGAGGACGGCTTCCGGGGCCACCTCCTCCACCGGGGGCAGCGCGGGAGCCGCAACGGCTGGCGGCGGGACCTCGGGCGCGGGCAAGGAAATGTGGGCTTCGGGACCAGGGGCGTCCTCGGGCGCAACGCCAAAGGCAGCCGCGCTTCCGGCTTGCGCGCCCTCGGATGCGATGGCGTTCGGCCCTTCGGCGAACGGCGCCTCGGGCTCCGGCTCGACCGCAGGAACCGGCGGGAAGGATTCGACGGCAAGCTGCGCCACCGGCAAGTGTTCCGCCACGGGGGCCGGCGGCTGTTCGCGCGGCACGCCGAAGGCGGGGACGCCTGCGGACTCCATGGCCTCCACCAGGACCGGTAGCACCAACTCGCCCACCGGCGTGGGCAGGCCTCCGAGGCCGACTTCGGCTTCAGCGGCAGATGGCGCGGAGGTGGACGCGTCGCCCACAGCCGGGGCATCGCCCAACGGCTCAGGCGCGGCCTCGCGACCCTCTTCTGCCGTCGCACCAGCCTCCGGCGGGGGGGCGTGGGTGAAGCGCGGGACGGGGTCCTCGAAGCCGGACTTCAGCCAGCCCCACAAGCCGCGCTTCTTCTTCTGCGCGTCGGCGGGGGACTCCTGGTCGTTGTCGCTCATGGCTCAGGCCGTTCCTTGAAAAGAGGTCACGCCGCGATGAGGCGCGCGCCGTCATGTCCGGCGATGCGCAGCGCCGTGAGGCTGCCGCGCTCGGCCGGCCACGTCAGCCGCACCGGGGTGAAGTGTTCCGTATGGCCGCGCCCGCCGGCCTCCACCAGCACCTGCCGGCGCCGCCCCACCTCGCCTGCGAGATGGCGGCGGAGCAGGTCGGCGGCGGTCTCGCGCAACCGGCGCGCGCGCTCCGCCACCACGGGGGCAGGAAGCTGCGGCATGCGGGCGGCGGCGGTGCCGGGACGCGCCGAGAACGGGAAGACGTGGACGAAGGCGAGGCCCGCCTCGTCAAGGAAAGCGCGGGTGGCGCGGGCCTGTTCCTCGGTCTCGGTGGGAAAGCCGGCGATGATGTCGGCGCCCAGCACCACGTCCGGCCGCGCCCGGCGCAATGCGGCGATGAAATCCAGCGCCTCGACGCGGGAATGCCGGCGCTTCATGCGCTTCAGGATGAGGTCGTCGCCGGCCTGCAAAGAGAGGTGCAGATGGGGCATCAGCCGCTCTTCCTCGGCCAGCGCCCGCATGAGTGCGTCATCGGCCTCCACCGCGTCGATGGAGGACAGGCGCAGACGGGCAAGGTCCGGCACGCCATTGAGCACCGCGCGCACCAGCAGGCCGAGGGTGGGCGCGCCGGGCAGGTCGGCGCCATAGGCGGTAAGGTCCACGCCGGTGAGCACCACCTCGCGGTGGCCGTTGTCCACCAGCCGGCGCACCTGATCCACCACCGCGCCCATGGCCACGGAGCGCGAGGGACCACGGCCGAAGGGGATGATGCAGAAGGTGCAGCGGTGGTCGCAGCCGTTCTGCACCTCCACGAAGGCGCGGGTGTGCCCCTCGAACCGGTCGGCGAGGTGGGGGGTGGCCGCGCGCACCGCCGCGATGTCCTGCACCTGCACCTTCTGCTCGGCCGCGATGCCGAAGTCGAGGGCGGCGCGGGTCGCGGCCCAGGTGGCGGGAAAGGTCTTTTCCCCATTGCCCAGCACGAGGTCCACCTCGTCCATGCGGGCGAAGGCCTGCGGGTCGGTCTGGGCGGCACAGCCGGTGACGATGACGCGCAGGTCCGGGTCCTCCCGCCGCGCCCGGCGGATGGCCTGGCGCGCCTGCCGCACCGCCTCGCCGGTGACGGCGCAGGTGTTGACCACGAGGGTGCGCTCCAGCCCCTCGGCGGTGGCGGCGCGGGCGATGCCGTCGCCTTCCAGCGCATTGAGCCGGCAGCCGAAGGAGAGCACGCGCACCTGTTCGCCCGGCGCTGCGGGCGCCACTGATCCAGGCGCCACGGATGAAGCCGCCATCAGGCGGCCTCCTCCAGCATGGCGGGGGAGAGCGTGCCGGAAAACTCGTGTTCCACCGGGCCGGTCATCAACACGTGACCGTCCGCCGCGCGCCAGAAAATCTCAAGGTCGCCACCGGGCAGCGTCACAGTCACGGCGCGGGCGGTGCGATGGGTGCGGGCGGCGGCAACGCCGGTGGCGCAGGCGGCGGTGCCACAGGCGCGGGTGCGCCCGGCACCGCGTTCCCACACATGCAGCAGGATGCGGTCGGGCGCGGTGAGGCTGGCGAAGGAGATGTTGGCGCGCTCGGGAAACAGCGGATGCTGCTCCAGCGCGGCGCCCAGCCTTTCCACATCCACGGCATCGGCGTCGGGCACGAAGAAGACGGCGTGGGGATTGCCCATGCTGACGAGGCTTGCCGGCCCCAAGGCCTCGAAGCCGGGGACGATCACCTGCCCGGTGTCGCCCACGTCATGGGACAGGGGGATGTCGCGCCAGTCGAAGCGCGGCGCGCCCATGTCCACCTCCACCAAGCCGTCCGCGCGGACGTGGCAGTCGAGGAGGCCGGCCTCGCTCTCGAACACGGCGTGGGGGCTGCCGGTGCGCTCGGCCTCCAGCGCGGCGATGCAGCGGGTGCCGTTGCCGCAGGCGGCGGAGACCGAGCCGTCGGAATTGAGGATGCGCACGAAGGCGGCCGTGCCCTTCCGCCGGGGCGGATAGAGCACCATCGCCTGGTCGAACGGCAGCACCGTGGGACGCGCCAGCGCGCGCGCCGCGGCGGCGGGCACCTCCACGGGATCCGCGCGCAGGTCGAGCACGAGGATCTCGTTGCCGAGGCCGTTCATCTTGACGAAGGGGCGGTGTGCGAGCGGATTCACGGCGGGCCGGGTCTTCCTGGTGGCTCGACCGCAACGGGTGGAACCCACCTGTCGCGAACGGTCGAACCCTGGAGCATTGATCGCGCGGGTCACCCGATACAGAAGGGTAGCCAAGTGTATCGGGTGACCCACTCGGGTTGAAACTGTCGTCCTATATGGCCCCGATCCGCCGGCGACACCACCCCCGCCGCAACCGGGCGCCGGAGCTTGCCGCAAAGCCGCCCAAGTGCGGCCTCGCCGCCGCCCGAGAACATGCTAGAAACGGTGCTCAACTGCTTCGGCTGGCGGGAGAAAGAGCAATGGCGGGATCGCGTTGGGTCAGCCTCGACAGGGTGAGGGTGGCCGGGGCATGCGCCCTGCTGGGCGCCAGTCTGGGCGCGGCGCTGGTCCCGCTCCCGGCCGCGGCGCAGGGCCAGTCCGCCCAGCCCGGTACCGACGGGGCATTGACGCCGCCACCCGTGGTGGACCCGAAGAAGGTGGAGACCACCCCCGTCGCCCCTGCCGGGCGCACCTTCGCGCCGCAGGAGATCACCCTTTCCCCGGTGCCGGTGCTGACGCTCGCGGGCTCGGCCACCTGGGAAGAGGCGTTCGAGAAGCTGGTGGCGAGCGTGAAGCAGACGGACGCCGAGTTGCAGCGCCTCGGGCTTGCGCGGTCGGGCGACACCTTCATCGTCTACACGTCGAGCGACGACCTGAGCTTTGAATATGAGATCCAGGTGCCCTTCTCCGGCACCACCACCCGGAAGCCGGGCGAGGGCATGAAGCTCGGCGGCTCCCACGCGGGCAAGGTGCTGAAATTCACCCATGCCGGCTCCTTCGCCGACATGGACAACACCTACGAGCAGATCGCCAACTATCTCGATGAGAAGAACGTCGAGCAGAACGACATGTATATCGAGCAATACCGGACCGACATCGTCACGGGCTCTCCTGACGCGCTGACAATCGATATCCTGGTACCGGTGCCGTAACGGTTCTTTGATCGGAGCCCACCACAGTTTCGCGCTGGAAGTAGGCTACTACCCGAACGTCAATGAGCGCGCGGCGGCAACCACCGCAGGCCAATCGGAACGCATCAAGGACAAGAATGGCAGGGGCCAGAACCCCTGCGTCAGGAGCATTGAATGCCAGGAATATCCGTCAGAACGTGCGTGAAAGGCCGCGCCGGCAACTGGTCCCGTGTCGCCGTGGCCGCGGTGTTCGGGTGGTCCACGGCGGTCTATCCGGCCCTCGCGCAGATGCCCGCGGCGGAGCCGCAGGCCCAGCCCGCGCCCCAAATCCCTGACCAAACCCCGCCCCAGGCCCAGCCGATGCAGGCGGCGCCCGAGGTGCAGCCGGCCCCGGCGACCGCGCCCGTCGCACCGCCGCCCGCAGCGGCCCAGGCGCCACTTCCGGCCGCGCCCACCCAGCCGGCGAACACCGCCCCGATCTACTCGCTCTCGGACCTCGAATATCTCCTCGGCCCACTGGCGCTGTATCCGGACCCGCTGCTGGCGATCCTGTTCCCGGCCACCTTGTTCCCCGAGCAGATCGTGGACGCCTACAACTGGATCGAGGCCAATCCGCGCCTGGTGCAGGCCCGCAACTTCGCGCAGGCCGATGCCAAGGACTGGGACAGCTCGGTCAAGGCGCTGATCCGCTTCCCCGACGTGGTCCGCCAGCTCCACGACCATATGGAATGGACCGAATCCCTCGGCCTCGCCTTCTCCACCCAGCCCCAGGATGTGTCCAACACCATCCAGATGCTGCGGGCCAAGGCGCAGAGCGTCGGCAACCTGAAGACCACGCCGCAGCAGGTGGTCACCACCCGCGAGGAAGGGGGCCAGCGCACCATCTATATCCAGCCGGCCAACCCCGAGCGGGTCTATGTGCCGGTCTATGACAGCTCCGACGTCTTCACCACCTTCGCCACCGGCGCCCTGCTGTTCGGCGGCGGCGTGCTGGTGGGCTCGGCGTGGAACAATCGCTGGGGCTGGAACAATCGCGGCTGGAACACCGTTTGGGTGAACCCGCCCGGCTGGAACCAGCCGCCGCACTGGGGTCCGGGATGGGGCGGCGGACGTCCGCCGGCCTGGGGTCCGGGGCCGTGGCGTCCCGGCCGTCCGCCCGGCTGGCAGCCCGGCCAGCCCGACCGCCCGGGCCGTCCGGATCGGCCCGGTGCAGGCCCGAACCGCCCCGGCTTCCCTGATCGTCCCGGCGCCGGTCCCAATCGCCCTGGCGTCCCGGATCGTCCCGGAGCGGGTCCGAACCGGCCCGGCCTCCCCGATCGTCCCGGCGCGGGCCCGAACCGGCCCGATCGTCCTGGGGCAGGCCCGAACCGGCCCGGCGTCCCGGATCGTCCGGGTGCTGGTCCGAACCGGCCCGATCGGCCCGGCGCGGGTCCCGGCCGTCCCGATCGGCCCGGCGCCGGAACCAGCCGCCCCGAGCGTCCGTCGGCAGGGCAGAACCGCCCGAACCAGCGGCCGAACGCGCAACGGCCCAGCCAGCGGCCCAACGCCGGGCAGAACCGCAGCCGGCCGCAGCAGAGCCGGCCACAGCAAAATGCCCGACCCCGGCCACAGCAGAGCCGGCCACAGCAGAATGCCCGGCCGCAGCAGCGGGCCCGGCCGCAGCAGAACGCCCGGCCCCAGCAACGCGCACGGCCCCAGCAGAACGCCCGGCCGCAGCAGCAGCGGGCGCGCCCGCAGGGCGGCGGGGAACGGCGGCGCTGATACGCGCAGCCGTCCCTGCGATGAGAAAAGGGTGCGGAACGCACCCGATGCACAGCGGGAGGCGGCCTCATGGGGCCGCCTCTCTTTTCTTCCCGGCGCGAATCTTCTTCACTTGGGGCATCGTCGCTCCACCGGGCGGTCCCGCCCCGGCGCCGGCGCTGCCAGAGCCGACCCATCGCAGCGGGTCGACCGATCGCGGAGGGTTTCATGCCGCGACTGTTCACCGCCATCGAGATCCCCCGCGAGGTCGGGCTCGGCCTGTCGCTGCTGCGCGGCGGGCTTTCCGGCGCCCGCTGGATCGATCCCGAGAACTACCACGTGACCCTGCGGTTCGTGGGCGACGTGGATGACGCCACCGGCCGCGACATCATGCTGATGCTCGGCCAGGTGCGCCGGCCCGCCTTCGACCTGACGCTGGACGGCATCGACCAGTTCGGCGGCCACAAGCCGCGGGCGGTGTTCGCGGCGGTGAAGGCCAGTGCCGCCCTCATGGAGCTGCAGGCCGAGCAGGAGCGCATCATGCAGCGCCTCGGCCTCGGCGCGGAGGGGCGCAACTTCAAGCCCCACGTCACCCTCGCCCGGCTGCGGGACGCCTCCTCGCGGCAGGTGGCCGACTATCTCGCCACCCGAGGCCATTATCGCAGCCCCGCCTTCCACGTGCCGCGATTCGTCCTGTTCTCCTCACGCGATTCGGTGGGCGGCGGCCCCTATCTGGTGGAAGCGGCCTATCCGCTGCTGTAAGTGCGCACCGCGGAGGTCTTGCGGGCGGGCGAACCCTTCCCAAATGGTGGTCATGACCAGCACCACCTTGGGTAACGATGCGTTGGGCGACGACGGCCTATCCCCCGACGAGCGGGAGCAGGCGGCGCGCGACGAACGGAGCGTGCGCCGCGGCTTCTGGACCAAGATCAAGGCCACCGCTGTCCGCATCCCCTTCGCGGAAGATGCCATCGCGAGCTATTACGCCGCGTTCGACCGCAAGACGCCGCTCAGGGTGCGCGCGACACTGATGGCCGCGCTCGCCTATTTCGTGCTGCCGCTCGACGTGATGCCGGACCTCTTCCCCCTCATCGGATTCACCGACGACACGGCGGTGCTGATGGCGGCACTGAAGCTGCTGTCGGGCCATGTGACGCCCGACCACTACACCGCCGCCCGCGACGCCCTGACCCGCCTCAAGGACGAAAAGAGCTGAGTCCCGCTGGCGACGCCGCCGACCGCGCGCGTCACCGCCTCCTTACCGGCCGGTGGTGAGCACGACCTTGCCCTTGACGCGGCGCCCGGCGATCTCGCCCAGCGCATCGACGCAGCGTTCCAGCGGGAAGGTCTTGTCCACATGGGCGGAGATGCGACCTGTACGCGCATGCTCCATCAACTCGGCCACCACGCCGGCGAGCCAGGCCGGATCGCTGCGGGCCACCGAGCCGAAGGCCACGCCGCGCGCGTCGCAATTCTTCAGCAGCAGCAGGTTGAGCGGGATCTTCGGGATCTCGCCGGCGGCGAACCCCACCACCAGGAAACGGCCGAGGGAACCCAGCGCCCGCAGCGCCTGCTCGGCCATGTCGCCGCCCACCGGATCATAGACCACGTCGAGGCCGTTCGAGCCGCCGAAGGCCTTGAGCGCGGCCTTGAGGTCGCCCTGGGCATAGTCGAAGCCCTCGTCGGCCCCATGGGCCATGGCGAAGGCCACCTTCTCGGCGGACGAGGCGCAGGCGAGGATGCGTGCGCCCATGATGCGCCCGATCTCCACCGCCGCGAGCCCGACCCCGCCCGAGGCCCCGAGCACGGCGAGGCTCTCGCCGGCCTTCAGGTTGCCGCGTTCGCGCAGGGCGTAGAGCGAGGTGCCGTAGGTGACGATGAGGCCGGCCGCCTTCACGAGGTCGAGGTCGTCCGGCACCCGCGCCAGGAACTGGGCCGGGACCACCACCTTCTCGCGCGCGGCGCCGTGGGTGACATAGCCGCACACCCGCTCGCCCACGGCGAAGCCGGCGACGCCCTCGCCCAGCGCCGCCACGTGGCCGGCGAACTCGGCGCCCGGCGAGAACGGCAGGGCCGGCTTGACCTGGTAGAGATCGCGGATGATCAGCGTGTCGAAGAAATTGAGCCCGATGGCCGAGACCTCGACCACCACCTCGCCCGGTCCCGGCACAGGATCCGGCAGATCCTGGATTTCGAGGGCGTCGGGGGGACCATGGCGCACGCAGATGACCGCTTTCATGGACTCACCTTCTGTCACGGTGGATCGCGAGACGGGTTACCAAAATTTAACCCCGTGCCGCAAAAGCTCCGGATACACATTCGTTCCCCAACGGCAGAGAGGCGCCATCCCCCCTGGCCCGCGCCAAGGGATCGCCGGGCCACCTTGCCGCGCAAAGCCGCGCGCCGCTTCGAATCATTGCGCGGCACGACGATCGCCTCAGGCGGAGCGGAGCCTTTGGTTTATGAAAACGCAAGACGTACCTGCCATTTTTCGACCGCCACTTTTTTGACTGCCTGCGCCGCTACCCGATGGCGGCCACGCTTCGAGAGCGGGACGTGTCTGGACGAAAACGCCTTGCGCTTTCGCCTGAACACTGAATCCGTCTCTCTTCACTGAGTTAGAAGGCGATTTGCGGATGGGATGGAACCGGAACCGTTTCGATCTCCCTGGATCGTACTCTCGTCCGGCTCGCCTGAAGGGCCTTGGTGAAATAGGAGAAGCCATGACGCTTCCTCGTGTCCATCCGACGCTGCTGGGCGTGTTTCTCGCCTGCGCGCTTGCCGCCCCCGCCGGCGCGCAGGGACAGCCCCAGTCCAAGTCCGTGGCGCAGTTCGGGGATTGGAGCGTCTACGTCTCCACCGTCAGCCCCAAGGTGTGCTACGCCATCTCCCAGCCGAAGAGCCGCGCGCCGGAAGGCCTGAAGCGCGACCCGGCGTTTTTCTTCGTCTCCACCCGCCCGAGCGAGAACGTGAAGAATGAGGTGACCGTCACCATGGGCTTCCCGCTGAAGGAAGGCTCCGACGCGACGCTCACCGTCGGCAGCATGACGCTGCAGCTCTACACCAAGAATGAAGGCGCCTGGGTGCGCAACGTGGCGGACGAGGCCAAGCTGGTGGATGCCATGCGCCGCGGCAAGGACCTCCAGGTTGTCTCCACCTCCCTGCGCGGCAACCCCACCACCGACAAATACTCCCTGACCGGCCTGGGTCAGGCCCTCGACCGGGCGGCGCAGGAGTGCAAATGACGCCGGATTGAAGGGACGCTGGTTGAAGGTGACGCGGAAGCACACAGGACGGAGCCGGGCGCGTTCGAACCGCATTCGGCCCCGATTTCGCCTTGCTCCCATGGCCTGAAGGATGCGAGCCATTTGCACCTTCATCCGGCGCGGCCTAACCTGCGCCAGCTGCAGCCGGGCAAGCATCACACGACCATGACCGACCTTCCCCTTCTCGATACCGACGGCGACCCCGCCTCCACCCGCGTTGTGGTGGCCATGTCGGGCGGGGTGGATTCGTCCGTGGTGGCCGGGCTCTATGCCCGCGCCGGCTATGACGTGGTGGGCGTCACCCTCCAGCTCTACGACCATGGCGAGGCCGCCCACCGGCGCGGCGCCTGCTGCGCGGGGCAGGACATCTACGACGCCAGCGAAGTGGCGCGCACCCTGGGCATTCCCCACTACGTGCTCGACTACGAAAGCCGCTTCAAGGAAGAGGTGATCGACCGCTTCGCCGCCAGCTACGCCTCGGGCGTCACCCCCATTCCCTGCGTGGACTGCAACCGCACGGTGAAGTTCCGCGACCTGCTCGCCACCGCCGAGGAGCTGGGCGCGCGCTATCTCGCCACCGGCCATTATGTGGCCAGCCGGGCGCTGCCGGACGGCCGGCGCGGCCTCTACCGGGCGGCGGAAGAGGCGCGCGACCAGTCCTATTTCCTCTATGCCACCACCGCCGCCCAGCTGGAGCGCCTGCGCTTCCCCCTTGGCGAGATGCGGAAGGCGGACGTGCGGGCGCTGGCGGCCGGGTTCGGCCTGCCCGTGGCGGACAAGCCGGACAGCCAGGACATCTGCTTCGTGCCCGGCGGCGACTATGCCCAGGTGGTGCAGCGCCTGCGGCCCGAAGCCGCCGAGCCGGGCGACATCGTGCATCTGGACGGCCGCGTGCTCGGCCGCCATCGCGGCGTCATGCACTACACCATCGGCCAGCGGAAGGGCTTGGGCATCGCCACGCCGGAGCCGCTCTATGTCATCGCCATCGACGCGACGCGGCAGGAAGTGCGGGTCGGCCCGCGCACGGCGCTCACGGTCAGCGCCATCGCCATCGACGACGTGAACTGGCTGGGCGACATGCCCTTCGCCGAGGCATTGGCGCGGCAGGCGGACGTTTACGTGAAGGTGCGGTCCACCCGACCACCGGTGCCGGCGCATCTTGCGCGCGGTGCGGATGGCACGCCGGCGGTGCATCTGGCGGTAGGTGAAGAAGGCGTTGCGCCGGGACAGGCCTGCGTGCTCTACGATGACGCCGGAACGGCCGCCCGCCTTCTCGGCGGCGGCACCATCATGCGGGCGGAACGGGTGGCGAAGAGCGTCGCCGAAGTGGCCTGAGTGAAGTGGCCCGAATGAAGTGGCCTGAGGCAACGGCCCAACGGACGGGCCTTCGCGGCCAGGAGAGACTGAGAATGGCGGTCCAGTACGATCTTGAGGGACAGAAGCGCGCCTACGCCAAGTGGGCGCCCATCTATGACAAGGTCTATGTGAAGCTGCTGGCGGACGCCCAGCGCAAGGCCGCCACCGCCGCCGCCGCCTGCGGCCCGCGCATCCTGGAAGTGGGCGTGGGCACCGGGCTGGTGCTGCCCTATTACCCCAAGGGCACGCAGGTGACCGGCATCGACCTGTCGTTCCACATGCTGCAGAAGGCGGTGGACAAGAAGGTGGAACGCGCCCTGTCGCAGGTCGGCCTGCTCGCCGCCATGGACGCCTGCAACCTGGGCTTTGCCGACGAAAGCTTCAACGCCGTCACCGTGCCCTTCGTCATCACCCTGGTGCCGGACCCGGAAGGCGCCCTCGACGAGATGTACCGGGTGCTGAAGCCGGGCGGCGAGATCGTGATCGCCTCCAAGCTCGGCGCGGACGAGGGCACCGCCATGCATATCGAGGCGGCGCTGGCCCCGCTGGTGAAGAAGGTGGGCTGGAGCATCGCCTTCAAGGCGAGCCGCCTGCGCAACTGGGCGGCGCGCTACCCCGACATGGAAGTGATCGAGATTTCGCCGGTGTTCCCGGTGGGCTTCTTCAAGCTGGTGCGCATCAAGAAGCGGGCGCGCTGATCCAGCCTCGGCGGGACCGGTGGAGCGGTGGAAATCGGGTGCGGAGCAGCGTTCCGCGCCCTCCGCTTTCTTGACACCCGCGCCGCGCCGCCCCTATATGCGCGTCTCTCCGCGTGGCAGCGTAGCTCAGTTGGTGAGAGCGCCGGATTCATAACCCGGAGGTCGGCGGTTCAAATCCGCCCGCTGCTACCACATACCTTCCTTTCCGCGATCCGCACAGCCGTCCTGCCCGCCCCGTGCTCACGCGCGTTCGCCGGCCGGGGTCGAAAAGCTGCATGCGTAATGGCGGCGATGGGGTGAGAGCGAAGCCGCCGCCTCCATCACCCCGGATCGGGGGCTCAGGCCGGACAGCTTGCGCACGCCGGGGCGGCCTCTTGGGGGCGGCCTTTTACCGGCAGTGAAAGCCGTCACTCCACCGCGTGCAGGGTCGGCACGTCCGGCCGTCCCGCCGCATCCGGCGCGACGGCGCTCACCACCACCTGGTCGCGCCCCAGCGCCTTGGCGCGGTAGAGGGCCGCGTCGGCGGCGACGATCAGGTCGTCCGGCCGGCTGACGTGGTCGGGAAAGGCCGCGACGCCGATGGAGGCGGTGATGCCGTCCAGCACCCCGCCCGACCACAGCACGCGCAGGCTGCGCACCGCCTGGAGCAGGTGGTCGGCCACCGCCAGCGCCCCGTCCGGCGCGGTATTGGGCAGCAGCAGCAGGAATTCCTCGCCGCCATAGCGGGCGATGATGTCGCTCTGGCGGGTATTGGCGCGCAGCACGTCGCCGATGGCGCGCAGCACCGCGTCCCCCGCCTCGTGGCTGTAGGTGTCGTTGATCTGCTTGAAATGGTCGAGGTCGATGAGCGCCACGGACAGCGGCCGCCCGTCGCCCGCGACGCCGGCGATCTGGAGCGCCAGCGCATCCTCCACGAAACGGCGGTTGCCGAGGCCGGTGAGGGGATCGCGCAATGCCTGGCCGCGCAATTGTTCCCGCAGGTCGATGTTGGCGAGGGCGAGGGACACCTGCTCGGCCAGCATGGTGGCAAGCTGGACGCCCGAGGTGCTGGCCGCCCTTTCCGCCGGCTCGCGATAGAACAGGCCCAGCAGGCGGTTGCGCGCGATCAGCGGCTGGCACACATGATCGGGAGCCACGGCATCGTCGACAGCGTGGGCCACGTGGTCGCAGACAAGGCCCCGGCTCGCCTCGGAGACCGGGAAGGCCTGCCCCCGGCGCAGCGCCCAGCAGGCATCCGGGGTGAAGGCGGCCACGTCGGCCCGGGGCTCCCCCCAGCGGCTGCCGCGCACCACCTGGTCCCGCGTGCGGTTGAGCACGTAGAGGGCGCCGGCCTCGTCGGGAAACAGCCGCGCCGCATAGGCCTGGACCGAGGCGAAGACCTCGTCCATGGACTGGCAGGATTGCAGGATGGAACTCAGCTCGGCGAGGAGCGTGATCTCCATGGTGCGGGCCTCGGCGGCACCGACGAGGCGGGTGAGATGGGCATTGGCCTCGTGCAGCGCGCGCTCGTGGCTGCGCCGCTCGGCCTCCACCGCGAGCGCGTCGGTCTTGTCCTGCATCACCCACAGCACGTCGCCGTCGCCCCGGCGCCCCTGGAGGAACAGGGGACGCCCGAAGGCATCCACCACGACCGGCGGGCGATCGGGACAGCTGAGGTGCAGTTCGAGCGCGGCGGTTCCGCCGGCGGCGATGGCGGCGAGGGCCGCCTCGAATGCGGCGGCATCCTCCGGCCGCGCCGCCAGATCGGCGAGATCGAGACCGGCCAGGGCCTCCGGCGCGCGGCCGCACAATTCCCCCATGCGGTGATTGCCGCGCACCACCTCCCGCCCGTGGGTGAACAGGATGCCGGCGAGCGGATTTTCCACCAGCGCCCGCTGCTCCGCATCGAGCGCGCCGAGGCTGCGGGAGAGCCGGCCCGCGCGCATGAGCGACAGCGCCATGCCCCCCAGCAGCAGGCTGATGACCGAGCCGCTCGCCAGCACCACGACGGGAATGGTCTGGTCGGCCTCGTAGCTCGATCCCGCCCGCGCGGCGAAATGGAGCAGCCAGAGCCGGTCGCCCACCACCAGGGACCGCTCGGCGGCGATGCCGATGGGCACCTCCGCCACCGGCGTCACCACCTGGAGGTTGGGCTCTCGGCTGTCATAAAGCAGCACCGCGGCGGCGGCCGGGTCCGCCGGCTCGGCCGTGACCGCGCCCTCGGTGGTCACCCGCGCATAGCCGCGGTCGAGCACCCGCACGTTCATCTGCTGGAGGGTGCGCGCGTCGAGCACGCCGCGCATGAGGTCATTGGCGCGATAGACGGCGGCGGCATAGCCGAGCAGGGCGTTGCGGCGCTGCTCCACGGTGGCGGTCAACTCCCCCGCCTTGTAGAGCGGCGCGCGCAGGATGAAGCCAAGCCCGCCGCTCTCATCCTGCAGCAGCTTGACCGGCGGCGTGGCGACGATGCGCCCGGTGTCCCCGCCGCGCACCAGGCTGTCGAGCTGCGCGGGGTTCGAGCCCACATCGAAGCCCATCACCCGCTCGTTGCCCCGCATGGGCTCCACGAACTGGATGACGTTGTAGACCGGGCGCGGCCCGGCCGGATGGACGGTGTAATTCGGCTGGCCGCGCGGATCCACGCTGGTATCGGCGCGCGCCTCGGCGACGAAGGCGTCGAGGCCGCCCGGCGTCACGTGACGGAGCACCTGGAGCGCCTCGAAGCCCGGATAGCGGCGCACGAGGTCGAGCACGTCCACATAGCGCTGGAACTGGGCGCGATCGATGCGCCCCACCGAGGCGTAGAGCCCCTGCATGCTCACCAGCACCTCGGCATGGGCCCGCACGCGCTCGCCCACGGCCGACGCCATTTCGGCGGCTTCGGCCGAGAAGCGGCTCTGGGTATTGGACTGGATGACGTGCCGTGCGAGGGACCCGGCTGCCCAGGTCACCCCAAGGCCGGCGACAACGATCGCCCCCGCCACGGCGCCCGCCCGCCAGCTCAGCAGCTTCCGGTCCTGAAGTCCCATGGCGCGCTGTTCCCCTCGAGCATTTTCGAGCGAAGTAGATACCCGTTCGCGTGAAAAAACGCGTCAACACGCGACTCTGAGCGATTGCCGTATGCCGATGCGAACGGAAAACGCTCCATGGTGATGTGACAAACGCGGGGCAGACGTGTGCATATAAACCAGAAGGCGACAGAGTGCACAATTACCGCTTCGCATTGCAGCATGGGGCCGGCCGGGCGGTGACCGGAAGGCCATCCCCACTCCCCTCCCCCTGTCTCTTATACCCATCTGA
>NZ_JAIVFO010000160.1 GCF_029991245.1 Xanthobacter autotrophicus
GGGCCAGCTCGGTGAACAGGGCGCCCATGGCGATGGTCGGCGGCAGGAAGGCCAGCGCCGCGATGCCCAGCTCCGCGAAAAGGCGCCCTTCGAAGGTGGCGGGAAGCCCTGTCCGCAGCATCGCCAGCAGGGTGTCCGACAGGCCGAGGAGCGCAGCGCCGAGCAGGCAGGCAAGGGCGGTGGCCGCCACGAGGGGGCGGGTGAGGGCCGCGCCGGGGTGGCGCGCGGCGATGGCGTTGCGGGCCACGGCACCGAGCGCCGTCCCGGTGAGATAGGCGGCCAGCAGGATGGCGAAGGTGTAGATGGTGTTTTCGAGGATCTGGCTCAGCACCCGCACCGTGAGCACTTCGTAGCCGATGCCGAGCAGGCCGGTGACGAACAGGGCGGCCAGCGGAGCGCGCGCGCTGTCCGTGTCGTCGCGCAGAAAGGCCGTCGCCGGCGGCACGGCTGCCGCCACGGGCGCGGCGCGGCGCCCACCCGCGCAGGCGATGAGCAGGGCGGCGCAGGCGAAATTGAGCCCGGCGCAGGCCATCAGCGTCGCCGACAGGCCCAGCGCCGGAATGAGCAGGAAGGCGGTGGCAAGCGTGCCGGCAACGGCCCCCGCCGTATTGGCCGCATAGACGCGCCCCACTGCCCCGCGCGCCGCCAGCAGGGGCACCAGCACGGCTTCCAGCGCCGGCAAGGTGGCGCCCATGGCCAGCGTCGCCGGCAGCAGCAGCACGAAGGGCAGGCCGAAGGCCACGGCCCATTGCCGCAGCGGGTCCGCATCCACCGGCACCAGGGCCGGCACCTGCTCCGCCGCCAGCGGCGCGAGCACCACGAGGGCGAGGGCCCACAGGCCGATGACGCCTTCAAGGCCGGCATACCATGCGGCGGGCTTGGGGCTGCGCGCGATGCGGCGGCCGAGCAGCAGGCTGCCGAGGGCAAGGCCCGCGAACAAGGCGGAGACCACGCCGAGCACCGCCACGATTTCATGGCCCAGCGCGACGGCGAGCATCCGCGCCCAGACGATCTCGTATCCCAGCCCGGCGAACCCCGACAGCATGGCGACGGCGGTGATGGCGCCGATGCGAAGGCTATGGCTGCCGGACCCTGCGGCCTCCGGCGAAACGGCACCGGGTGACGAAACGGCAGGTGACGAGGTGGCAGGTGACGAAGTGGCGATCTTCGCGCTCAGGTCCCCGCGGGCGTGGGACGTAGGGATCTGGGACGTAGGGAATCGGGACATGGGGAACTGGGACATGGGGAACCTGAAGGGTCGAAAATGCGAACCGGGGGCCAGAAGGCCCGAAAAAGCGAACCGGGGGCCAGAAGGCCCCCGGGCGTTACGCGTTACGAACGTCGGGTCTGAACCGGCGCGCCGAAGCGCGCCGGTTCAGCCTCACTTCTTGAGGGAGACGGCGAGGGCGCCGTTGGTCTCCACCAGCAGCTTGGGCTGGTCGGCGACGCGGATGAAGATGGGGTTGGTGTAGAACCACAGGTCCGACCAGCCGGCCACGTCGTAGCTGGAGATCTTCTGGCCGTCGCGCACCACGAGGTGCGAGGGGCAGGCGGCGTCCGTGCAGGGCACGAACGGACCCTGGGCGGTGTTCTCGGGATCCCAGTCGTTCAGGGGATTGCCCTGGGCGTCGGTCTCGGCCGGCACGGAAGCCGGCAGGTTGCTGCCGCGGGCCCGGACGTACATGTTGTTCTGCACGTTCGAGATGGTCACCACCATGGTCCGCTTCTGGCCGCTCACGGTCCAGTTGTTCGGGCCGAAGGTGGCGAGACGCGCGGCGGTGGTGTTGGTCCCGTTGGTGTAGTTGGCGTTGTCCGCGGCCACGACGCCGGAGACGTTGCCCTTGATGAACTGCACCTGGCGCAGGGTCGGACGGTTCAGGGGCTCCTGAACGCCGATCTGGGCCAGCGACGGGTTGTTGAAGCTGTACGGCGAGTGGTTGGTCCCGGTCGGCTGGTTCACCTCGAGGGTGAGCTTGACCGAGCGGCCACGCGGAACCACCAGCGTCTGGCCCATCTTGGCGGTGCCGGCCGGCGAATAGCCGATGACCTGGGCGGTGTAGTTCAGCTCACCGGTGATCAGGTCGCCCTGCACCGAGTAGGAGTTGCCGGAGCGCACGCCGTCCACGATCACGTTCGGGCGCAGGGTGGTGCCGGAGGCCGGACGCGGCAGGTACAGCTTCTGGTATTCGCCGGGATAGAAGTCGTTGGTCGAGCCGGCTTCATAGATGCTGAAGGCGCCGCGATTGTGCCAGTCGGAGCTGGCGTAGAAGAACCAGTTGCGGCCTTCGCCCAGCAGCGCGTCCCACACGCCGCCGATCTTGGCGGCGTAGATGCCGGTGCCGCCGAAGGTGGTCACGCCCACCGAATCGCAGCCCGTGCCGCAGAAGCCGGCGCGATACTCGCCGCGATTGTTGGAGGCCTGGTGGCCCGGCTGGCTCTCGAAGCCGACGGCGACGGTCGGACCCGCATTGTTGAAGTCGCGGAGGTGCTCGATGTTGAACCCGTTGTTGCCGTTCGGGTTGAACACGCCGGCGCGCTCCAGGTGGGCGGGCACGTAGTAGCTGTCCAGCGGATAGTATTTCTGCAGCCACTGGACCGAGGGGATGGCCTTGTTCTTGTGGTTGAGCGTGCCCGAGCCCGAGCCCGACGCGTTCGCCACTTTGCCTTCCCAGGCGTGGTTCGGCGCGCCCTTGGAGAAGTCGGTGTCCGAGCGGTCGAAGCGGTATTCGAATTCGGCCACGCCGGCGGCGTCGCCGGTGTTGCCGCCGAAGTTCTGCGGCTTCTGGTTGCCGATCACAGTCATCGAGGTGTGCTCGTGGCCGGGCACGTTGGTCTCGATGGCGGCATAGAGCATGGGCTTGTTGAGCTCCTTCGCGAGGCGCGTAAGCTCAGGGTAGATGATCTCCTCGGCGCTCTGCCAGCGCCACATGGAGCGGTGGCCCTGCGACATGGCCACATCGCCCTTGACCGTGGTCACGGGTGCCACGTCCCAGAACTTGCCGGTGCCGGTGGTGGAGCCGTCGCCCTCGGGATCGTCCACCCGGCAGTCGCGCGGGCTGGAGCCGCCGTGGTCGGCAGCGCCGAGCCATTCGAGGCCGTAGCTCTGAACCGCCTTCTTCACCATGGTCTCGACCGACGAGCGGCCGTCCGAGCACGGCGTGTGGTTATGGAAGTCGCCGGCCATGTAGCTGTCGGCGAAAACCGGCGTGGACGACAAAGCCATCCCGCCGGCCACGGCGAGGACCGAGGCCCCCGCAATCAGTTGATGCGCCAGCACCGCGCTCTTCATTCTCCAACCCCTTTGAATGAGACGGACGTCCAGAATCCGCTGGCGCTCTACTATCGTCGTTCTGTGACTGCCTGCTGAAGCTTTGATGACGCGCGGAAAGGTGAGCCGAATAACTGGATTGTCGCACCGACGGGAAAACACGCCGCGCTGTCATCAACGCGACACCACCGGTTCGCTAGAGCACGTTCCGGTTCGCGGGCATCGCAGTCCGGTCGGAGCCATCTTTCTGTGTTGAGCCAGAGCCGGCTTCACCGCGTTGCGGATCCGGTTCTCGACGTGCTCGGAGCGCTTACCGGCATCCGTGCAAGGTCGGTGCGGGAGACGGGATTTGACGTCATCGGGTTTGGAGCCGACCGCGGGAGCGGTCGATGCAAAGGGCGCCGCGGCAAACGGTGCGACAGCGGGCGGCGCGAAAACGGGCGGCGGGGGCGTGCTGGGTTTTCTCCGGCGGCTGGTGCGCGAGCCGCTGGTGCAGTTCATGGTGCTGGGCGCGGTGATCTTCGCCGTGCATGCCGCCACCACGCCCTCGGTGAGCAAGGAACGGCTCATCGAAGTCACGCCTGCGGTGCGCCAGTCCATCGTGGACGCCTTCAAGGCGTCCCATGAAGGTCGCGCGCCGGGCGCCGACGAACTCGCAAAGCTCATCGACCTTTGGCTGCTGAACGAGATCACCTTCCGCGAGGCGCTGGCGCAGGGGCTCGACAAGGGCGACGAGATGATCCGGGACCGCATCACCCACAAGATGCGCCTGCTCATCTTCAACGGCGTCGACGTGACCGAGCCCACCCCCGACGAACTCAGCGCCTGGTACGAGAAGCGCCGCGCCAACTACGACATTCCCGATCTCGTCAGCTTCATCGACGTGCCCTTCACCGGGGCCGATGCGGAGGCCCAGAGCCGCGCGGTGCTGGAGCAGATCCGTGCCGGCACCGAGCCCGAGGAGGTGCAGCGGCGCGCCCTCATCTTCTCGCAGCGGCCGCGGCAGACGCTGGAGCCGTCCTTCGGCAAGGATTTCGTGGACCAGATCGTCGCCGGCCCCAAGGGGGAGTGGCAGGTGCTGCCTTCCGCGACGGGGTGGCACGTGGTGCGGCTGGACACCTTCGTGCCCGGTCGCCGGGTGGACCTCGACGAGGTGGGCGGCCAGGTGGCGCAGGCGTGGAAGGACGAGCGGCGGCGCATCCTCGCCATCGCCGCCACCCGCGACCTGGGCAAGGCCTATGTGATCCGGCGCGACGACGCGCCGGCGGGCGGCAACCCATGAGCGGAACGGCAAACGCCACCGCAACCGGAAGCCCCGGCGCGCGGCGGCGCTTCGCCGCGCTGGGCAGCCTTGCCGCGGCGCTGCTGTGCCTCGTCGTTGCGCTTCTCGTTCCGGCCTCGCAGGCCCGGGCCCATGAGGCCACCATGGCGGTGATCACCCTGCGGGAGATCGCGCCGGGCCGCTTCATCGGCCAGTGGACCATGCCGCCGGTGGACATGACGCTGCAGCCCCTTTTCCCGCCCCACTGCAAATGGGAGCCGCCGGAACTGGTGTGCGGCGCGCGCGGCCTCACCGGCCAGCTGAGCTTCATGGGCCTCGGCAGCAAGCAGTCGGTGGCCACCATCCGGGTGGTCCCCCACGAGGGCCCCATGGAGGTCTATACGGTGAGCGCCGCCAAGCCCACCGTGATGGCGGCGCGCGATCCCGGCACCGACCTCGCCATGTGGCGGGACCTGGCCGAGACCTACGTCAATCTCGGCATCGACCATATCCTGCGCGGCATCGACCATCTGTTGTTCGTGCTCGGCCTGATCTGGCTGGTGAAGGGCGGCTGGAAGCTGGTGAAGACCATCACCGCCTTCACGGTGGGCCACTCCATCTCGCTGGCCGCCGCCACCTTCGGCCTGGTGGGGGTGCCGGAACGCCCGCTGAACGCGGCCATCGCGCTCTCCATCGTGTTCGTGGGCGTCGAGATCGTGAAGCTGCAGCGCGGGGAGGTGGGCCTCACGGCCCGCTATCCCTGGACCGTCGCCTTCGCCTTCGGCCTGCTGCACGGGCTGGGATTTGCCACCGCGCTCACCGCCCTGGGCATCCCGCAGGCGACGCTGCCCATCGCGCTGCTGTTCTTCAACGTGGGCGTGGAAATCGGCCAGCTCTCCTTCGTGGCGGTGGTGCTGGCGCTGCTGTGGGCCCACCGGCAGGCGCAGGCCCTGCTGCCGCGCTGGGGCGCCGCCATGCCGGCCTATGTGATCGGCTCGGTCGCGTCCTACTGGTTCCTGCTTCGGATCTGAGTGTTGTGCCGCCCAGGCATCCCTGTCGTGAGAGGAAAATGCTGATGAAACGCCTGGTCCCGAACGCCGCCGCGCTGTTGGCCGTGCTGTTCGCCGCCATCCCGCTGGCGCCTGCCTTCGCCCACACCGGGACGGGCGTGTCGCTCGGGCTCCTGAGCGGCTTCATGCATCCCCTGTCCGGCGCCGACCATCTGGTGGCCATGGTGGCGGTGGGCCTGTGGGGCGCGCAGCTGGGCAATCCCGCCATCTGGGTGCTGCCCGTGACCTTCCCGCTGGTGATGGCCGTGGGCGGCGTGCTCGGCGTGCTCGGCGTCCCGCTGCCGGCGGTCGAGCCGGTGATCGCGCTGTCGGGCATCGCGCTTGGCCTGATGGTGGCGCTCAGCGCGCGGCCGCCTTTGTGGGTCGCCGCCGCCATGGTGGGCGTGTTCGCCATCTTCCACGGCTATGCCCATGGCCAGGAGCTTCCCGAGGCGGCGGATGCGGTGGCCTATGCGGCGGGCTTCGTGGCCGCCACCGGCCTGCTCCACCTGTCGGGCATCCTCATCGGCGTGCTGGTGGGCTGGGAAGCCGGCGCCCGGGTGGTGCGCACCTGCGGCGCCGCCATCGGCTGCGTCGGCGTCTACTTCCTGCTCGCGTCCGTGGGTGTCATCGAATGAAACGCTGGCTTCGTCTCCTTGCTGCGGCGGCCGCGCTGGCGCTCGCGCCCACCGCGGCCCACGCCCATCTGGTGGATACGCGGCTCGGCGATTTCTACAGCGGCGCGCTGCATCCCCTGACGGACCTGCAGCAGGTGCTGCCCTGGATTGCCCTGGCCGTGCTCGCCGCCTTCCAGGGCGCGCAGCGGGCGCGCTGGATCATCCTGGTGTTCCCGCTCGCCCTCGCTGCCGGCGGGGTGGCTTCGCTCTATCTCCCGCTGCCGGCGTTCGCTCCTCTCCTCGGCCTTGTGCTGGTGGCGGTCACCGGCCTCGCGGTGGCGGTGGCGGCGCGCCTTCCGCTCGGCGTGCTGCTGGCCATCGCGGTGGTGATGGGGCTGCTGCACGGCGCGCAGAACGGCGCGGCCATGGTGGTCACCACCGATCGGGTGCTGTTCCTCTCCGGCATGACCGCCATCGGCTATGGGGTGATCACGCTGGCCACCGGAAGCGCCATCGCCTTCCTGCACGGCGCGGCGTGGCGGCCCATCGCGCTGCGGGCCGGCGGCAGCTGGGTGGCGGCGGTGGGCATCATGGTGCTCGGCCTCAATCTGGTGCGTCCCGTCGCGGGGTGAGATCCCCCGCAGCGCATGGGAGCCGGATTTCTGGCTGGATCGTCGCGGTCCGGGCAGCGACCCCGGCCTGAACTTCGGCGCGGGCGGCCGGCGCCCCGGTTCTGCGGGGCGGGGCCGGGGCCTCACCTTCTGCCGGCAAAGTTGTAATGGTCGGAGGCTCGGCTAAGCTGCTTCCCCAATGCCGAATCGCGGCTGCAGAGGGGAAAAGCGCATTGCCGCATTTCAATTCTACGGCCATATCGCGGGCCGAATACAACCCGAAGACCCGGGTGCTGTCCCTGTGGTTCGCCGATGTCGGCGGGCCCTGCGATTACTGTCGCGTCCCGCTGTTCGTGTATGAGGGCCTGTGCCGGGCCGGGTCCAAGCGCGACTTTTTCAAGACCTACATCCACGACCAGTACGCCACCTGCTGATCCGCCGGGGTGGAAGGGGCGTGCAAAAAGAAAGAGCCCCGGCAGGGGCCAGGGCTCTCCAAGTGGACACCCTGGCGGGTCGGCGCGTGTCGCGCAAACCCGCCGAAAGTGCCGGCGTTCTCAGAAGCGATAGTTGATGCCGGCCTTCACCAGATTGATGGTCTGGTCGACGGTCGAGGTGTAGGCGGGCATGTAGGTGTTCGGGACGAAGTTAAAGGTCACGTCGGTGCTGCCGAGGTCGATATAATTGTATTCGACCTTCGCGGACCAGTTGTTGAAGAAGGCCCATTCGACGCCCGCGCCCAGGGTCCAGCCCCAGCGGGTGGAGTCGGTGGTGGCGCTGTAGCTGGCCGGGGGGTATTCGAAATCCGTGTTGCTGGCGGTGTGGGAGGTGGTGGCCCAGGCCGCGCCGCCCTTGGCATAGAGCAGGACGCGGTCGAAGGCGACGCCGAGGCGGGCGGTGATGGTGCCGAGGGCGTCGATCTTCGAGGAGCAGGGGTTGTTGCTCACGATGCAGGTCGAGGCGAGGGGGTCATACTGACCGGGGCGGACGATGGAGCCGGAGCCGGTGAGATCGGCCCAGTTGGCATCGGCCTCGACGCCGAGGACGATGTTCTTGATCTGGTAGTTGTAGCCGATCACGCCACCCACGAGGCCGCCGTCGAGGCTGTAGCTCGCGTCGTCGGCGTACGTGTTGTACAGGTCATGGGTGTTCGAGAAATCGTTCTGGGCCCAGGCGTAGCCGCCCTGGGCGCCGATGTAGAAGCCGGTCCAGCTGAAGGCCGGCGCGACGGGCGCGGCCTTGACCGGCATCTTGGTGGCAAGGTCCGCCGCCTGGGCGGAGCCGGCGGCGATCATCGCCGCGAGAATGGTTGTAGCGAGCAGCGCCTTACGCATGTCTATCCCCCGAGCCGGATGAAACAGAATGCGAGGGTCTTAGCGCAGTTCAGCGCTCATGACTGTCTCCCAAGGGCAACAGGTGACCTTGGCCGGACTGTCATACCACAGACAAAATAGTCTGGTAATGTGGCTCTGGAATGAGAAAATATGTTCTCTTGGCGTAAAACTCAATATTATCTCTGTCATGTATGGGTGTTGTCGGCGTGATCGATCATTCTATTCATTGATAATCATGCTCAGGCGAGGCATTTTTATTACGTAACCTTGCCGTGCGGGTAGTATCCGGGGTGCCGGGCCAGAGCATATCCGGTGAATGCGCATTCACCGGATATGCTCTGTCTCTTTGTTTTTATGCAGTTCCAGACACAACACCCTCGCACACGTGTGCTGGAATTACCCTCGGCGCGATCCGGGCAAATTGAACCCATTTGCCGGGTGAAACGCTCTCTCGTTCAGAGCAAACGCTCTCTCGTCCAGAGATAGAGAACGCGCTATGCGGCGAACGGGCGGAAGCTCTTCACCACTTCCTCATAGACCCTGCGCTTGAACGGGACGACCAGCTCCGCCACCTTGTCGAGGCTCTCCCAGCGCCAATCCATGAATTCCGGCTTGTGGCCGCCGCCGCCGGGGCGGGTGATGTTGATCTCGGCATCGAGTCCGGTGAAGCGCAGGGCGAACCATTTCTGCGTCTGGCCGCGATACTTGCCCTTCCAGGCCTCGCCGGCGATGCGGCCCGGCAAATCATAGGACAGCCACTCCTCCACCTCGGCGAGCTTCGTCACCGAGCGCATGGAGGTCTCCTCGTACAGCTCGCGCAGGGCGGCGTCGAACGGGGCCTCGCCCTTGTCGATGCCGCCCTGGGGCAACTGCCAGGAATGGGTGGCGTCCACGTGCTCCGGCCCGCCGATGCGCCGGCCGAGGAAGACCTTGCCGGCCGCGTTGAACACGCACAGGCCCACGCAAGGGCGGTAAGGCAGGTCGTCCTGTTTCTTGTCGTGGCGATTCGACATCGGCGTGATCCGCAAGGAGGGGTTGCTTTGCATCCTCATTGGCCCGCGCGGCGTCGCCGCGCAAGCCCGGGAAGGGCCCAATGCCGTCCGCGCGCCGCGCGGTGGTCTCTCAGTGGGCCGCGCGGTGGCGCGGTGTGCCTTCAGTGAGCCGCGCGGTGGCGCGGCAGGGCGGTGGAGCCCCAGGCGCGCAGCGAAGCCCAGATGCGCCGGTCGAGCTGGAAGCGGTCCACGGGCACGGAGGCGCCCAGCGCCTTCACCCGGGTGAGGCCGACGCCCGACCACTGGAAGCCGCACTTCTCCAGCACCCGGCGCGAGGCCGGATTGACCACGCGGGCCGAGCCGATGAGGAGCTGCAGCCCGGTCTCGGAAAACGCGTAGTCGATGACGGCCCGCACCGCCTCGGTGGCGATCCCGCGGCCCCAGAAGGGCTCGCCGATCCAGTAGCCGATCTCGGGGGCGGGCTCGGGCGG
>NZ_JAIVFO010000161.1 GCF_029991245.1 Xanthobacter autotrophicus
TGCGCGAGGCGCGCGCCGGCAAATCCCGCGCCTCGCGCAAGCAGGCCGCCGCCGAGCATGCGCGGGTGGAGGCCCTCGTGGTCGCCCGCCACGCCACCGGCGAGATGCCCACGAAAGAGCAGGTGCTGGCCTTCATCGCCACCCAGAGCGGCGAGGTGGGCAAGCGCGAGATCGCCCGCGCCTTCGGCCTCAACGCGGCGCAGAAGATCGAGCTGAAGAGCCTGCTGCGCGACCTGTCCGAGACCGGCACCGTGGAGCGCAGCCGGCGCCGCCTGCACGTGCCCGGCGCCCTGCCCGGCGTGGTGCTGGCCGACATCGTCTCCCGCGACGCCGACGGCGAGCTGATCGCCGTGCCGGTGGAATGGGACAGCGAGACCCAGGGCGATGCCCCGCCCATCCTGGTGCAAGTGCCCCGCAGCACGCCGCGCCGCGCCGTGGGCCCGGCCCCCGGCCTCGCCGACCGGGTGCTGCTGCGCATCGTGGAAGGCTCCATCGAGCATGGCGTGGCCCATGTGGGCCGCGTCATCAAGGTGCTGGAGAAGGCGCGCAGGCAGACCATCGGCATCTTCCGCGCCGCGCCGGGCGGGGAAGGCGGCGGGCGCATCATCCCCATCGACAAGAAGCAGCTGGGCCGCGAGCTTCAGGTGCCCCCCGGCGCCGAGCACGAGGCCAGGGACGGCGACCTCGTCACCGTCGAATTGATGCGTCAGCGGGTGTTCGGCCTGCCCACCGCGCGGGTGAAGGAGAAGCTGGGTTCGCTGAGCTCCGAGAAGGCGGTGAGCCTGATCGCGCTGCACGCCCACGCCATCCCCCACGTCTTCCCCGAGGCGGTGCTGAAGGAGGCCGAGGCGGCGAAGCCCGTCACCCCGCGCGGCCGCGAGGACTGGCGAGACGTGCCGCTCGTCACCATCGACCCGCCCGACGCCAAGGACCATGACGACGCCGTCCACGCCATGCCCGACGACGACGCGGCCAACGAAGGCGGCTTCATCGTCACCGTGGCCATCGCCGACGTGTCGGCCTATGTGCGCCCCGGCTCGCCGCTGGACCGCGAGGCGCTGATCCGCGGCAATTCGGTCTATTTCCCGGACCGCGTGGTGCCCATGCTGCCGGAGCGCATCTCCAACGACCTGTGCTCCCTGCGCCCCAGGGAGGACCGCCCGGCGCTGGCGGTGCGCATGGTCATCGGCGCGGATGGGAGGAAGCGCCACCACAGCTTCCACCGCATCCTCATGCGCTCGGCTGGCAAGCTCGCCTATGCCCAGGCCCAGAACGCCATCGAGGGGCGCACCGACGACATCACCGACCCGCTGCTGAACGGCGTGCTGAAGCCGCTCTACGCCGCCTATGCCTGCGTGAAGAAAGCCCGCGACGCCCGCCAGCCCCTCGATCTCGACCTGCCCGAGCGCAAGATCGTGCTGAAGGAAGACGGCACGGTGGACCGCGTGGTGGTGCCCGAGCGGCTGGACGCCCACCGGCTCATCGAGGAGTTCATGATCCTCGCCAACGTGGCCGCCGCCGAGACGCTGGAGGAGAAGAAGACCCCCCTCGTCTACCGCGTCCATGACGGCCCCTCGCTGGAGAAGCTCTCCAACCTGCGGGAATTCCTGAAGACGCTGGACATCGCCTTGGCCAAGATCGACCAGGTGCGGCCCTCCCACTTCAACCGCATCCTGGCGCAGGTGAAGGACACGGACGCCGCGCCCCTGGTCAACCAGGTGATCCTGCGCAGCCAGAGCCAGGCGGAATATGCCTCCGAGAATTACGGCCATTTCGGCCTGAACCTGCGCCGCTACGCCCATTTCACCTCGCCGATCCGCCGCTATGCGGATCTCGTGGTGCATCGCGGACTGGTCCGCGCCATGGATTTCGGCTCGGACGGCCTGCCGCAGGACGCCACCACCGCCACGCTGGGCGAGGTGGCCGCCGCCATCTCCGTCACCGAGCGCCGCGCCATGGCGGCCGAGCGGGAGACGGTGGACCGGCTCATCGCCCATCATCTCGCCGACCAGATCGGCGCCACCTTCAACGCCCGCATCACCGGGGCCACCAAGGCGGGACTCTTCGTCGCGCTCGATATCACCGGAGCGGACGGCTTCATTCCCGCCTCGACCCTCGGCCAGGACTATTACCGCTACGACGAAACCCGGCAGGCCCTGGTGGGCGAGCGGACCGGGGAAATGCACCGCATCGGTGACCGGGTGGAGGTGAAGCTGGTGGAGGCGGCGCCGGTGGCCGGCGCGCTGCGGTTTGAGCTTCTGACCGAAGGCTCCTATGTAAAGGGACCGCGCGGGCGTCCTGGCCCGCTCCGGCGCGGGGGCGGACGCAAGGGTGGCTCTCCGGGCGGCGCCCCAAAGGGTGGTGCCCGGCAGGGTCCGGCCGGACGGCATGCCGGCAGTGGCCATCCGGGCCGAAGCCCGCCCGGAAAAGGCCCGCGAGGCAAGGGGCCGGAAGGAAACGGGCCGGAAGGAAACGGTCCGTAGGGAAAGGGTCGGTCGCGCCCTTAAATCGCGACCTGACGGGGGTCTGAAGGGGTTCAACGGTGACCACGCCTGCGACCATGACGGTGACGCACACGCTCGCCGGCTCCGAGCCGGGCGATGCGCGCGGCCGTGCGCCGCTTGAACCTCCGGCGTCCCCCCGCGCCGTTCCCGAGGCGCTGCTGCGCGGCGCGCGCGGCCTGTGCCCCGCCTGCGGCGCCGGGCGCCTGTTTTCAAGCTATCTCAAGGTCTCGCCCTATTGCCCGGACTGCGACGAGGAGCTGTATCACCACCGCGCGGACGATGCCCCGCCCTATGCCACCATCCTGCTGGTGGGCCACATCGTGGTGCCGCTGATGGTGCTGGTGGAGGAGATGTACCGTCCCGAGGTGTGGGTACACCTCGTCCTGTGGCTGCCGCTGACGCTGGCGCTGTGCCTGAGCCTGCTGCCGCCGCTCAAGGGCATGCTGGTGAACCTGCAATGGGCGCTGCGCATGCACGGCTTCGACCCCCAGAGCGCCGAGCGGGAAGGACCGCCCGACGGGGTGGTGCCCGTGGTGCGCGCTGTCCGGCCCATCCGCTGAGGCCCCGGCAGCATTGGCACTCCAGAACATCGCCCAAAACGCACGCCTCATGAGCACTGACGCGCAATGACCGACTTCGCCACGCGGCTGACCCAGGCCGAGCGCCGCCAGGACTGGCCCAACGTCCGCCCGAGCGACGCCGCCACCCTCATCCTCATCGACCACAAGGGCAGAAAGCCCCGCGTGCTCATGGGCCGGCGCCATCCCAAGCTGAAGTTCCTGCCCGGCGTCTTCGTCTTTCCCGGCGGGCGGCTGGAGAAGGCCGACCGGACCATGCCGGTCTACGGCGTGCTCGACGCCGACAGCGAGCGGCGGCTGATGACGAAAGTGCAGCGCCCCACCCTCTCCCGCGCCCGGGGCCTCGCCGCCGCCGCCATCCGCGAGATGTACGAGGAGACCGGCCTCCTGGTGGGCACCAAAGACCTCGGTACCCCGCAGGCGCCCTCCACCGACTGGCGCGCGTTCGAGGAGCGCGGGGTGTTTCCCGATCTCGGCGCCCTCACCTATGTGGCCCGCGCCATCACCCCGCCGCGCCGGCCCAAGCGCTTCGACACCCGCTTCTTCGCCGCCGACGCCCGCGCCGTGTGCGACGAGGTGACGGGCCTCGTGGGCGAGGAGTCCGAGCTGGTGGAACTGGCCTGGCTCACCTTCGCGGAAACCGCCGCGCAGGAGTTGCCCACCGTCACCCGCGTGGTGCTGGAAGAGCTGGCCCAGCGCATCGAGGCCGGATCGAGCCCGCGCCTGCCGGTGCCCTTCTACGCCATGCAACACGGGCAATTCGTCCGCACCCTGCTTGATTGATACCCCGCTTATGCACGCACCCGACCGGCCGCTGGGCCACATGAGCCGCACGGCCTCCATCGCTGCCGCCATTTCCGCCATCACCGTCGTCGGCGTCGGCATCAGCCTCTCTATTCCGCTGCTGGCGCTGGAACTGGAGGTGCGCGGCATCTCCAGCACCTGGATCGGCGTGAACACGGCGGTGGCCGGGGTGGCGACCATCCTCACCGCGCCGTTCGTGCCCATGCTGGTGCGCAAGGTGGGGCTGCGGGCGCTGCTGGTGGGCGCCATCGCGCTGGCCGCCGCGAGCCTCGTGGGCTTCAAGGCCGCGCCCTCCTTCCTCATGTGGTTTCCGCTGCGCTTCACCTTCGGCGCCGCGCTCTGCATCCTGTTCGCGGTGAGCGAGTTCTGGATCAACGCCCTGGCGCCGCCCCACCGGCGCGGGCTGATCATGGGCGTCTACGCCACCGCCCTGTCGCTGGGGGCGGCGCTGGGCCCGGCCATCCTGAGCATGCTCGGTGCCTCGGGCTGGGCGCCCTATCTCGCGGGGGCGGCGGTGCTGTGCCTCGGCGCCATTCCCATCCTGCTGGCGCGGGGAATCACCCCGCGCATCCACAGCGACGACCATCACGGCGTGCTCACCTTCGTGCTCCGCTCGCCATCCGCGGTGCTGGCCGCTTTGGTGTTCGGCGCCATCGAGACGGCGGTGATGACCTTCCTGCCGCTCTACGGCCTGCGCCTTGGCCTGTCCGAGACCAGCGCCTCGCTGCTGCTGACGGCGGCGGTGCTGGGCAATGTGGCCTTCCAGATCCCCATCGGCCTCGTCAGCGACAAGGTGGACCGGCGCATCCTGCTCCTCATCTGCTCGCTGGTGGGCGCGGCGGGCGCGCTGACCCTGCCGTTCGTGGCGGTCTCCAGCCCGCTGTTCCTGGCCATGATCTTCCTGTCCACGGGGATCGTGGGCTCGCTCTACACCGTGGGCCTCGCCCATCTGGGTGCGCGGTTTCACGGCGCGGACCTTGCGGCGGCCAATGCGGCCTTCGTCATGCTGTATTCGGTGGGCCTCATCGTCGGCCCGCCGGTGGCGGGGCTGGGCATGCGGCTCTACAACCCCTACGGCTTCGCCTTCGTCATCTGCGGCATGCTCGCCATGTACGCGGCCGTGGTGGCGAGCCGGCTCGCCCTGCGCACGCGCTGACGGGGGAGTCGGCTTGGGGACCGGGACCCGCCCCGGCCTTGACATTTCGGGCGCCGTGGGAGAGTTTCCGCCCCCACGAGCCGCCGGCACCGGCAGCGCGTCCGTTTTTCTTTTCGCAACCTCACGGTTTTCGCAAACCAGACGGTCGCGCGCCGCACGCGGCACCCAGGGATCAAGACATGGCCAAGGCTGCAACCATCAAGATCAAGCTCCTGTCCACCGCGGACACGGGCGTGTTCTATGTGACCAAGAAGAACTCCCGCACCAAGACCGACAAGATCGTGCTCAAGAAGTACGACCCGGTGGTGCGCAAGCACGTGGAATTCCGCGAGACCAAGATCAAGTGATCCACTGCGGCGCCGGGCGATCCGCTCGCCTGCGCCGCGAGATCTGCTGGTCTTCAGGCCTCAGAGCCATCTAGACCTGAAAACCACTTCAGACCTGACCTGGGCGCCGCATGGCGCCCTTTTCTTTTGGCGCCGCACGCCCGACGGGGTGAAGCGCACCGCCAGCGCGCGTCCTCCGGTGGAAGTCGGTACGTCTCAACCTCATGCGTGGCCTTGCCCGAATACCTATCGCGATAACAAGGGCGGGCAACATGACGTAGGCAACGAAAAAAATCACAAACGGAGCCATCGAAGCAATCCAAGGTTGTTACCTACCGCCCACAACCCTATCGTACCATCATGCGGTGATTTAATACCATTTAAAAATGCAACCGAGCCCCAAAAACAGGCTCCACACTCCAGCCTCCGGCGGTGGCATGGCACCTGGGCCGACGCGCCGGGTCTCCGCCGCAGTGGAGCAGGGCACACCCATGGTCAGGCAGGCGGTCAAGCGCGTTGCTGGCGCGCGTGGCCTGTGCCTCGTCAACGATGTTGGGGAAGTCCTGAATCGACCGTGTGGTTCAACCACAAGATATTGATTTTATATATAAAATTGACGCGATATCGGAGCGTCGGGGTATCGACCTGATCCTCTGGAGCGCGCGCAGATCAGGTTGATTCAGGCCGATCGGAGCCGGCTCTGGAAGGTAGGCTGGCCGGTGGGGAGGAAGCGGGGAGGCCTCCCGCAACGCTCACCCACCGGCCAAACCCCACGGACCCAGGAGATGCGGCGGACCTGAGCACTCCGCAGGGTTGTCCTGATGGCGGGAGACACCGGCGCCGCGCAAGCGCAGCATCCAGGCGGCCGTTCACGACCGTGCCTTTCCCGCTTTGTATCTGCCGAGATTTGAAGACTAGCACATCACGACAAAAGGGAAAGCCGCCGAATCGGTGGGCCGCCGGCTCATCTTCCAGGCCGCTTCCCGGCTCCTTCCCGGCCGCGCGGAACCCGGCGCTGCAGCCCCGCCAGGGGCCCCTACCCGCCGGCGAACTGGCGCACCGTCTGGAGGAACTTCGCCACCGAGATGGGCTTGGAAAGGTAGGCTTCGCAGCCCCCGGCGCGGATCCGCTCCTCGTCGCCCTTCATGGCGAAGGCGGTCACAGCCACCACGGGAATGGCCTTCAGCTCCGGATCGGCCTTCAGCTTGCGGGTCACATCGAGGCCGGAAATCTCCGGCAGCTGGATGTCCATGATGATGAGGTCGGGCCGGTGGGCGCGGGCCAGCTCCACGGCCTCGACCCCCGAGCGCGTCTCCACCGTGCGATAGCCGTGGGCTTCGAGCAGATCGTGGAAGAGCTTCATGTTCAGCTCGTTGTCCTCCACGATCATCACCGTCTTGGCCATCCCCATCCCCCGGACCCGCCCTGCGCCGTCCACCCTTCGCAGCCCGCGCGGAACGTGCTGGAATGGGACGACACCTAGACCCCATTCCTTGCGGAAGCGCAAATGCCCATTCAAGACAAAACAAGAGGCCTCAAGGCGCAGCGCGAAGCGGCGCAGGAGGTGGCGACCTCCGCCCTCGCCTTCATCGCCGCCGATGGCGAGCGGCTGGTGCGATTCCTCACCGAAACCGGCCTCTCCCCGGCGACGTTGCGCGAGGCCGCCGCCCGCCGCAGCTTCGGCGCCGGCGTGCTGGCCTTCCTCATTTCGGACGAGGCCATGCTGGTGGCCTTCGCCGCCGAGAAGGGGCTCGATCCCCGGCACGTGGTGGGCGCGCTGGAAATCCTCGCGCCCCAGGCGGACCCCGATGCCACGGTGCGCCGGCCCATGTAGGGCGACCTCCGGTCGCTCTACATCAGCAAAAGCGAGGGCGACCTCCGGTCGCTTTACATCAGCAAGGACGAGGGCGACCGCACGAATCGCGCGTCCGGGACAGCCGTATGAACGCCCCCGGCTTCTGCCGTGATTGCCTTTCCGACGCGCCCCAGACAGGTGGCCTTGCAGGCACTCGCTGCTCGGCCTGCGGCAGCCCGCGCCTGGTGCGCCATCGGGAGCTGGACACCCTCAGCGTCGCCCATGTGGATTGCGACGCCTTCTTCGCCGCCGTGGAAAAGCGCGACGACCCCAGCCTTGCCGACGTGCCGCTCATCATCGGCGGCGGCAAGCGCGGGGTGGTTTCCACCGCCTGCTACATTGCCCGCATCAAGGGCGTGCGCTCGGCCATGCCCATGTTCAAGGCGCTGGCGCTGTGCCCCGAGGCGGTGGTGGTGAAGCCGAACATGGAAAAATACCGCACCGTGGGCCGGCAGGTGCGAGCCATGATGCAGCAGCTCACCCCGCTGGTGGAGCCGCTCTCCATCGACGAGGCCTTCCTCGACCTCTCCGGAACGCAGGCGCTGCACGGCGCCAGCCCCGCCCGCACCCTGGCGCGATTCGCGCAGGCGGTGGAGAAGGAGGTGGGAATCACCGTCTCGGTGGGGCTCGCGGCGAACAAGTTCCTCGCCAAGATCGCCTCCGACCTCGACAAGCCGCGCGGCTTCTCCGTGCTCGGGCAGGCCGAGGCGGCGGCCTTCCTGGCGCCGCGCCCGGTCACCTTCATCTGGGGCGTGGGGGCGGCGTTCGGCGGCAAGCTGGCGAAGGACGGCTTCCACACCATCGCCGACCTACAGCGCGCCGCGCCCGCCGATCTCGCCCGGCGCTACGGGGCGGAAGGGCTGCGCCTGTCGCGCCTCGCCTTCGGCATCGATACCCGCGCGGTGGAGCCGGAGCGGGAGGCCAAAAGCGTCTCGGCGGAAACCACCTTCGAGCGCGACACGGGCGCCCTGCGCCCGCTGGAGCAGACCCTCTATGCCCTCTGCGAAGAGGTGAGCGAGCGCCTGAAGCACGCCGGCATCGCCGGCCGCGCGGTGACATTGAAGCTCAAGAGCGCCGACTTCCGCCTGCGCACCCGCTCGCGCACCCTGGAAGCGCCCACCTGCCTTGCCGCGCGCATCAACGGGGCGGCGCGGGACCTGCTGGCGAAGGAGGTTGACGGCACCTTGTTCCGCCTCATCGGCGTGGGGGTCTCGGACCTCTGCCCCATCGCCGACGCCGACCCGGCCGATCTCGTGGACACCTCGACCTCGCGCCTGAAGGCGACCGAAAGCGCCATGGACCAGCTGCGCGCGCGATTCGGCCGCGGCGCCCTCACCCGCGGCATCCTGCTGGACGCCACCACGGACCGGCGCAAGAAGAAGTAGCGCGGCGCCCCCCCTCTCCCGCTGTGGGAGAGGGGGGTGAGGGGACGGCGACGCCGAAAAACGCCTGTCTGCCCATGATCGCAGCAGACCCCTCACCCCGGCCCTCTCCCGCAAATGGGAGAGGGAGAACGACTTTTTCGAACCCAACGAAGTGACCGCCCCCAAGCAGCGCCCGCTTGACTTACGCTATATCTGAATGAATATAGCTAACACGCAGACACCGCGGCGGGAGGCCCCTTCATGGAGCGGGACGACATCATGGGCGAGGACCTTCTCGCCTTCGACGTGGCGGTGGACGGCAGCCGCATCCGCATGAGCTTCAGCCGGCCGGACGGGACGGCCACGGCGCTCAACCTGCCGTCCGACTGCCTCAAGGCCATGGTGATGACCCTGCCCAAGATGATGACCGAGGTGCTGCGCGCCCGGCACAGGGACGACAGCCTGCGCCTCGTCTATCCCGCCCACATGGTGCGCATCGAGCAGGCGTCCGAGCCGCAGACCCTCATCCTCACCCTGTCGACGCCCGATGGCTTCGAAGTGTCCTTCGCCCTCGCCGGCCCGCAGCTGAAATCGCTGGTGGCGGCCGAGGCGGCCCTGCCCCGCGTGCAGGAGGCAAAGGCGGCGAAGGCCGCACGGTTCAACTGATCTCTCCGGGCCGCCGGCCTCCCGGTGGCGGCCCGTTTTTTCTTCCTGGCTCCCCCTCCCCATCCCCCTCTCTCGTGGCATGTCGAACGGAGGCCCCGGACACGTCCCCCGTGCCCGGGGCCGAACTGTTTGTGCCGTGGTGTCTCAGTTTGAAAAGAGCCGCTTCGACTGGGCACGCTCTGAACCCTCTCCCGCTTGCGGGGGAGGGCAGGGAGGGAGCAGACATTCTC
>NZ_JAIVFO010000162.1 GCF_029991245.1 Xanthobacter autotrophicus
CTGCCGGGGGTGTAGCCCGGGGTGGCCTGGGTGCGGCCGCCTTCCTGGGCGGGGCCGGAATGGGTGTTGGGATTGTCGGAGGTGCCGCTGGTCTGCGCCTGGCTCGTGCCCGACAGGGCGATGAGGGCAGCAGCCGCGGCCGGAATGGCAAACTTCATCATGCGCATGAACCTGTCTCCTGATGTTGCCGGGTATGCCGGGTTCAACAGCGCAGGAGGCGTTTGGTTCACGCACCCTAATGTGATGCCACGGATGGAACCCGCCGCGCCCATGGGGCGGCGGGGCGGGTGGCGCTTCAGCCGCCGATGCGGTCGAAATCGGCGATGCCGCGGGTGGCGGCGCGGATTTCATCCAGCAGCTTGAGGCGGTTCTCGCGCAGGGCGGGGTCGGGGTCATTCACCGTGACCGCCTCGAAGAAGGCATCCACGGGGGCGCGCAGGTCGGCCAGGGCGGTCATGGCGGCGGCGAAGTCTTCCTGCGCCACGGCGGCGGCGACGCGGGGTTTCACATCGTCGATGGCGGCGGCGAGGCGCTCCTCCGCCGGCTCCTTCAGCAGCGCGGCATTGGTGGGGCCGGTGAAGGCGCGGCCGTCCTTCTTCTCCTCGATGCGCAGGATGTTCACCGCGCGGCGATAGCCGGCCAGAAGCGTCTTGCCGTCCTCCGTATCGAGGAAGCGGGCCAGCGCCGTCATGCGGTCCACCAGCAGGAACAGGTCGTCCTGACCCTCCAGGGCGAAGACCGCATCCACGAGGTCATGGCGCGCGCCATGCTCGCGCAGATGGACTTTCAGGCGGTCGGCGAAGAAGGAGAGGAGGTCGATCAAGTGCACAGGCAAGACGAGATCGCCAAATGCACGCGAGTGAATAAGACGTGTTTCGCCCCAGTCACGGGAATCGCTGACAAGTAAAGGCGCAGACAACCTCACCCGCAGCCCATTCTCCAGCACAATCCGGATCACCCCCAGCGCCGCCCGGCGCAGCGCATAGGGGTCCTTGCTCCCGGTGGGCTTTTCATCAATCGCCCAGAAGCCCACCAAAGTGTCGATCTTGTCCGCCAGCGCCACGGCGATGGAGACCGGCGCGGTGGGCACCCGGTCGCCGGGGCCTTGCGGCTTGTAGTGCTCCTCGCAGGCGGCGGCGACTTCGCTCGCCAGCCCCTCGTCCTGGGCGTAATAGCGGCCCATGAGGCCCTGAAGCTCCGGGAACTCGCCTACGACTTCGGTGAGCAGGTCTGCCTTGCAGAACGCCGCGGCATCCTCTGCCAGCGCCGGTTCCGCCCCGACCTTGGGGGCAATCTCCCGGGCAAGACGAACGATCCGCTCGATGCGCTCGGCCTGCGAGCCCAGCTTCTCGTGGAAGGTGATGGACTGGAACCGGGGCATCCGGCTTTCCAGACCGTTCACCCGGTCCGTATCCCAGAAGAATTTCGCGTCCGACAGGCGCGCGCGGATGACGCGCTCGTTGCCGGCGACGATGGCCGCGCCGTCGTCGCTCGCCACCAGATTGGAGATGAGCAGGAAGCGGTTGGCGAGGCGCCCGGTGGCCGGGTTCTTCAGCACGAAGCACTTCTGGTTGGCGCGGATGGTGGCGCGGATCACCTCGTCCGGGATGTCGAGGAAGCGCTCCTCGAACGCGCCCATGAGCACCACGGGCCATTCCACCAGCCCGGCCACCTCGTCCAGCAGGCCCTCGTCCTCCACCAGCTCAAGGCCGGAGGCGAGCGCCAGGTCCTTGGCATCGTTGAGGATGATGTCCTTGCGGCGGTCGCGGTCGACCACCACCTTGGCGGCTTCAAGCTTGGCCATCCAGTCGTCCAGCCGCTTCACCGTGATGGGCGCGGGGGCGAGGAAGCGGTGGCCATAGGTGACGTTGGAGGAGACGATGCCGTCCACCTCGAACCGCACCACCTCCGGCTCGTCCCCGTCCGCCCCGAAGGTGGCGACGATGGAATGCAGCGGCCGCACCCACTTGAGCGAACCCGCGCCCCAGCGCATGGATTTCGGCCACGGGAAGCGGCGGATGATGGCGGGGATGATCTCGGCGATCACCTCGGGGGTGGGGCGGCCGGGCTTCTCCACCACGGCCACGTAGAAGTCGCCCTTCTTGGGGTCGCTCTGCACGGTGGCCTGATCGAGGGAGGAAAGCCCCGCGCTCTTGAGGAAGCCGGCGATGGCGCCTTCCGGCGCACCCACGCGCGGGCCCTTCTTCTCCTCGCGCTGGTCCGCCTGCCGGCCGGGCAGGCCGTGCACCGCCAGCGCCAGACGGCGCGGGGTCACGAACGCCTTCGCGCCCTCATAGAGCAGGCCCCGCTCCACCAGATCGTCGGTGACGAGCTTTTTCAGCTGCTCAGCCGCCTGGGCCTGCATGCGGGCGGGGATTTCCTCGGAGAACAGTTCAATGAGAAGGTCGGGCATGGGATCAATCTTGATCAATCTTGGTCGCGCGGGGCGATGAAGGGGGCCGGAAGCGGGGAGGGGCGCTCAGGCCGCCCCGCCGGCCGCCGTCTTGAGCCAGGCGGCGCCGCAGGCCTTCGCCAGCTCGCGCACCCGCAGGATGTAGCTCTGCCGCTCGGTCACCGAGATCACGCCGCGCGCGTCGAGCAGGTTGAAGACGTGGGAGGCCTTGATGCACTGGTCATAGGCCGGCAGCGCCATCTCGTGCTTCTCGCCCTTGTCGCCGAAGGCGAGATACTTGTGGCAGGCCTTCTCGGCCATGCGGAACTGCTCCAGCAGCATCTCGGTGTCCGCGGCCTCGAAATTGTGCCGGGAATATTCCTGCTCGGCCTGGTGGAACACGTCGCCGTAGCTGATCTTCTCAGCGCCCTCTCGGCCGTTGAAATTGAGGTCGTAGACGTTTTCGACCCCCTGCACATACATGGCGAGGCGCTCCAGCCCATAGGTCAGCTCGCCGGAGACGGGGGCGCACTCGATGCCGGCCACCTGCTGGAAATAGGTGAACTGCGACACCTCCATGCCGTCGCACCAGCATTCCCAGCCCAGGCCCCAGGCGCCCAGCGTCGGGCTCTCCCAGTCGTCCTCCACGAAGCGCACGTCGTGCAGGCCGAGATCCACGCCGATGGCCTGAAGCGACTTCAGGTACAGCTCCTGAAGGTTGTCCGGGGACGGCTTCAGGATCACCTGGAACTGGTAATAATGCTGCAGGCGGTTGGGGTTCTCGCCATAGCGGCCGTCCTTGGGGCGGCGGGAGGGCTGCACATAGGCGGCCTTCCAGGGCTTCGGCCCCAGCGCCCGCAGGGTGGTGGCCGGGTGGAAGGTGCCGGCGCCCACTTCCATGTCATAGGGCTGGAGGACCACGCAGCCCTGGTCCGCCCAGAAGCGCTGAAGGGTCAGCAGCAGGGCCTGGAAGGAACGGTCGGGCCGCATGTGGGCGGGAAGGGCGGGATCAATCATCATGTGCTCGCAAGGCCATTTCCAGCGGCTTTGCGGCCCGGTCGTCCCGTTCGTGGGCCGGCCGGGCGGCAGCGCCGCAGGCGCGCGGGACACTAGAGAGGCGCTGCCGCGATGGCAACTCGCCGGCGGGGAATAGGCGGGGGCGGCGGCTGCAGGGCGGTAAAGCCGGCCTGTCCGCTGGCGCCACGATGGCGGTGATGAACCGATGCCCACGCCGCCGCCGCGCCCCAATTCCTTCCTGAAATCTTACCGGATTTGCATTCTGCGAAAACATCGGGGTCTTTACGTTTCGGGAATATCTTGTTCATGTGCTGTTAAGACAAGTAAATATCCTGTTTTTCTCGGGCTTTAGCAAAGTTTTCATCGGCATCTGCAATCTTGTCTTGCGTTTTGATGTGTAGCAGGTGCGTAGCGATGACCGATGCCTATCGGCCGAGGGTGAAATATGTGATCGGCCCGGACGGGGGACCGTTGACCATCGCCGACCTGCCGCCGCCGGATACGCGACGCTGGGTCATCCGCCGCAAGGCGGAGGTGGTGGCCGCCGTGCGCGGCGGCCTGCTGTCCCTTGAGGAGGCGTGCAAGCGCTACACCCTCACCGTGGATGAATTCCTGTCTTGGCAGGCCTCCATCGACCGCCACGGCCTGCCCGGCCTGCGCACCACGCGCATCCAGCATTACCGCCAATAGGGGGCGAGTGCCCCGGCCGACTGGAGCGATGAGCGGAAGGAGCGCCGGGGTCCAGCGCAAGAGACCGCCGCAGGCGCCTCCTGCACGACGGCCAGGACGTCACATGGCCTGCTTGCGCAGGAGTCTCTGCTGGATCCCGGCTCGGCGCTCCGGCTGCGCCGTCGCTGGTCCGGGACACGCGGCGGTCTTATTCCGCCGCCGCCAGCTCCGCCGCGATGAAGGCGCCGAGCCGTTGCCCGCCGTCCGCGGGCGTGCCCACATTCTCGATGACGAGGTCGGGGGCCACGTCCACCTCCGGTGCGCGGGACAGGCGCTCCTCGATGTCGGATGCGCTCTCGCGGCCGCGCGCGGCGAGGCGCCCTGCCCGCACCGCCACCGGGGCCGTTACCTCCACCACGCGCACCCGCGCAAAGCGCGCCCGCGCCTCCGGCAGGGTGGCGCGCGAGCCGTTGGCCACCACCACGCCGCCTTCCGCAATGGCCTGCGCCACCTCGGGACCAAGCGCATAACAGAGCCCGTGCGCCCGCCAGAATAGCGGGAAACGCCCCTGCGCTCTGAGCGCCTCGAACTCCGCTTCGCTGAGGGTGCCGTGGGCCTCCCCCGTGCCCGTGGGGCGGGTGACGAGCCTTCGGGCGAACAGCACCCGGGCGTTCCCGGCGAAGCGGGCGCGGGCGATGTCGATCAGCGTGTCTTTGCCGGCGCCCGAGGGGCCGACCACCAGCAGCAGCGTTCCGGGACTCAGCAGGCCATCCCGGCGCGTGTCGGCCGGCCTGTGGCCGAGGGTCGCCCCTGCGCCGGTCTCCTGCTTGCTCATGCCACCCGCTGCCCCGCGCGGTGCACCGCCTTCACCACCGGCATGTCGCCGGCCAGGGTGACCCGCACCAGGTCGGCGCGCCGGCCCTGGGCGATCTCGCCCCGGTCGGTCAGGCCGGCCACCTCGGCGGGGGTCTTCGTCACCATGCGCACCGCCCGCGGCAGGCCGATGGAGGGCACGCGGCGGGCAAGGTCGAAGGCCGACCACAGCAGGCTGGAGGGCACATAGTCCGAGGAGAGGATATCAAGCAGCCCGGCGCGGGCCAGCGCCTCGGCGGAGACGTTGCCGGTGTGGGAGCCGCCGCGCACCAGGTTCGGCGCGCCCATGAGCACGCGGATGCCGGCATCGTGGGAGAGCCTGGCCGCCTCTTCCGTGGTAGGGAATTCGGCCACCGCGACACCGTCGCCGATGGCTTCGGCCACATGCTCGGGGGTGCCGTCGTCGTGGCTTGCCACCACGCAGCCATGGGCGTGGGCCAGCGCCACCAGCCCGGCTCGGTTCTCCCGGGCGAAGCGCTCGTGGAAATCGAGCCGCGTGGCCACGATCACATCCATCTCCTCGGCCGTGATTCCGCTCTTCTTCATGTAATAGGAGCGGAACTGGTCCACGCTCGCAAACTGCCTCTGGCCGGGGGTGTGGTCCATGAGGGAGATCAGGTGCACGTCGGTGGTGTCGAGGATGGCGGCGGCGTCCTCCACCACGGTGTCGGTGGGCACCTCGCAGCGCAGGTGGATGAAGTGGTCGGCCCGCAGCACGCCGGCGGCGCGGGCCTCCTTCAGGGCGCGGATGAGGATGGGGGCGTCGCCGTCCATGCCCACCGCCTTCTTGTCCGGCCACACCCGCAGGCTGTCGAACACGGTGGTGATGCCGGAGGCGGCGATCTGCGCGTCATGGGCGAGCACGGCGGCGAGCGGGTTCCAGCGCACCTTGGGGCGAGGGGCAAGGTGGCCTTCCACATGGTCGGTGTGGAGTTCCACCAGGCCCGGCAGCAGAAAGTCGCCCTCCAGGTCCTGTGCGCATTGCGGCGCCGCGCCGGTACCGATGGTGGCAATGCGGCCGTCGCGGACGGTGAGGTGGCCCGTGACGATCTCGTCGGCGAGGACGAGGCGGGCATTGGCGAACACCTGTTCGGTCATGTCTTCAAATCCTGGCTCAGGCTGAAAAGCGGGTGACGTCCACCACCCGGTCGGCGACGGCATCGCGGGTCTCGGCATCGTGGAAGATGCCCAGCAGGCCGCAGCCCTGCGCCTTCTTCTCGCAAATGAGGTCGATCACAACCGCCCGGTTGGCGGCGTCCAGAGATGCGGTGGGCTCGTCCAGCAGCAGCAGGGGCTGGGTGCTGATGAAGCCGCGCGCCACGTTCACCCGCTGCTGCTCGCCGCCGGAGAAGGTGGCGGGCGGCAGGCCCCACAGCCGTTCCGGCAGGTTGAGCCGGGTCAGCAGGGCGCCGGCGCGGGCCTTGGCGGTCTCGGCATCCACGCCTTCCGCGCGCAGGGGCGCGGCCACCACGTCGAGGGCCGACACGCGGGGAATGACGCGCAGGAACTGGCTGACATAGCCGATGCGCTCGCGCCGCAGGCGCAGCATCAGGCGCGGGGCGGCGCCCGCCACCTCCACCATGGCGTCATGGTCGGCCACCAGCACGGAGCCTTTGTCCACCCGGTAATTGCCGAACACCATCTTGAGGATGGAGCTTTTCCCCGCCCCGGAAGGGCCGCCCAGGGCCACGCACTCCCCGGCATGGACGGCGAGGGAGACGGCGGAGACCACGGGCAGGCTGAGGCCGCCCTGAAGGTGCAGGGTGAAGCTCTTGCCGAGGTTCTCGACGAGGAGGAGAGGGGCGCCGTCACCGTGCCCGGCGCGCTGGCCGCCCGCATCGGCGTGGTTTGTTTCCCGGCCCAGCGACGGCGCAGCCGGAGCGCCGAGCCGGGATCCAGCATCGGGCTCCTGCGCAGCAGGCGAAAGCGCCGCGCGCTTTTGGATTGAAGCGCCTGCGGCGGCGTCTTGCGCCGGGTCCCGGCTCGCGTTCCGCGCCTGCGGCGCTCCACTTGGCCGGGACACGGTGGCAGTCGGATCGGTCATCATGCGGCGAGCACCGAGGAGACGAGGAGCTGGGTGTAGGGCTCGCGCGGGTCGTCGAGCACCTGGTCGGTGAGGCCCTGTTCGATCACGCGGCCGGATTTCATCACCATGATGCGGTGGGACAACAGCCGCGCCACCGCCAGGTCGTGGGTGACGATGACCACCGCGAGGCCGAATTCCTCCACCAGCTGGCGGATGAGGTCGAGCAGCCGCGCCTGCACCGATACGTCGAGGCCGCTGGTGGGCTCGTCCATGAACACGAGGCGCGGGCGGGTGACGAGGTTGCGCGCGATCTGGAGCCGCTGGCGCATGCCGCCGGAGAAGGTGCGCGGGTCGTCGTCCATGCGCTCGGTGGCGATCTCCACGCGGGCGAGCCAGTCGGCGGCCTCGTCGCGGATGTTGCCGTAGTGGCGCCAGCCCACGGCCATGAGGCGCTCGCCCACATTGCCGCCGGCCGAGACCGCCATGCGCAGGCCCTGTTCCGCATGCTGGCGCACGAAGCCCCAGTCTGTGCGCAGCAGCAGGCGCCGCTCGGCCTCCGACAGCGCCGCGAGGTCGCGCATCTCCCCGTCGCGCATGCGGTAGGACACGCGGCCGGCGCTGGGAGCCATCTCGGTGGAAAGCAGGCCCAGCAGGGTGGACTTGCCGGAGCCCGATTCCCCCACGATGGCCAGGACCTCGCCGGCATGCAGGGAGAGGTCCACGTCGCGGCAGCCGAGGCGGGAGCCGTAATATTTCGCCAGCCCCTCGGCGACGAGGAGGGGGGCGTCGGGGTGCGAGGTCATCTGCGGGCTCATGGCCGCCCCTCCCCATAAGGCGCGCTCATGGAACCGGTGTGGCCTTCGTCCTGCCGGGTGGCGCAATGGTCGGTGTCGGAGCACACAAACATGCGCGATCCCCTGTCGTCGAGGATCACCTCGTCGAGATAGACCCCCTTGGCGCCGCACAGGGCGCAGGGCTCGGCGAAGGCCTGCACCGCGAACGGGTGGTCCTCGAAATCCAGCGACACCACGCGGGTATAGGGCGGGATGGCATAGATGCGCTTCTCCCGCCCCGCGCCGAACAATTGCAGCGCCGGGCTGTCGTCCATCTTCGGGTTGTCGAACTTGGGGATGGGGGAGGGGTCCATCACGTAGCGACCCGCCACCTTCACCGGATAGGCATAAGTTGTGGCGATGTGGCCGTGCCTGGCGATGTCCTCGTAGAGCTTCACCTGCATCAGCCCGTAGTCTGCGAGGGCGTGCAGGCGCCGGGTCTCGGTCTCGCGCGGCTCGAGATAACGCAGGGGCTCGGGGATGGGCACCTGATAGACGATCACCTGGCCTTCCCTCAGCGGCGCCTCGGGAATGCGGTGGCGGGTCTGGATGATTGTGGCGTCCTGGGTGCGCGTGGTGGTGGCCACCCCCGCCGTGGTCTCGAAGAAGCTGCGGATGGCCACGGCGTTGGTGGTGTCGTCCGAGCCCTGGTCGATCACCTTCAGCACATCGTTTGCGCCGAGGATGGCGGCGGTCACCTGCACGCCGCCGGTGCCCCAGCCATAGGGCATGGGCATTTCGCGGCTGGCGAAGGGCACCTGATAGCCGGGGATGGCAATGGCCTTCAGGATGGCCCGGCGGATCATCCGTTTCGTCTGCTCGTCCAGATAGGCGAAATTGTAGGTGATGGCGGGCATGCCGGAGGCGGTGCGGGCGAGGGCGGTCATTCGGCGGCCTCCTTGTGGGGGGCTGCGGCCGCTTCCGGTGCTCGTGCCTCAGCCTCGTCCGCGTGCTCCGCGCGCATGCGGCGGATGAGGTCCAGCTCGGCCTGGAAGTCCACGTAATGGGGCAGCTTCAGATGCTCCACGAAGCCGGTGGCCTGCACGTTGTCGCAATGGGAGAGCACGAATTCCTCGTCCTGTGCCGGGGCGCTCTTCTCCTCGCCCAGCTCGGCGAAGCGCAGCGACCGGTCCACCAGCGCCATGGACATGGCCTTGCGCTCCAGCTGGCCGAAGACAAGGCCGTAGCCGCGGGTGAATTGCGGCGGCTGTGTCGCCGAGCCCTTGAACTGGTTCACGCTCTGGCACTCGGTGACGCTGATTTCGCCCAGCGGCACGGCAAAGCCCAGCTCTTCCGCGTGAAGGCTCACCTCCACCTCGCCGAAGCGGATCTCGCCCACGAAGGGATGGGTGCGCGCATAGCCGCGCTGGGTGGAATAGCCGAGCGCCAGCAAGAAGCCCTCGTCGCCCCGCGCCAGCGCCTGGAGCCGCAGCGGCCGGTCGGCGGGAAAGGACAGGGGCTCGCGGGTGAGGTCGCGGGGCGGCGTGCCGTCGTCCGCCGGGGCGGGCTCGATGAGGCCCTCGTCGCCGAGCAGGTCGGTGACGCGGGGCATGGGGGCCTGCGCGCTGAACCCTCTCCCGCTCCGAGGCTGGATGTTTCCGGCCTCGGTCTCTGGAGCCGAACTCGGCAACAGCCGAGTTCGGTCGGGGG
>NZ_JAIVFO010000163.1 GCF_029991245.1 Xanthobacter autotrophicus
GGGTGGGGGCGAGCGCCGGGGGCTGGAAGCGCCTTCGGCGGACTTTTTGCGCTGGATCCCGGCTCGCATTCCGCTGGCGCTGCATGCGTCCGGGACACACGGGTGCTTTCGTGTCCCGGCCGACTGCAACGGAGCGCAGCGCAGTGGAAGGAGAGCCGGGACGTAAGCGCAACGAACCCGCCGAAGGCGCAGCAGGGTTACCGCGTCGGCGTCGCCCGCAGGCGTGCCACGGTCTGCGCCAGCCCCTCCCAGGCGGGTGCTTCGGGTGCGAATTTCGCGCGCATGTAGCGCACCAGATCCGCCACCTGCGCGTCGTCGAGGCTGTCGCGGAAGGCGGGCATGTCGCCCAGTGCCGGCGCGGCGGGGGCGGGGATGCCCTCCAGGATGACGCGGATGAGATTGTCCGGCCGCGCCGCATACACATTGGTGTTGAGCGCCAGAGCCGGCCGCGCGCCGAACAGGGTTGGCCCGTCCGGCGCGTGGCAGGCGGAACACGCCCCCTCGAACAGGCGGCCGCCCACGCTGTCCATGGGCCGCAGCGATTCGTCGGCCTTCGCCTCCAGGGTTGCCGCCACGGTTGCGGCATCCGCGCTGGCGGGGCCGGAGAAGCTGGCGAGATAGGTCGCCATGGCGCGGATGTCCGCATCCGGCAGATGGGCGAGTTCCTGCACCACCGGCGCCATGGGGCCGGCGGCCGTGCCGTGGAAGCGCGAGAAGCCGGTGCGCAGATAGGTGTAAAGCTCGTCCTCGGTCCACGGAATGGGCGCCCTGGAGAGCGCGGTGAGGGCCGGGGCCTCCCAGCCGTCCGCGACCCCGCCGGCGAGATACGCCGCGCCGGCCTTTTCCGCGCCCAGCAGGTTGCGCGGCGTGTGGCAGGCGCCGCAATGGCCCAGCCCCTCCACCAGATAGCGCCCCCGGTTCCACTGGGGCGATTGCCCCGCCTCCGCCTGAAGCTGGCCGGGGGTGAGGAACAACAGGTTCCAGCCGGCCATCAGCGGGCGGATGTTGAAGGGGAAGGTCATGCGGTTGGCGGGCGGCGTCGCCTTCACCGGGGCCTGCGACATGAGGAAGGCGTAGAGCGCCTGCATGTCGGCATCGGAGGTGCGGGTGAAGGCGGTGTAGGGGAAGGCCGGGTAGAGGTGGCGCCCGTCGCGGCCGATGCCCTCGCGCATGGCCCGCTCGAACGCGGCATAGGACCAGGCGCCGATGCCGGTCTCCGCATCCGGCGTGAGATTGGTGGAATAAATCGTGCCGAACGGCGTGTGCAGCGCCCGCCCGCCGGCATTGGCTATGCCGCCCTCGGCCGTATGGCACACCGCGCAATCGCCCAGCGCCGCGAGGATCTTGCCGCGCGCGATCATCTCGGCGGAGAAGCTGGCCGGGTCGGGCGGCGCGATAGGCGCAATGGCGCCGCGAATGGGCAAAGCCAGCGTCGCCATCCCCAGCGCCCCGGCGAGCGCTGCGCCGGCCATGGCGAACCACGGGCGGCGGCGCTTCTCCTTCACCGGCTTCGGCGCGGCCTCGCCGGACAAAGCGGCGCGCACCCGGTCCGGCGTGAAGGGCGGTTCGCGCAGGCGCACGCCGGTGGCGTCGAAAATGGCATTGGCGATGGCCGCAGCGCTCGGCACCGAGGCGGATTCCCCCGAGCCCAAAGGCGGATCATCGGGGCGCGGCATCAGCACCACGTTGATCACCGGCACTTCCGGGAAGGTGAGGATGGGGTAGGCCCCCCATTCCCGGCTGGTGACGGCCTTGTCGTCGAACGTCACCTGCTCCTTCAGCGCCCGGGAGGTGGACTGGATGACGTTGCCATGGATCTGGTGCTCGATGCCCGCCGGGTTGATCATGAGCCCGGAATCCTGGCCCACCACCACGCGCTTCACCGCCACGTCGCCGGTGCGCCTGTTCACCTCCACCTCGGCCACCCAGGCGGACCAGGCGGCGCCGTAGCCGGGGAATTTGGAGTGCACATACAGGGCATAGGCGAAGCCCTGGCCGCGCACCACGTCGCCCTCCACCACCGAAAGGCGCGGGGCGGTGCGCTTCTCCCAGCCGGCGCGGGCGGCGGTGGCCTTCACCAGTTCAGCGGCGCGCTCGTCGTGGAGGTGGCGCAGGCGATAATCCACGGGATCGACGCTGGCGGCGGCGGCCAGTTCGTCGATATAGCTCTCGTGGGCGAAGCTGTTGGGCAGCGCCGAGACCCCCCGCAGCCACGCCGCCCGCACGATGGGCGCCACGTCGTCCACGCTCACGCGCATGTGGTCGTAGGCATAGGGCGGGATGGCGGTGCGATCGCCCATCTCGAACACGGGATTGTCCGCCGGCACCCGTCCCGTCAGCAGCAGCGCCAGCGTCACCGCGGCGTTGGAGGGGTAGCGGGTGTTGAACTCGTAAGACGCCGGCGTGCCGTCGGCATTGATGCCGCCCTTCACCTGCATGAGCTGGGCGGCGCCCTTGGGCTCCCAGGCATGCTCCTGCTCGCGGGTCAGCTGCACCCGCACCGGACGGCCCACGGCACGCGACAGCAGGGCGGCGTCGGCGGCCACGTCGTCGGCGCAATTGCGGCCATAGCAGCCGGCAGCCTCGAAGCGGACGATCTCCACCGCCTCTTCCGGCAGGCCCAGCAGCAGGGCGATATCCATGCGCAGGGGATAGGGATTCTGCGTGCCGGCCCAGATGGTGGCGCCATCCTCGCGCACATCCGCCACCGCGCAGGACGGGCCGATGGAGGCGTGCATCTGGTAGGGCCACACATAGGTGCGGTCGAGGGTTTGCGCGGCAGCCGCGCGGGCGGCGTCGGGATTGCCGCGCTCATGCAGGATGCGCCGGTTCTCGGCCGGGATGGCGCGCAGGGCGTTCTCCACGTGGTCGAGGTCGGGCAGGGTGGGGGTGGGCTTCCATTCCACCTTCAGGCGACGGGCGGCCTCGGCGGCCTGCTCCTCCCGCTCGGCGACGACGCCCACGAAATCGCCCATGGTGACCACCGCCACCATGCCGGCAATGTGGGCGACGGAGGCTTCGTCCACCCTGATGAGGCTCTTGCCCACGAACTCGCCGGCATCGATGCCGGCATAGGGTGGGCGCACCACGCGGCCGTGCAGCATGGCAGGCACGCGCACGTCATGCACATAGGTGAAGCTGCCCGTGGCCTTGGCCGGGATGTCCACCCGCGGCACCCGCTGGCCGACGATGCGGTGGGCGCTGGCCGGCTTCACCGGCATGTCGTCGGAGAGCAGCAGGCGCTCGGCACGGCCCTTCAGCAGGTCGGCATAGGCGAGGCCCGCATTGCCGCCGTCGCGGGGGCGGACGATGCCGTCCTCCACCTCCAGCGCGTCGGCGTCTAGTCCCAGCGTCTCGGCGGCCAGTTCCACCAGCCGGTGGCGGGCCTGCGCGGCGGCGCGGCGCAGGGGCTGGGCCGAGACCTGGATAGAATCGGAGGCGATGGTGGCGCCCTGGTTGGGCGCAAGCCCGGTATGGCCGAGCACCATGGTGACGCGCTCCAGCGCCACGTCCAGCTCCTCGGCCACGATCTGCGCCAGTGCGGTGCGGATGCCGGTGCCGAGGTCCACATGGCCGTTGAAGGCGGTGACGGCGCCGGCGTCGTCCACCAGCAGGAACAGGTCGAGGGCGCCGTCCCGTGGCATGGTGCTGCGCTGGAGGCCGGCGACGGACTGCGCCGGCCGCAGCACGCAGAGATTGCCGGTGGCGGCGAGGATCTGGTCCTTGTCCGGGCGCGGCTCGCTCATTCGGATGCCTCCCCGTGGGCGGCGCGCATCACCGCGCGCAGGATCTCCACATGGGTCCCGCAGCGGCACAGATTGTAGCGCAGGGCGGCGCGGACCTCGCTTTCCGTGGGCGAGGGATTGCGGGCGAGGAAGGCGACGGTGGTCATGATCATGCCATTCAGGCAGTAGCCGCATTGCGCCGCCTGCTCGGCGATGAAGGCGGCCTGCACGGGATGCGGCGCCTCAAGGGTGCCGAGCCCTTCCAGCGTGGTGATGGCGCGCCCGTCCGCTGTGCCCAGCGTGGTGACGCAGGAGCGGGCGGCGACGCCGTCCATGAGCACGGTGCAGGCGCCACACTCCCCCAGCCCGCAGCCGAACTTGGGACCGTTGAGGCCCAGGTCGTTGCGCAGCACATAGACGAGGGGCGTGGAGCGGGGCAGCGCGAACGCGTGCGCTGTTCCATTCACCTGAAGTTGAACCGGCTCGGACATCTTCGTTTCGGTCCGCTATTCGGACGTGCCAGTGTAGGCGACGCGGCAGGCGCCACGTGCGTCTGGATTGTTTCTATACGAATGATCTGGCGTCAAGCGCGCACCGCGCACAAATGCGCGGCGCGCCCACCCGCCCTGAAGCGGCGCAAGACAGGTCATAAACCTGTGGCCGCAAAAGGATAGGACAGGTCTGCTGCCTCTTCGGGCGGCGTGCCTCATCCTTGTGCTTGACACTTCGGGCTGCTCCTTTTTCATTAGTGTACATATGAAAAACGAAATCGCCCCGCCGGCTGTCCGCCGGGGCCGGAGCCCGCCCTCCATGGCGCAGAACATTCAAGGCGACGCCTCAGGCCAGACCCCCGTCGCCGCATCGGCCGGCGACGACAAGATCCGCTGCGATGCCTGTCCGGTCATGTGCTACATCAAGCCCGGCAACACCGGCGCCTGCGATCGCTACGCCAACCGCGCCGGCGAGCTGATCCGCGTCGATCCCCACGTCATCCTCGACCGCACGCTGGAGCAGGGCGGCAAGGTGGTGCCCTTCGATCGCGGCGGCGACTGGGACGGGCGCCTCGTGGCCGATGGCGGCACCTTCGTGACCGCGGTGGGCTCCGGCACCACCTATCCCGACTACAAGCCCGCCCCCTTCATCGTTTCCGCGCAGGTGAACGGCGTGGACATGGTGACCGTGGTCACCGAGGGCATCTTCTCCTACGCCGGCGTCAAGGTGAAGATCGACACCGACCGCTTCCTCGGCCCTGAACAGGCCACCGTGCGCGTGGCCGGCGAGCCGGTGGGGCATGTGACCACATCCGAATACGGTTCGCAGATGCTGTCGCTGGGCGGCGTCCACCACCTCACCGGTGGGGCCAAGAAGGAAGGCCGCGTCACCTGCGAGGCCTTGCTGGACCTGTGCAATGCCAAGCCGGTGGAACTCACCGTGGATGGGGGCGCGACCATCATCGTGCAGGCGGGCCACGCCCCCATCGTCAATGGCGGGCAGGAGGAGCGCATGCGGGTGGGCTGCGGCTCCGCCACCATCGGCATGTTCGCGCGGCAATGGTTCGGCAAGGTGGACGAGGTGGTGGTGGTGGACGACCACATCACCGGCGTCCTCTCCGAGCATCAGGCCGGCAAGCTTCTGGGCGTGCGCGACACCGGCATCCGCATGAAGGGCCGCCGCTCCACCCCCGGCCGCTATTTCCAGGTGGCCGAGCCGGGGCTGGGCTGGGGCGGCACCAATATTTCCGATCCACTCTCCATCCTCGGCGCGTTCGATGCCAAGGCGGCTTGGCCGGGCCTGCGCCTGCTGCTGGTGTCCACCACCGGCGAGCATTTCGGCTATTATGTGCTCGACGAAAACCTGGTGCCGCGCGAGGCTGAGGTCCCGGCGGATCTGGCCCCCTCCGTGGAGCGCATCCGCGAGAATTGTGAGCCGGCGCTCTCCTCCGTGCTGTTCATGGCCGGGGCCGGCGGCTCCCTGCGCGCGGGCGTGACGGAAAATCCGGTGCGGCTCACCCGCTCGGTGAAGGAGGCCATCACCCGCGTCACCTGCGGCGGCGCGCCGGTCTATGTCTGGCCGGGCGGCGGCATCACCTTCATGGTGGATGTGATGCGGGTGCCGGAGAATGCCTTCGGCTATGTGCCCACGCCGGCTCTGGTGGCGCCCATCGAGTTCACGCTGACGCTGGAGGCCTACGCCGCGCTCGGCGGGCACATGGACCACGTGCAGCCGGTGGGCGAGATCCTTCATCGCGACAGCGTGCGGGAAGTGGCGCCCATCGGCGACAATCCCTGGCCCCTCGCGACCCGCGGGCAGGGCTGATGGCCATGCGCACCGCTGCCCTTTCCAGCCCGGTCGCAGCCCCGCCCCGCGCTCCGCAGGTGGCGCTGCTTGCGGACGGGCGCCGCCTGCATCTGAACGATGGTCCCATCGACTTGGTCATCGAGGCCAGCGGCGATCCCCGTCAGGTGGCGGCGGCCTACCGCGCGGCGGTGGCGCGCTTCACCGGCCTGCTGGATGCGCTGTGTGCGGAACTGCCCTTGCTGCGCCGTCCCGCCTATGCGGGGGCCTGCCCGCTGGAGGGGAAGGTCGCCCGGCGCATGTGGGCGGCGGTTGAGCCCCACGCGCGGGCCGGCTTCATCACCCCCATGGCGGCGGTGGCCGGCGCGGTGGGCGAAGAGGTGCTGGAGGCGCTGGCTTTGCCCGGCATCACCCGCGCCCATGTGAATAATGGCGGCGACATCGCCCTTCATCTGACGCCGGGGGCCGACTATGTCGCCGGCCTCGTGGATCGCCCGGATCGGCCCCGCCTCATCGGCACGGCGCGGGTGAGCGCGGACAGCCCGGTGCGCGGCATCGCCACCTCGGGCTGGCGCGGGCGCAGCTTTTCCCTCGGCATCGCGGATGCCGTCACCGTGCTCGCCCCCACCGCCGCGGCGGCGGATGCGGCGGCGACCGTCATCGCCAATGCGGTGAACCTGCCCGGTCATCCCGGCATCGCCCGCATCGCCGCCCGCGACGTGCAGCCCGATAGCGACCTCGGCCCGCTGAAGGTGACGCGCGCCGTGCCGCAGCTTTCCCCCGCCGAGATCGACGAGGCGCTGGCCGAGGGCCTTGCCTGCGCCGGCGCTTTGGTGGCGCGGGGCCTCATCTCGTCCGCCGCGCTGCATCTGCAGGGCGTGAGCGTCTCCACCGATCCGGCCGACGGAACGTTTGCCGGCCGCCCTTTTTTGTCCCTCGCCCGCCAACAAGAAAGCGAAGCAGCTCATGCCTGAGGTGAAGATCCGCAAGCAGGTCCGGATCGTGGAGGAGATCTTCCACGAAGGCGGCCCCGTCGCCGCCAAGCCGCGCCGTCGCGCCGCCATCGTCACGGTCATCGAGAACCCCTATGCCGGCCGCTACGTGGAGGACATCGCGCCCTTCATGGAGGATCTGAAGCCGCTGGGCGTCGCCATGGCGAAGGAGCTGGTGGTTGCCCTCGGTGGCGACCCGGCTGCCGTGGACGGCTACGGCAAGGGCGCCATCGTGGGCGCCGCCGGCGAGATCGAGCACGGCGCCCTGTGGCATGTGCCCGGCGGCTACGCCATGCGCGAGGCGCTGGGCGACGCGCTGGCCATCGTGCCTTCCACCAAGAAGGTGGGCGGGCCGGGCACCCGCCTCGACGTGCCGGTGACACATAGCAATGCTTCCTATGTGCGCAGCCATTTCGACGCCATGGAAGTCGGCGTGTCCGACGCCCCCCGGGCCGACGAGATCGCTCTGGTGCTGGTGATGACCTGCGGGCCGCGCGTCCATGCCCGCGTGGGCGGCCTCGCGGCGGCGGACATCTCGAAGGGGGACGGCCTGCGATGAGCGCGAAAATCCGCAAGATCGTCACCATCGTCGAGGAGACGGCGACCGAGATGGGCCGTCCCGTGTCACCGCCCACCCGCCGGGCGGCGGCGGTGGCGGTGATCGAGAACCCGTTCGCCGGCACTTACGTGGAAGACCTCTCCGAGCTTATCGCCATGGGCGAGGAGCTGGGCGGCCTGCTGGCGGCCCGCGCAGTGGCGGCGCTGGGCATCGAGGGGCCGGCGGCGCAGAGCTACGGCAAGGCCGCGCTGGTGGGCGAGAACGGCGAGCTGGAGCACGCGGCCGCGCTCTTGCATCCCAAAATGGGCGCGCCGGTGCGCGCCGTGCTCGGCACGGGCGCGGCGCTCATCCCCTCGTCCAAGCGACGGGGCGGCCTGGGCGCGGAGCTGGACATTCCTTTGGGACACAAGGACGCTGCCTTCGTGCGCAGCCATTTCGACGGCATGCAGGTGAGCATTTCCGATGCGCCCCGCGCGGGCGAGATCGTGGTGGCGGTGGCGGTGACAGATTCCGGCCGGCCGCTGCCGCGGGTCGGCGGGCTGAAGGCGGACGAGATCAAGGGTGAGGACGGCTTGCGCTGAGTTGGGCGGCGCGGTCTGTGGTGCAGGACTTCGGACACAGAGGGGAACAGCACATGAAGAAACTCATCGGCGTAACACTCGGGGCGACGTTCGCCGCCCTGATGCTGGCCTCCGGTGCCGCCAAGGCGCTCGAAGGCGAGATCAAGGTAGGCGAGATCAATTCCTATTCGGCGCTGCCCGCCTTCACCGAGCCCTATCGCAAGGGCATGGAACTGGCGCTGAAGGAGATCAACGACGCCGGCGGCATCAAGGGCAAGAAGCTGGTCGTCATCTCCAAGGATGACGGCGGCAAGCCCGCCGACGCCCTCACCGCCGCCAACGAGCTGGTCTCGCGCGACGGGGTGGTGATGATCTCCGGCGGCTTCCTCTCCAACGTGGGGCTGGCGCTGGCCGATTTCGCCAAGCAGAAGCAGGTGGTCTACATCGCCGCCGAGCCGCTCACCGACGCCATCGTCTGGTCGAAGGGCAACGATTACACCTTCCGCCTGCGCACCTCCAACTACATGCAGGCGGCCATGCTGGCGGAAGAAGCGGCAAAGCTTCCCGCCAAGAAGTGGGCCACCATCGCCCCCAATTATGAATTCGGCCAGTCGTTCGTGGCAGTCTTCAAGGAACTCTTGAAGAAGAAGCGCCCGGACGTGGAGTTCGTGGCCGAGCAGTGGCCGCCGCTGGGCAAGATCGACGCCGGCCCGGTGCTGCAGGCCATCGACGCCGCCAAGCCCGACGCCATCCTCAACGCCACCTTCGCCGGCGACCTGGTGAAGCTGGTGCGCGAGGGCAATACCCGCGGCATCTTCAAGGACCGCGCGGTGGTGAGCTATCTCACCGGCGAGCCGGAATATCTCGACCCGCTGAAGACCGAGACGCCGGAAGGCTGGATCGTCACCGGCTATCCCTGGTACGCCATCAAGACCCCCGAGCACCAGGCGTTCCTCGACGCCTACCAGCAGCTCCACAAGGACTATCCGCGTCTCGGCTCCATCGTCGGCTACTCGACGGTGAAGTCCATCGCCGCGGTGCTCAAGGCCACCGACGACCACACCACCGGCGGCATCGTCAAGGCTATGAAGAACCTGAAGGTTTCCACCCCCTTCGGCGACATCGTCTATCGCGCCGGCGACCACCAGTCGACCATGGGCGCCTATATCGGCACCACGTCGCAGCAGGACGGCAAGGGCGTGATGGTGAACTTCACCTTCAAGCCCGGCGCCGACTACCTGCCGCCGGAAGCCGAAGCCGCCAAGCTGCGCCCCGCGAACTGAGGTTGTCTCCCCCTCCCCCGCTTGCGGGGGAGGGCCGGGGAG
>NZ_JAIVFO010000164.1 GCF_029991245.1 Xanthobacter autotrophicus
CCCTCGCCCTCGCCTGCCTCCTCCCCTGCTCCGTCCCCTGCCCCCTCGCGCGGCGCCTCCTTCAGCAACCGCGAGAAGCGGCGGCGCAACACCTCGCGCATCATGCCGAAATCGTCGCCGGGCACGATGTCGGCCGACTTGATGTTGAACTTGCGGTACTGGGATTTGCGGAAGCCTTCCGGCCCGGCCACGATCATGCCGCCCACCGCATTGGTGCCCATGATGTGGGAATTGTCATAGACCTCGATGCGCCGGGGCGGGGCCTTGAGGCCGAAGGTGGCCGCCACCCCCTCCAGCAGCTTGGTCTGCGTGGCGCTCTCCGCCAGCGTGCGGGCCAGGGCCTCGCGGGCGTTCTGCAGCGCGTGGTCCACGAGGTCGCGCTTCTCGCCGCGCTGGGGCGCCGCGATCTCGACGCGGTGGCCGGTCTTTTCCGAGAGGGCCTCGGCCAGAAGCGCCTGCTCCTCTACCTTGTGGGACAACAGGATAAGGCGCGGGCAGGGCTTGTCCTCGTAGAATTGCGCGAGGAAGGCGCCCAGCACCTCGGTCTCGTTAAGCGAGCGGTCGGCGCGGGGATAATAGGCACGGTTGCCCCAGTTCTGCCCGGTGCGGAAGAAGAACACCTCCACACAGGTGGCTCCGCCCTGCTGGTGGCAGGCGAACACGTCCGCCTCCTCCACCCCGCGCGGGTTGATGCCCTGCGAGCCCTGCACGGCGGACAGCGCGGCCAAGCGATCGCGCAGGCGGGCGGCGCGCTCGAACTCCAGCTCCTGGGACGCCGCCTCCATTTCCAGCGCCAGCTCTTCCTTGATGGCGCGGGAGCGGCCGGACAGGAAGGCGCGGGCCTCGCGCACCAGCTCCGCATAATCAATGGGGCTCACCTCGCCGGTGCAGGGACCGGCGCAGCGCTTGATCTGGTGCAGCAGGCAGGGGCGCGTGCGGTTCTCGTAATAGCTGTCCGAGCACGAGCGCAGCAAAAAGGCCCGCTCCAGCGCGTTGATGGTGCGGTCCACCGCCCAGACGCTGGCGAACGGCCCGTAATAATCCCCCGGCCGGTTGCGCGCGCCGCGATGCTTGGTGATCTGCGGCGCCACGTGATCGGCGGTGATGAGGATATAGGGGAACGACTTGTCGTCCCGCAGCAGCACGTTGAAGCGCGGCTTCAACTGCTTGACGAGGTTGGCCTCCAGCAGCAGCGCTTCCGCTTCGGTACGGGTGGAGACGAACTCCATGGACGCGGTGGCGGCGATCATCCGCGCGATGCGATTGGTGTGGCCCACGGGGCGCGTATAGCTGAGCACCCGCTTCCTGATGCTCTTGGCCTTGCCCACATAGAGCACGGAACTGTCCGCCGCGATCATGCGATAGACGCCCGGCCCCGCCGGGGCGTGCCGCGCCGCGCGAATGATGGCGTCGCGCCCGCTGGCGAGGCTTTCCGCGCCGGGCGGCGGTGCGTCGGTGGCGTCGAGGATGAGGAGACCGGCCTCGTCCGCCGCCTCCATCTCGTCCGATTCGGGCACAGGGGCGGCCTGATCGTCGCGGGCGAAGGCGATCTCGGGCGGGTCGATGGGGCGTCTGCCGGTCATGGAGCCTATGTAGTGCGCCCGGCCGCCGGATGGAATCTTCGCCGGAGCCGAAGCCGTTAACACCCGCTCAACCACGCCGCCAACGCCTGACCTACCCGGGTGGTGGACAACCCGCCGCGATCCATATTTTCTCACTTTAATTCAAATACTTATGAAATTAACGGCGCATTAGGCATGCGCGCGGCGGGCCGCTTGGGGACAGGATTGGGCAAGATTCGTCTGCAAGGGTGCGAGCACTGCCGGGGCGAAAAGGCCGGCAGGACCCTGGAGGACAGTTCATGCGTTCCCGTCTGCTTGCTTCCGCCACGCTCCTGGCGGGCGTCGTGCTCGCCGCTCCGGCGGTCGCAGCCGACCTTTCCGGTCGCTATCCCGCGCCCTATGTGCAGCCCGTCGCCGCCTTCACCTGGACCGGCTTCTATATCGGTGCCAATGCCGGCTACGGCTGGGGCTCCACCGTGAACAGCGATCCGGGCGGCTTCATCGGCGGCTTCCAGGCCGGCTACAATTTCCAGTTCGCCAGCCCGTTCGTGCTGGGCATCGAAACCGACTTCGACTTCTCCGGCCTGTCCGCCGGAGGGTACAGCCTGGACTATCTCGGCACCGTGCGCGCCCGCCTCGGCTGGTCGTTCGACCGCGTCCTGGTCTACGGCACCGGCGGCTTCGCCTACGGCCAGGGCAGCCTCGATGTCCTCGGCCTCTCCTCCAGTTCCACCCAGACCGGATGGACCATCGGCGCCGGCGCCGAAGTCGCCTTCGACCGCAACTGGAGCGCACGTGCCGAGTATCTTTACGTAGACCTTGGCAGTGCAACCTATCCGACAGTCATCGGTCCCGTCGATAGCGGCATCACTGCCAATATTCTGCGAGCAGGCGTGAATTATCGCTTCTGAAAGCAAGGCATGACCCAACGGCAAAGATTGAGGCGAAACCTTGCCACTGTCTCAGGTTTGCCGCTTTTACCAAAGGTCACGCCACAAAGCTGAACAAGTGCTAGGACTTTGCCACATCTCCGCCCGGTTTGATTTGGGGGGTGTGGCCCGTTCGCTACAGACGACCGCATCGCCTGGCTGTAAAACGTAACCACTCGTCGGCGAGGCCCCCGGGCTGGACCGATTGACCAACAAAGGTATCGATCATGTTCAAGCGTGCACTCCTGGGCGCCACCGCCCTCGCCCTCCTCGCCGGCTCTGCGTCCGCGGCGGATCTCGCCACCCGCTATCCCGTGAAGGCGGCGCCCATCCCGGTGCAGACGTTCTCCTGGACCGGCTTCTACATCGGCGGCAACGTCGGCTGGGGCTGGGCTGACAACACCTACGACGTCACCCCGTTCGGCTCGGTCGTCGGCTATTCCTACAGCCCCGGCACCAGCAACGGCTTCATCGGCGGCTTCCAGGTCGGCTACAATTACCAGTTCGCCAACAACGTCGTGATCGGCGTCGAGGCCGACCTGGACTGGTCCGACATCGGCAGTTCCACCATCGTGGCCGGCGGCCCGTTCACCGGCGGCGAAATCTCGCAGAACATCGACTATTTCGGCACCATCCGCGCCCGCCTCGGCTACGGCATCGACCGCTTCCTGCCCTACATCACCGGCGGCGCGGCCTGGGCGAAGAGCAACTTCTCCGACTTCTACGGCTACAGCTACAACAACACCAAGTGGGGTTGGAGCGCTGGTGCCGGTGTCGAATACGCCATCACCAACAACTGGACGGTCAAGGCCGAGTATCTCTATCTCGGCTTCGAGAAGAGCAGCGCCAACGACTTCTTCGGCGACACCTATTCCGTCGGCTCGAACCTCAGCACCGCCAAGCTGGGCGTCAACTACAAGTTCTGATCCCGCGCCCCGCGCGAGACGTTTCTTGGAGTGAGACTGGGCTCCCGGCCTTGGCCGGGAGCCCTTTTCATTTTGACCAGCCCGCGCCGATGCACGCACGCATTCGTGAAGGCGAATCGGCCCCTGCCATCGCTTTGCCGCCAAGCCGCCCTTGCCCCGCCCGCGCAACAGGAGAAGCTTGAAAGGCGGTGACATGCGGGAGCATGGCCATGAAACGGGTTTCGAAACGGGTTTCGTTCGTCGGATCGGGTAACGCCCTGTGGGGCGCGCGCTGTGCATTGCCCGCAATCGCGCTCGCGGCCCTGCTGTCGGCCGGGCCAGCCGCGGCCGCCGATCTCGGGCGCCCGGTGCCGCCATCGATCCCGGCGGGGGTTCCCGCCCCGGTGTTTTCGTGGACCGGCTTTTATATCGGCGCCAATGCGGGCTATGGCTGGGGCTCGGGCCAGGATGCGCTCGGAGGCGCCCTCGGCGGGGCCGGCATCGACCCCAAGGGGTGGTTCGGCGGCGGCCAGGTCGGCTACAATTACCAGTTCGGCAACAATGTCGTGGCCGGCATCGAGGCGGACCTACAGGGCGGCGACATCAGCGCCGGCGCGGCCGGACCCCTCGGCGGGCAGCTTGGCGTTCTGGGCCTGTCCAGCACCCTCGATTCGTTCGGCACGGTGCGCGGGCGGCTCGGCTATGCCTTCGGCCCCATCCTGCCGTATGTCACGGGCGGCTTTGCCTGGGGCAACAATTCCATCGACTATCTGGGCGCCAGCCAGTCGCAGACCCATACCGGCTGGACCGCGGGCGCCGGCATCGAATATGCGCTCACCGACCATTGGACCGCGAAGACCGAATATCTCTACACGGATCTCGGCTCCAAGTTCTACGACACAATCGGCGCCAGCGCCGGCGTGACCTCGCAGACCGCCAAAATCGGCATCAACTACAAGTTCTGATCAGGCGCGGGCCGTTCGGGTTGTTCAGATCACGAGGCCTCGACCCTGAGCGGGATCGGCTTCTCTTCGCCGCGCTCGTCGCGCACGGCGAAGTGGTAGGCGCCGTGGCTGTCGCGCGTCACCTCGTAGGTGAGACGACTGACCACGCGATTGTCCTTGTCGAAGGTCAGGACGCGCGGGCGCAGCGTCACGATCTCGCCTTCCGTCACATAGACCGAATTGCAGATGATGACCTCGTCCCCCGGCTGGCAGGTGCGGGCGGCGGCGCCGTTGAGCACGCAGCAGCGCGAGCCGCGCTCGCCGAGAATGACGTAGGTGGAGATGCGCGCGCCGGAATTGCGGTTCCAGATCTCGACGAATTCGAGCGGCAGGATCCCCGCCTCCTCGCAATGCTCGGGATCGAGCGTGATGGAGCCGTGATAATTGAGGTCGGCCCCCGTCACGGTCAGCCCGTGCAGCTTGCCGGCAACGATCTTGCGCATGTTCTGCCGTCCTCCCGTCCAGATCGGTCACACCACCTTGCGCAAATGATCCGGCCGCTTGGGGTGCTGCGTTGTCTTGACGCGACCCGGTATCCGTCTGGCGCGAAGCGGCATGCGAAAAGCGCGCTGTGATAAGCCCTGTGGCGCGCCAAGGGAAGAGGCCCGGCAGGTGCCGGCGCAACATGCCGGTAACACGCCGATGCAATTCTTGAACGTGGCGGGAGGGTGGATTTGACGCCGCTCCTCGCCTTTTAAACTATGATCGTGCTAGAGCCCGCATTCGTTGAATGATGGATGAGGGCTGAAATGGCTCATACGGCAGCGCCCGGCACGGAGCGCGCCCCAAAACGCCCGGCGGACACCGAGCGGGTGCGCATCGGCGTCACGGGCATCGGCATCATGGGCTCCAACCACGCCCGCGTGCTGTCCCAGCTTCCCGGCGTGGAACTCGTCGCCGTGGCCGACCCGGACCAGGAGCAGGCGCAGCGCGTCGCCAGCTTCCTCGGCTGCCAGGCGGTGGGCGACCATCGCGCGCTGCTCGACCTCGGCCTCGACGCCGTGGTGGTGGCCGCGCCGACCCATCTGCACCACCCCATCGCCCTCGACGTGATCGCCGCCGGCTGCTCGGTGCTGGTGGAAAAGCCCGTCGCCTCCACGGTGGAGGAAGGCCGCGAGATCGTCGCTGCCGCCCGCGACAAGGGCGTGACCCTGATGGTCGGCCATGTGGAGCGCTTCAATCCCGCCGTGCGGGCGGTGAAGGACGCCATCCGCGACGAGAACCTCCTCTCCATCGCCATCACCCGGGTGGGTCCGTTCCCGCCGCGCATGTCCAACGTGGGCGTGGTGATCGACCTTGCCGTGCACGACATCGACCTGATCCGCTGGTTCACCGGCTCGGATATCCTGGAGGTGCAGCCGCAGACCTCGGCCGCCATCGCCGAGCGCGAGGACATCGCCCTCCTCCAGTTCCGTACCACCTCGGGGGTGCTCGCCCACATCAACACCAACTGGCTGACGCCCTTCAAGGCGCGCACGGTGCATGTGGCGACCCGCAAGAAGTACGTGATCGGCGATCTCCTCACCCGCCAGGTGACCGAGCATTTCGACTACCGGCCGGACGGCTCCTATTCCACCCGCCACCTCCCGGTGGCCTATGCCGAGCCGCTGCGCGCCGAGCTGGAGAATTTCATCTCCGCCGTGCGCACCGGCCGCGCGCCGGAAGTGACCGGCGAGGAAGGCGTGTCGAGCCTGGAAATCGCCATCTCCTGCCTGCCCGGCTCGGCCGCGGCCAAGGCTGCGCCCTCCGAGACCGCCCTCGCCACGGCCGAAAAGCGCCGCGCCCTGGGCTGAGCCCGCCATGCGCGAGACGGGGTGGCCACGGCGGCCTCCCGTGCCGCACGCAGCGCACCGGCACGCTTCATCACAAGGGTTCGTGGGCTTCGCGAACCGGTATCCACTTCGCTTGAAAACGCTTTAGGCAAACCTGCTCGGCGCCAGTCGAAGACCGGGGCTGTTGGTAAAAGCCCCACCGCGCCGCGCCTGAGCGCAACCTTCTCGGCTCCGGTCAAAGACCGGGGCCGTTGGTATGACAGGGATCATTCATGACGTCTCCCGCGACGGCCAAGACCAGCATGGCGAACAACGCCCCCATCCCCTTCATCGACCTTGCCGCCCAGCGCGCGCGCATCGGCGCCCGCATCGACGAGAAGGTGCTGGACGTGCTCGCCTCCTGCCGCTTCGTGAACGGGCCGGAAGTGGGCGCCTTCGAAGACCAGCTCGCCGCCTTCGCCGGCGCGAAGCATGCCGTCTCGTGCTCCAGCGGCACCGACGCGCTGGCGCTGCTGCTGATGGCCTGGGGCGTGAAGGGGGGGGACGCGGTGTTCTGCCCGGCCTTCACCTTCTGCGCCACCGCCGAGGTGGTGCCCTATGTGGGCGCAACCCCGGTGTTCGTGGACGTGAAGGCCGACACCTTCAACATGGACCCCGAAAGCCTGGAGCAGGCCATCGCGGTGGCCGTCGAGCAGGGGCTGACCCCGCGCGTGGTGATCCCGGTGGACCTGTTCGGCCAGCCGGCGGACTATGACGCGCTTCTGCCCATCGCCGAGAAGCATGGCCTGAAGGTTCTGTGCGACACCGCCCAGGGCTTCGGCGGCACCTGGAACAACAAGCGCACCGGCTCCATCGGCGACGCCACCGCCACTTCCTTCTTCCCGGCCAAGCCGCTCGGCTGCTACGGTGACGGCGGCGCCATCCTCACCGACGACGCGGAGCTGGTCACCGTGCTCAAGAGCCTGCGCGAGCACGGCCAGGGCGTGGACAAGTACCAGAACGTGCGCATCGGCATGACCGCCCGCCTCGACACCATCCAGGCGGCGGTGCTGATCGAGAAGCTGGCCATCTTCGAGGAGGAGATCGCGGCGCGGGACCGGGTGGCCCGGCGCTACAATGAGCTGCTGAAGGATGTCGCCACGGTGCCGGTGGTGGACCAGCGCGCCACTTCGGTGTGGGCGCAATACACCATCCGCCTCGCCCCCGGCGTGCGCGACGGCCTCGCCGACCGGCTGAGGGCGCAGGGCGTGCCCACGGCGGTCTACTACCGCCTGCCCATGCACCTGCAGCCGGCCTACAAGCACTATCCCGCCGCCGGCGCCATCCTGCCGGTGTGCGAGACCCTGGCGGAGGAGGTCATCTCCCTGCCCATGCACGCCTATCTCGACGAGAGCACGCAGGACCGCATCGTCGCGGCGGTCAAGCAGGCTCTCGCCGAGGGCTGAGGGGGTACACTCACGCAAAGACCGCCGGAAGCAGCAGCTTCCGGCGGTCTTTTTGTTTGTGGTTGACGGTCCGGCTCAGCCGTTCACGTCAGCCCCAGCCTCACTTGCCGCGCTTGAAGCTGTTCCAGGTCTTGGTGATGACCCGCTGCACCGGCGGCTCGTTGGTGGTGACGATGAACAACCGGTCGAACGTCTCCTTGTCCGGGTAGATGGACGGATTGTTCAGGATGTCCTTGTCGATGAACTTCTGCGATTCCAGATTGCCGTTGGCATAGGAAATGAAGTTGGAGTTCTTCGCCGCCACTTCCGGCCGCATCATGTAGTTGATGAAGACAAGGGCGTTGTCGATATTCTTCGCATCCTTGGGGATGGCGAAATTGTCGAACCACATGAGCGCGCCTTCCTTCGGGATCACGTAGCTCACGTTCACCAGCGGCTTCTTGGTCTTCTTCGCGGCCTCGGCGGCACGGGTCTTGGCCTGGAAAATGTCGCCCGACCAGCCCACCGCGAGACAGATGTCGCCACGCGCCAGAGCGTTGATATAGCCCGAAGAATCAAACTTCTTGATATAGGGCCGCACCTTCATGAGAAGCTCGCCGGCCTTGGCGATGTCGTCCGGGTTCTTGGAATTGGGATCAATCCCCAGATATTTCATGGCGGAGGGGATCACCTCCTCCGGGCCGTCCAGGAAATAGACGCCGCAATCCTTGAGCTTGGAGAGAATTTCCGGCTTGAACACGATATCCCATGTATTCATGGGAATGTCGCCGAGCCGTTCCTTCACCTTGTCCACGTTGAAGCCGATGCCGGTGGTGCCCCACATGTAGTTGACGGCGTGGGCATTGTCCGGATCGTAGACGGCGAGGCGCTTGGTCACCTCGGGCCAGGCATATTGCAGGTTCGGGATCTTCGACTTGTCGAGGGTAACGAAGATGCCGGCCTTGATCTGGCGCTGCAGGAAGGAGCCGGTGGGCACCACCACGTCGTAGCCGGTCTTGCCCGCGAGCAGCTTCGTCTCCAGCACCTCGTTGCTGTCGAACACGTCATAGCGGACCTTGATGCCGGTTTCCTTGGTGAAGTCCTCCAGCACCGTCGGATCGATATAGTCCGACCAGTTGAAGACGTTCAGGACCTTGTCCTGAGCCGAAGCCGCGCCGGTCAGGCTCAGCGTGGCCAGTAGAACTGCCGCTACGAAATGACGACGCATCCGCCGGTCTCCTCTGGAAAGGGGGTGTTTTTTCCTTGCCCCATGATGCCAAGGCTATGGTGTCGCGCAGGGGTCCTCAACAGGAAACGCGGGGCTTCACAGATACGTTTCATACTCCAATGGGAGAATGACCCTGCGGAAGGCTCCAAGTTCCTCCCGCTTCATCGCCGCATAGATGCGCCGATAATCCACACCAAAGTTTCGGGCAATGAAGTCCGAGGCGGCAAAGCGCGCCACGGCCACCTCCATGTCCGGGGACAGGCGCTCGCCTTCATGCTCGTAGGCATTGCCTTCCAGCGGCGGCGGCGGCTCGATGCCCTGCTCCAGGCCTTCCAGCATGCCGGCGAGGATGGCGGCGAGCACGAGGTGGGGGTGGGCCTCGGCCCCGGCGATGCGGTGCTCCAGCCGGCGGGCGTGACGCGGCCCGTTGGGCACGCGCACCGCCACCAACCGGTTGTCGAAGCCCCAGCTCGCCGAAGTGGGCGCATAGCTGCCCGGCACCAGGCGGCGATAGCCGTTGAAGCTCGGCACGAAGATCAGCGTCGCGTCGGCCATGCTGGCGAGCAGCCCCCCCGCCGCGTGGCGCAGAGCCTGTCTCTTATACACAAC
>NZ_JAIVFO010000165.1 GCF_029991245.1 Xanthobacter autotrophicus
GTCCGGCATCGCGGGGGAGGTGGCACCAGGCCCCCTCGCGGGTCTCCCCTGCGCGGGGAGGAAAGTCGTGTCGCCGCAAAGGGGAGGCGGGGAGGGCGGCAGCCACGCGTCCGGGATACCCCTAAGGCTAGGCTCCCGGACATGCCGCCCTCCCCCTCACCCTTCCCCCGGCGCGGGGAAGGGGAAGCGTGAACCTCATCCCGACGGCCCCGGTCTTCGACCGGCGCCGAAGGTGTCTCAGCCGGCGCGGCGTTTCCGGTCGATCAGCTTCATGATCAGCGGCGTCAGCAGCAGCTGCATGGCGAGATCCTGCTTGTTGCCGGGGATGACGATGGAATTCGCCCGCGACATGAAGCTGTCGTGGATCATCGACAGCAGGTACGGGAAATCGATGCCGTGGGGGTCGCGGAAGCGGATCACCACCATCGATTCGTCCGGCGTGGGGATCCAGCGCGCGGCGAACGGGTTGGAGGTGTCCACCGTCGGCACGCGCTGGAAGTTGATGTCGGTTTCGGTGAATTGCGGGCAGATGTAGCGCACGTAATCGGGCATGCGCCGCAGGATGGTGTCGGTGACATCTTCCGTGGAATAGCCGCGGGTGGACTTGTCGCGATGGATCTTCTGGATCCATTCGAGATTGATCACCGGCACCACGCCGATCTTCAGGTCGGCATGCTGGGCGAGGTTGATGTCGTCGGTCACCACCGCGCCGTGCAGGCCTTCGTAGAACAACAGGTCGGTGCCGGCGCCCACGTCTTCCCAGTCGGTGAAGTTGCCGGGCTCGGCGCCGTAGAGTTTGGCTTCCTGGGCGTCGTGGACATAGTGGCGGGTGCGGCCGGCGCCGGTTGAACCATAGTCCTTGAACAGGGTGCCCAGCTCGTCGAGCAGGTTGGTGTCGGGGGAGAAATGGCTGAAGTGGCGGTTGCCCTTGGTCGCCTCGGCGGCCATCAGCTCACGCATTTCCAGGCGGTTGTAGCGGTGGAAGGCGTCGCCCTCCACGAAGGCGGCCTTGACCTTCTCGCGGTAGAAGATCTGCTCGAAGGTCCGCTTCACGGAGGTCGTCCCGGCGCCCGACGAACCGGTGACGACGATGATGGGATGCTTGATGGACATGGAGTGCTCGGCTCTTCTGTGTCTTGGCTGCCGGGATCAGATGAACAGGCCGCGCCGCGCGAACAGCGGCGAGCGCTCGCCGTGGCCCGAGGGCTCCAGGTGATAGCGGGCGGCGCGGGCCACCTCGTCGCGCGAGCCGAAGATGAAGGGCACGCGCTGGTGCACGCCGGTGGCCGACAGGTCGAGGATCGAGCCGCGCCCGTCGATGGCCGAGCCCTGGGCCTGCTCCATCAGGAAGGCCACCGGGAAGGCCTCGTAGAGCAGGCGCAGGCGGCCGTGGGTGTAGCCCTTGCGGCTGTCGCCGGGATACAGATAGATGCCGCCGCGCTGGAAGATGCGGTGCGCATCCGCCACCATGGACGCCACCCAGCGCATGTTGAACTCGCGCTCGCGCGGGCCCTTCTTGCCGGCCAGGCAATCGTCTACATAGGCGCGGATCGGATCGTCCCAGTGGTGGTAGTTCGACATGTTGATGGCGAACTCGGCCGCGCCTTCCTTGACCCGCACCGCCGCGTTCACTAGGCGGAAGGTACCGTCCTTGTCGAGGGCGAAGTGCCAGGTGCCCGCGCCCACCGTGAGCATCAGCGCGGTGTGCGGCCCGTAGATCACATAGCCGCCGGCGAGCATGTCGCGACCGTTCTGCAGGAAGGCGGTGACGCTGGCCGCGTCGGTGCCGTCCTGGTGCGGGAACACGGCGAAGATGGTGCCCACCGAGATGTTGGTGTCGATGTTGGACGAGCCGTCGAGCGGGTCGATGGCCACCAGCAGCGGGGCTGCCGGGTCGAGCAGCACTGGCGCGTCGTTCTCCTCGGAGGCGACGGCGGCCACCGGAGCCTTGCGCAGGGCGTCGATGACCATGTCGTTGGAGATGATGTCGAGCGCCTTCTGGCCCTCGCCGGCTTCGCCGGACGAGAGGGTGCGCGCGAGGTCGCCGGCGAGCGGCCCCTCGGCGATGGCGCGGGCGAGCTGGATGGTGCCTGCGGCGAGCGCGGTGAGGGTCGCGGCGACATCGCGGCGGCGGGCGTCCTCGCCCGCCCATTCCTCGAGCGCGCAGGCAAGCGTGATTCCGGGTGCGGCGCGATGATCGGCGGTTGGCATGGCGGTCGTCTCCCTGAGGGTCTTCTCCGCGCGACCCGTTCGGCGGGCCGTCATCGGTGTTTTTGGTCCCTCAGCGTTATTCGCTGCGGGGCTTGTAGTCGGGGGCATCGATGCCCCCCGAGAACACACGGCTGGCGCGGATATCGCCTTCGGTGATGGTCGAGAGCGCGGCGCGATCGGCGAGGCCCCCGTCCTCGAACAGGCGCAGCGACAGGCGCAGGCGCATGCGGTCGAGGGCGTTGCGGATGGACCGCGCATTGGCGAAATTGGGCTGCGTGCGGCGCTTGGAGACGTATTCTTCCAGCGCCACCGCGGCCTCGGGGCTGAACGTGTAGTCCGCCGCCTCCGCCATGGTCCTGGCGATGGAGACCAGCTCGGCGTCCTCGTAGTCGGGGAAGTCGATATGGTGGGCGATGCGCGAGCGGAAGCCGGGATTGCTCTCGAAGAAGCGATCCATGCGGTCCTTGTAGCCGGCGAGGATCACGACCAGATCGTCCCGCTGGTTTTCCATGACCTGGAGCAGGATCTCGATGGCTTCCTGACCGTAATCCCGCTCGTTCTCGGGCCGGTACAGATAATAAGCCTCGTCTATGAAGAGGACCCCGCCCATGGCTTTCTTAAGAATCTCTTTTGTTTTCGGTGCCGTGTGGCCGATATATTGACCCACGAGATCATCCCGCGTCACCGAGACAAGATGACCCCGTCGCACATATCCCAGGCGATGGAGGATCTGCGCCATCTTGAGGGCAACCGTGGTCTTGCCGGTGCCGGGGTTACCGGTGAAGGCCATGTGCAGGGTCGGCGCGCCGGAGGTCAGGCCCAGCGTTTCGCGGGCGCGGCCGATGACGAGGTGGGCCGCGATCTCGCGGATGCGACGCTTGACCGGCTTGAGGCCGATGAGGTCGGCCTCCAGTTCGGCGAGGAATTCAGGCACTTCACTTTCGGTAAAGAGAGCGCCGAGGTCGAGCTTGCCCTCGGCGGCCTCGGCCGGCAACGCGGCGGTCGGTGCGGAAAAGGCTGTGTTGAGCATCGCTCGAACCTCGGCTTAAGTTGCGCGGTGGGAACGGCCGCGCTGGTGAAGCGGTAAAGACGTGAAGCGGTTGGATCAGCCGGCGGAATACTGCCGGTGGTGCATGGAATAGTGCTGGCTGCGGCCGGGACCTTCGGTGCGCTCCAGGCGGAAGCCGTCTTCCACCGGCGGGCGCTGGACGATGAAGGACAGGCGCACCGTCTCCCACCCGCGGGTGGAGTCGAAGGCGTTCACCCGCACATAGCGCGTGGGGAAGGCGTTGCGGCAGCCGTCGATCTCGCCGACGACGCCGGCGGCGTCGCGCAGGTCGAACATGGGCGGACCCCACATTTCCCAATAGGTGTTGCGCGGGTGCGGGTCGTCGGTGTGTTCCACCGAGACCGCCCAGCCCTGGTCCAGGCAATATTGCACCTGGGCGCGGACCTGGGCCGGCGTGAGGTCGGGCAGGAAGGAGAAGGTGCCTTGGGTGATGCGCATGGTTCCTCTCCTCAGGCCACGGACGCGGTGGGAACGAAGTCGGACGTGTCGGTGGAGGCGTAGTTGAAGGTCACCTCGCCCCAGGTATCGAGGGCGGCCCGCAGCGGACCGCACCACTTGGCGGCCTCGATGAGGATTTCAGGACCCTCGTTCTTGATGTCGCGGCCCTCGTTGCGGGCCAGGATCATGGTTTCCAGCGCGACGCGGTTGGCGATGGCGCCGGCCTGGATGCCATCGGGATGGCCGATGGTGCCGCCGCCGAACTGCAGCACCACGTCCTCGCCGAACAGGTCGATGAGCTGGTGCATCTGGCCGGCATGGATGCCGCCGGAGGCCACCGGCATCACCTTGCGCAGGCCCGCCCAGTCCTGGTCGAAGAAGATGCCGCGGGTGTAGTCGGTCTTGGTCACGGTCTCGCGGCAGACGTTGTAGTAGCCCTGCACGGTCATGGGGTCGCCTTCCAGCTTGCCCACCGCGGTGCCGGTGTGGAGATGGTCGACACCGGCGAGGCGCAGCCACTTGGCGATGACGCGGAACGAGATGCCGTGGCCCTTCTGGCGGGTGTAGGTGCCATGGCCCGCGCGGTGCATGTGCAGCAGCACGTCGTTCTCGCGGCACCAGTTGGAGATGGACTGGATCGCGGTCCAGCCCACGATGAGGTCCACCATCACCACCACGGAGCCGAGATCCTTGGCGAACTGGGCGCGGCGGTACATCTCTTCCATGGTGCCGGCGGTGATGTTGAGGTAGTGCCCCTTCACCTCGCCGGTCTCGGCCTGGGCCTTGTTGACGGCCTCCATGCAGTAGAGGAAGCGGTCGCGCCAGTGCATGAAGGGCTGCGAGTTGATGTTCTCGTCGTCCTTCACGAAGTCGAGGCCGCCCTTCAGCCCCTCATAGACCACGCGGCCGTAGTTCTTGCCGGACAGGCCGAGCTTGGGCTTGGTGGTGGCGCCCAGCAGCGGGCGACCGAACTTGTCGAGGCGCTCGCGCTCCACCACGATGCCGGTGGGCGGGCCGCGGAAGGTCTTCACATAGGCCACCGGCAGGCGCATGTCTTCCAGGCGGCAGGCCTTGAGCGGCTTGAACGAGAAGACGTTGCCGATGATCGACGCGGTGAGGTTGGCGATGGAGCCTTCCTCGAACAGGTCGAGGTCGTAGGCCACCCAGCAGAAATACTGGCCCGGCTGGTTCGGCACCGGCTCCACCTTGTAGGCCTTGGCGCGGTACATGTCGGCGGCGGTGAGGCGGTCGGTCCACACCACCGTCCAGGTGGCGGTGGAGCTTTCGCCGGCGACGGCCGCGGCGGCTTCCACCGCGTCCACGCCGTCCTGGGGCGTGATGCGGAACAGGGCCAGGACATCGGTGTCCTTCGGCTGGTAGTCGCCGTCCCAATAGCCCATCTGGGCGTACTTGAGCACGCCGGCGGCGTACCTCTTCTTGGCGTCCTTGATCTGCCCGATGGCGGCGTCGGCACCCATGATGGCGGCCCTCCTTGCTTGTTGGAGGGACCTTGCTCCATCGCCGGATTTAGGTAAATTTGAATGATATGAACTAAGCATTCAGGAAATCTGAAATGGCCTCCCACTGGACCCTCAAGCAGCTGCGCCTGGTGGCCCTTGCCGCGGCCTCAGGCTCCTATGCCAAAGCCGCGCAAGACATGGGTTTGAGCCCGCCGGCGGTGACCGCGCAGATGAAGGCGCTGGAGGAGGACCTGGGCGTTCCCGTGTTCGAGCGGGTCGACGGCCGGCTGCGACCGACCGCCGCTGGTGCGGAGCTTCTGGCCGCCCAGCAGCGCATCGCCCATGCCCTCCAGGAGGCGGAGCGGGCGATTTCGGCGCTGAAAAGCCCCGACCGCGGCTCGGTGGTGGTGGGGGTGGTCTCCACCGCGAAATATTTCGCGCCCATGGCTCTGGCGGCGTTCCGCAAGCGCCGGCCCGAGATCGAGCTGAAGCTCATGATCGGCAACCGGGAGGAGATCATCTCCGGCCTCATGAGCCTTGATTTCGACGTGGGCATCATGGGCCGCCCCCCGGCCGAGCTGGAGGCGGAGACCCAGATCCTCGGCGACCATCCCCATGTGGTCATCGCCCCGCCCGAGCACCGCCTCATCGGCCGGCGCATCTCGCCCACGGACCTGGCGAAGGAACCGCTGCTGGTGCGCGAGCCGGGATCGGGCACCCGCATCCTCATGGAGCGGGTGTTCGAGGAGGCGGGCGTGGCCCAGCCGGCCATCGCCATGGAGATCGGCTCCAACGAGACCATCAAGCAGGCGGTGATGGCGGGGCTGGGCCTCAGCTTCATCTCCGCCCACACGGTGGCGGCGGAGGTGGCGGACGGGCGGCTCAAGGTGCTGGAGGTGCAGGGCCTGCCGGTGGTGCGCCAGTGGCTGGTGGTGCGGGCCAAGGAGAAGCGCCTGCTGCCGGCGGGGCGGGCGCTGCTGGATTTCCTCGCCCGGGAGGGCGGCAGCTTCCTGCCGCAGATGCCGGAAGGCGAGGGCGGCCGCTGCTTCCTGCCGCAGAAGCCGGCGGCGTGAGGATCAGGCCCGCGCGGCACCTGAGCGGAACCCTCTCGGCACCGGTCGCAGACCGGGACCGTTGGCCTCCAGGTGAGGACCTGAAAGGGCTGCCGCCGCAAAAGAAAGGCGCCGCGCTCCATGGGGGCGCGGCGCCTTTTCTTTCGGGGTGCGAGAGGCCGGAACCCTCGGCGACAAGCCCTCAGCTTTTGGCCGGCTGCTTCTTTTTGAAGGCCGACTTGATGTTGTCCCACAGTTCGATCTTCACGCCGTGGCGCTTCATGATCATGGCCTGCTGGCTCACCGAGAGCGTGTTGTTCCACGCCCAGTAGATCACCAGGCCGGCGGCGAAATGGGCCAGCATGAAGGTGAAGATGATGGGCATCCAGTTGAAGATCATCTGCTGGGTGGGGTCCGGCGGGGCCGGGTTCAGCTTCATCTGCACCCACATGGTGACGCCCATGATGATGGGCCAGGCGCCCAGCATGAGGTAGGAGCCGACCACCGGGACCGAGGACGGATCCCACGGAATGAGCCCGAACAGGTTGAAGATGGTGGTGGGGTCGGGGGCGGAGAGGTCGCGGATCCAGCCGAAGAAGGGCGCGTGCCGCATCTCGATGGTCACGAACAGCACCTTGTACAGGGCGAAGAAGACCGGGATCTGGATGAGGATGGGCAGGCAGCCCGCCACCGGATTGATCTTCTCCTTCTTGTACAGCTCCATCAGCGCCTGCTGCTGCTTCACCTTGTCGTCGGCGTAGCGCTCGCGGATGGTGGTCACCTCCGGCTGCACCGCCTTCATCTTCGCCATGGAGGCGTAGGATTTGTTGGCGAGCGGGAAGAAGATGCCCTTCAGGATCACCGTGATGATCAGGATGGCGACGCCGAAATTGCCCACCAGGCGATAGAGCCAGTCGATGGCGAGGAACAGCGGCTTGGTGATGAAGTAGAACCAGCCCCAGTCGATGAGCAGGTCGAAGCGGTCGATGCCGTAGCGCGTCTTGTAGCCGTCCACCACCTGCACCACCTTGGCGCCGGCGAACAGCTGGCCCCGCGCGGCGACGGTACCGCCGGGCTCCACGGTGAGGGGGGCGGCGAGATAGTCGGCCTGGAAGGTCTGGCTGCCGGCGAAGGTGGAGGTGGAGAACTTGGCGTCCACCTTCACGCTCTGGTCGGGGATGACGGTGGCCGCCCAGTATTTGTCGGTGATGCCCAGCCAGCCGCCGGTGGCGGCGAAGGTGAGGGGCTTCTCCTTGTCCATCTTGGCGTAGGTGATCTCCTGCAGCCCGCTTTCGCCGAGCACGCCGATGAGGCCCTCGTGCAGGATGTAGAAGCCCTCGACCTTGGGAATGCCATGGCGCGAGACGAGGGCATAGGGATAGAGCGTGACCGGAGCGCCGGTCTTGTTCTCCACCTCGTCCTTCACCGCGAACATGTAGTGGTCGTCGATGGTGTAGGTGCGGTGGAAGATCAGGCCCGCGCCATTGTCCCAGGTGAGGGTCAGCGGCGTGGTCTCGGTCAGCGTGCCGCTGGCGGTCCACACGGTGTCGGGTCCGGGCACCTTGACGCCGGTGCCGGCGGCCGCGGTCCAGCCGAATTCCGCATAGAAGGGATGGGGCGCGCCGGAGGGGGACAGGAGCACGATGTTCGGGCTCTTGGGGTCCACCGTCTCGTGATACTCGGTGAGCAGCAGGTCGTCCACGCGGCCGCCCTTGAGCGCGATCGAGCCCTTGAGGCGCGGCGTCTCGATGGCGGTACGGGGGGTCGAAGCGAGGGCTTCCTCGCGGGTCAGGGGCCGCGCCGGGACGGGGCTCCCCGCCTGCGGCACACCGGCGGAGCCGGGTGTGGCCCCGGGTGTCGTGCCGGGCGCTGCGCCCGGGGTCTGCTGCTGCTGCGCCTGCTGGGCGATGCGCTGCTGCTCGGCCGCCTGGCGCTGGCGCTCGGCCTGTGGAATGCCGAAGAAAAACTGCCAGCCAATGAGGATCGCCAGCGACAAGCCGATGGCGATGAACATGTTGCGGTTGTCACTCATGCCGGAAGGCCTCCGTCGGCGGGCGTCGGCTTAATGTCGTCGGATGGGGGGGTGATCGCGCCGGCCGCGGCGCCGGCCCCTCCGGTGGACGCGGGGTGCTCCGGCCGGCCTTCCGCCTTGCGGACGCCGTGCGGAGCATTGGACTTTGGAGCATCGGGCTGGGGTGCATCGGCCTTGGATGCGCCGGTCTTGGGAGCATCAGTCTTGGGAGCATCCGTCTTGGGGTCGTGAACCTTGCCCCCGTGAACCTTGCCCCCTTGGACCTTGGGCCCCTGGACCTTCGCCCCTTGCACTTTGGGCGTGTTGACCTTGCGCACGCTGCGCTCGATCTCACGCACCAAAGTTTCGAAGGGGGTCCGCAGCGCGGCTTCGCGCGCCACCAGCACGTAGTCGAAGCCGGCCCGGCCTGTTTCGGGCAGGACCCGGCGCACGGCCTCGCGCAGACGGCGGCGGATGCGATTGCGCACCACCGAATTGCCGGTCTTCTTGGTGACCGTGAAGCCCACGCGCACCGTCCCGGCATCGCCGCGATCGCGGCCCTGCATCAGGAACGAAGTCGCCCCGGCCCGTTCGGCCTTGGCGGCTGCGAGGAAGTCACGGCGTTTGCGGAGATGATCCAAGCTGGGCAGCTCCGCGAATGTCCACCCCTCAGGCGGACAGGCGCTGGCGGCCGTGGTTGCGGCGGGCGGCGATGATCTTGCGGCCGTTGCGGGTCGCCATGCGCGCACGGAAGCCGTGGCGGCGCTTGCGCACGAGCTTGCTGGGTTGATAGGTGCGCTTCACGGTCAAGTCTCCGGGTATCTTGCGTGGCTTGTGGCATCGGACCCCAGCAGCGAAGCTGCGCCGGCGCTTGTCGCCGGTGCCCGCTCGCGCGGCTCGAAAACGAGTTCGATGCGAGCAATGAGGGCTGGGCTCCGGCCGCCGCAGCCGCCTGAGTTCGGGGTCGGCTTATAGGGGCGGGAAGCCCGCGCGTCAATCCGGAGCGTGCGGGAGGCAGGTCTCAGTTTGAAAAGAAGCGCCGGTGAACCCCGCTCTCCAACCCCGACCCGGCCAACTCCCTCTCCCGCTTGCGGGGGAGGGGGCAAGGCGCCGGGGCAGAATACCGGCG
>NZ_JAIVFO010000166.1 GCF_029991245.1 Xanthobacter autotrophicus
GGGGCAGGGGGTCAAGGGGGCGTGGTGCCGCCGGCCGGGCCTTCTCCCCCTACCCGAAGCGGCCTGTCACGTAGTCCTGGGTGCGCTTGTCTTGCGGGCGGGTGAACAGGTCGCCGGTGGGGCGGAATTCTACCAGCTCGCCCAGATACATGAAGCCGGTGACATCGGAGACGCGCGCGGCCTGCTGCAGATTGTGGGTGACGATGGCGATGGTGTAGCGCGCCTTCAGCTCCTCCATCGTCTCCTCGATCTTCGCCGTGGTGATGGGATCGAGCGCCGAACAGGGCTCGTCGAACAGGATCACCTCCGGATGCGGCGCGATGGTGCGGGCGATGCACAGGCGCTGCTGCTGGCCGCCCGAGAGGCTGAGCCCGCTCTGGGGGAGAATGTCCTTCACCTCCTCCCACAATGCGGCCTGGCGCAGGGCGTCCTCCACCCGTGCCTCCAATTCGGCGGGGCTCAGCTCCTCGTTGAGCCGCAGTCCGATGGCCACGTTGTCGTAGATGGACATGGGGAAGGGCGTGGGCTTCTGGAACACCATGCCGATCCGCGCCCGCAGCGGCACCGGATCCACCGACGGATCGAGGATGTTCACCCCGTCGAGGAAGACCTCGCCCTCCACCTGCTGGTCCGGGTAAAGATCATACATCCGGTTGAACACGCGCAGCAGCGTGGACTTGCCGCAGCCGGACGGGCCGATGAGGGCCGTCACCCGGTGCTCCTGGAGGGTCAGGCTGACATCGCTCAGGGCGACGGTTTCGCCGTAGCGAAACGTGACGTGCCGGGCCTCAAGCTTGATCTGCGGCGGGATGGCCGAACTGCGCCCGGTGAGGGGTCGCGGCATCGCCACCGCCGTCTCCGGAGCGGCCGGCGCACCGGTGCGCGGTGACAGGTCGGGCGGCTGATCGGTCGGCGTGTGGATCGACATGGCTTGCATCCCATTGGGGTCATCCATGTCACAACTTAAAGGTGCCGAGGAACGGCGTCGTTGCGCGACGTCACTTTTGCGCGAACATCGGTCTATCTGAGCTTTGTGAAAGATAACGTCTCTACCTGGAGGATCGGCAAGGTCGACAAAAGGTCTCGCCAGCTCAATAAGTTCAAAGCGTTTTATCGTCCCGGTCGTTCTATCCAGGCGTGATGGGCCTTAATTCTGGCTCTGCGCCTGCGCCAGTTTCTGCGGGCCCCGGCTGTCGAGGGCGCTCACCTGCTCCTCGACCTCAAGGCCGGCGCTGCGCAGCGGCGCGACGCCCATGGCGTCGAGGGCCACGGCGAGGCGGACATAATGCTCCGTGCCGCACAGGTTCCGACCCGCGTCGAAGGAGATCCAGCCGTACTTGGGGGCATAGGCCTCCGCCCAGTGCCGTGCCGCGCCCACGCCTTCCCTCTTGGCCTCGCCCTCTTCCGGGTCCTCCGGGGCGAGATAGCCGGAGATGTGCCGCGCCGGCAGGCCGAGATGCCGCGCCGCCGCCGTGAACAGATGGGCGATGCCGCCGGAACAGGCCTTGCCGGCCTCCAGCGCCGCATGGGCGCTCAGGGGGCCGCCCAATGCCGGCCCCTCCTGTTCCTCCACCGTTTCGTGCAGGGCCACCATGAGGGCGTGGAGCTGGCCCAGGGGATCGTCCTCGGTCAGCCTCGCGCCCTCGGCGAAGGCGACCACCGCCGGCGTCGCCTCGGTGAGGTCGGTCTGGCGCAGGAACAGGGACGGGGGGAAGCGCTCCACCGTGCCGTGCATGACGCCGGTGGTGTCCTGGGTTTCCACCTCGCCCTCCGCGACCACGCTCAGGTGGTCGGTGGGCCCGTCCACCGAGAAGGTGTGGCAAAGATTGCCGAAGGCATCCTCCTGGGCGGCGAGCCGGCAGTCGGAGTTGAGGTCCAGCGTCCAGCGCAGGATGAACTGGCCCTCATGGGACCTTGGCGTGAGGCGCACGGTGACCGCCATGTTGCGGCTGCCGGGGTCGAAACGCTGGGTGATCTCGTGGCGGATGCGGATGCGCATGGGCGTTCCTCGGGCGTTCCTCGGGGCGTTCCTCGACGCAGGCGGGCCTTCGCGTGGGCTGTCCTGGGGAGGGATCGACCGATCGGGCTGCGGCGCAGCTTGATCGGCAACCGCGTCGGGGGCCGCGCACGGCGGCCCCGTCCTCAGGTCAGATCGTGCCTCAGGTGAGATACTGCTCGGTGATTTCGGCGCCGAGCTTGTTGTTGTCCGAGATGAACTCGGAAATGAACTCGTGCAGGCCGTGCTGGAAGATGTCGTCGATGGTGCGGTTGGTGAGCCGCGCCTGCATGGAGCGGGCGAGGCGCTGGGACGGGCCCTGCCGGCCATAGGCGCTGGCAATGTCGTCGAGGTTGCGCGCCAGCTGCTCGTAGCACGCGGCGAGCGAGCGCGGCATCTGCCGGTTCAGGATCAGGAGATCCGCCACCAGCCACGGCTTCACGCTGTCGCGATAGACCCAGTGGAAGGCGGTGAGCGCCGAAACCGAGCGCAGGATGGAGGCCCACTGGAAATAGTCCAGCGGCCCGCCCACGTGCTCCTTCTCCGGCAGCAGCACGTGATATTTCACGTCGAGGATGCGCGCGGTGTTGTCGGCGCGCTCCAGCTGCGCGCCGGACCGCGCGAACCAGTAGGCGTCGTTGCGCAGCATGGTGCGGAAGGTGGCGCCGTCGAAGCGCAGCGAGGTCTCCTTCACGAAGGCCAGGAAGCGGGAAAGCTCGTCGCGGGTGAGGGCGCGGTTGGGGAAGCTCTGCAGCTCGATCCAGGCCGAGTTGATCACGTCCCACATTTCCGAGGTGAGCGCCGTGCGCACCGAGCGCGCATTGGTGCGCGCCACCTCGAAGCAGTTGCGGATGGAGGAGGAATTCTCCGGCGAGAAGGCGAGGAAGGACACCACGTCCTCCTCCTTGGCGTCCTCCAGCGGGCCGTAGCGGGCGACGAACTCGTCCTCGCAGCCGGCGGTGAGCACCGCCGAGGCCCATTCGTTGGTGGAGCCGCCATAGGTGACGGGCGTGTAGGACAGGCGCTGGGAGACGTCGAGGATGCGCGCGAGGCAATCGGCGCGTTCCACGTAGCGGGTCAGCCAGTAGAGGTTGTCGGCGGTGCGCGAAAGCATGGGGAGCCCGTTGGGAAGGAGGCAAATCGAGGCGCGGGAACCCGCGCTCAGGCGTCCGGAAGGCGAGGGCCGCGGCGTGCCGCGGCCTTGAAGTGCTCAGGCGTCGAGAACCCAGGTGTCCTTGGTTCCGCCGCCCTGGCTGGAATTCACCACCAGCGAACCCTCCTTCATGGCGACGCGGGTGAGGCCGCCGGGCACGATGCGCACCTTGTCCGAGCCGGAGAGGATGAAGGGCCGCAGGTCCACGTGGCGGGGGGCGACGCCCTTCTCCACCATGGTGGGGCAGGTGGACAGGGCGAGGGTCGGCTGGGCGATGAAATTGGCCGGATCGGCCACCAGCTTGGCGCGGAACTTCTCGATCTGCGCCTTGTCGGAGGCCGGACCCACCAGCATGCCGTAGCCGCCGGAGCCGTGCACTTCCTTCACCACCAGCTCGGGCAGGTGCTCCAGCACGTACTTGAGGTGATCGGGCTCGCGGCAGCGCCAGGTGGGCACGTTCGGCAGGAGCGGTTCCTCGCCGAGATAGAAGCGGATGATGTCCGGCATGTAGGAATAGACCGCCTTGTCGTCGGCGACGCCGGTTCCCACCGCATTGGTGAGGGTGACGTTGCCGGCGTGATAGGCGCTCATGAGGCCGGGCACGCCGAGCTGGCTGTCGCGCCGGAACACCAGGGGGTCGAGGAAGTCGTCGTCGAGGCGGCGGTAGATCACGTCCACCCGCTTGGGCCCCTCGGTGGTGCGCATGTAGACCACCGCGTCCTTCACGAACAGGTCGCGCCCTTCCACCAGGTCCACGCCCAGCTTGTCGGCCAGGAACGAGTGCTCGTAATAGGCCGAATTGTAGATGCCGGGGGTGAGGATGGCCACGTTCGGCTCATGCCCGCCATGAGGCGCCAGCGAGCGCAGCGTGGCCAGCAGGTCGTCGCCGTATTTGTCGACTGGCGCCACCTTGTGCATGGAGAACAGCTCGGGGAACAGGCGGAGCATGATCTCCCGGTTCTCCAGCATGTAGGAGACGCCGGAGGGGGTGCGGGCGTTGTCCTCGAGCACGTAGAAGGTGTCGGGGTCGGTGCGCACGATGTCGATGCCGGCGATGTGCACATAGAGGTCGTGCGGCACGCGTTGGCCGTTCATCTCCGGGCGGAACGCCGGGTTCTGGTAGACAAGGTTCTCCGGCACCACCCCGGCCTTGAGCACCTCCCGCTTGGCATAGACGTCGGCGATGTACATGTTCAGCGCCTTGACGCGCTGTTCCAGGCCCTTGGACAGGGTGCCCCATTCATCCTTGGTGATGATGCGCGGGACGATGTCGAACGGGATTAGGCGCTCCTGGGCGTTCTGCTCGCCGTAGACGGCGAAGGTGATGCCGATTCGGCGGAAGATGAATTCCGCCTCCTTGCGACGGTGGTCCAGCACGTCCTGGGGCACGCTGGCGAGCCAGCGCTGCAGGGTCTCGTAGGCCGGCCTGACCGAGCCGTCGGTACTGGACATTTCATCAAACGCATGCGGCATTGGAACCGTCACTCCGCGCCCTGGAAGCTGACTTCGAGCGTACAAACATCGTGCCAAAGAAGTGCTAAAGGGGGAAGGCTCGCGAAGAGCGACGCTTACGCTTTTTGGTTGGTCATTATTTGGGCAAATACGCCGGCCCTGCTGCCGGCAGCGGCAGAGGTTTTCCACATGGGCGAGGCAGACGGCGCGCAATCGGTCACGGCGGCTCTGGTGGTCATTGGCGACGAGGTCCTCTCGGGACGGACCAAGGACAAGAACATCGGCCATATTGCCGAGCGATTGACCGACGTGGGCATCGACCTGCGCGAGGTGCGCATCGTGGCCGACGTGGAGGACGACATCGTCGCGGCGATCAATGCGCTGCGCGACCGCTTCACCTACGTTTTTACCACCGGCGGCATCGGGCCGACCCATGACGACATCACCGCCGATTCGGTGGCCAGGGCCTTCGGCGTCACCATCGACGTGGACCCCCGCGCCCGCGCCATGCTGCTGGAATACATCGCCGAGAAGGACCTCAACGAGGCGCGCCTGCGCATGGCGCGCATTCCCGCGGGCGCGAGCCTGGTGGTGAACGAGGTGTCCAAGGCGCCGGGATTCCGCATCGGCAACGTCATCGTCATGGCCGGCGTGCCGCGCATCATGCAGGCCATGCTGGAAGCCGTGCTGCCCGAGCTCAGGAAGGGCCGGCCCATGCTGTCCCGCACCATCCTGGCCGAAGCCAAGGAGGGCGACATCGCCGCGCCCCTGGGCGCCATTGCCGAGCGGTTTCCGGCTGCGGTGATCGGTTCCTACCCCTTCCGCGACGAGGTGGACGGGCGCTTCAAGACCAACCTGGTGGTCCGTGCCCGCGACACGGACCTGCTCGACGCGGCGGGGGATGCCGTGGCCCGGATGGTCGACGCGGTCGCGCGGGGCTGACGCAACGGCGCCAGACCGGAACCGGATGCGGGGCCGGGCGTTCGGTATCAGCGGATGCCTGTGGCGGCGGGGGCTGTCCGCGCTTTGGCGACGGGACGCGCGGGAGCCATCGAATGGGATGGAAGGGCGCTATCGGTGCGCCTGAAGGATCGCAGTCGTGCGCCGGACCCCACGGCAAGGCGAGACGCCAAACGCTTGAATCAAAAGAGCCGGGGGAGGTCCTCCGGCTCTTTCGTCATTGAACGGTCTGAGTATGGGTCGATCTCAGTAGGCGTCGTTGCGGAAGACTTCGATGAAGGTCTTCAGGATGATCTTGATGTCGAGCCAGATGGACCAGTTGTTGACGTACCAGAGGTCCATCTCGATCCGCCGTTCCATGAGCGAGATCTCGCAGGTCTCGCCGCGCAGGCCGTTGGCCTGGGCCCAGCCGGTGATGCCGGGCTTCACGTGGTGGCGGAAGGCGTAGCCGGCGATCAGCGTGGAATACTCGTCGTCGTGGGCCATGGCGTGAGGCCGCGGGCCGACGATGGACATATGCCCGAACAGCACGTTCAGCACCTGCGGCAGCTCATCCAGGCTGGTGGCGCGCAGAAAGCGGCCGACCCGGGTCACGCGCTTGTCGTTGCGCTGGGCCTGCGTCACCTTCGTGCCGTCCTCCATCACCGACATGGAGCGGAACTTGTAGATGGTGAACTCGCGCCCGCCGAAGCCGTTGCGGCGTTGGCGGAAGATCACCGGCCCCTTGCTGTCCGACTTGATGCAGATGGCGATGATGGCGAACAGCGGCAAGAGCAGAGTCATGGCGACGCCGGACACCGCGATGTCGAGCACCCGCTTCTGCGCCAGCTCGATGCGCGAGAGGGGCGCGCGCTGCACCTCAATGGCCACCGAGGAGCCGAAATCCACCCGCGGCGCGTCGAGCAGCTCATGGACCGCCTCGTCGGGCAGGAGCTTCACCGGCACCGGCAACGCCCGCAGCCGGGCCCGAACCGCGTCGAGGCGCTCCAGGCTATTCCAGGGCATGGCGATGACGATTTCCTCGATCCGCTGCTGGCGGGCGAACTGGATAGCGCTCTTCAGCGTGTCAATCTCTTCCACGCTCAGTGAGTCGGGCGCCGTGCCGGCAGGGACGCCGGCGAAGCTGAAGCGGCGCATTTCCCGCAGGCCGAGGCGCTCCAGGATTTGCGTCGGGACGACCCGGTCGAGCTGGGACACGTCGCCGATGAGGATGGAGGGCCGACCGCGCACGGCGCCGGTCTCGACCGTGCGGCGCACCCAGACGCCCATGGCCCAATGGGAGGCGGGCACCGCGACAAAGCCGAGCATCGCGAAGAGGCCGGTGGAGAGGCGCGAGGTGTCATCGCCCACCTTGAGGCAGAAGATCACCGTGGCCACGAAGAGGATGGTGAAGGTCCAGTTCACGAACGCGGCCCGGACCTGCTCCGTCGCCCGCGCCATCTGCCAGGGCTTATAGAGCCCCCGCGACGTGGTGATGAGCACGAAGATCACCGCCGAAAGGATGCCGATCCCCAGCGGCCGCGTGAAATCGAAGGTGGACAGGGCGCCCGTCGCGGCATGGCTTGTGGAGATGATGTCCACCAGCATGCTCAAGCCGAGCATGAGCACTGCATCGCACAAGATGAAGAGGGGCGTCATGGAGGCGTAGTCGATCACGGCCCGCTGGACCGACCCCTGCGCCTCACCGACGCGCTCGACCCGCATATTGTCCGTGGATATCGACATTTGGCCTTTGATCCTTCGGATTAGAGTCGCACCGAACATCAAATGATATTTTGACAATAGCACTCCGAATGGTGCGATGCAAGCCAGTATAATAATGCATGGCTATCGTTATAGTATGTAATATTATTGTCAATAAACAATAGTGTCGTGCGTTATGTTGAAATATAACGTTGGCACGGCTCCGAACGATCTTGGAATAGTGAAGAGTAACTCAAGAACAATTGGATTTGAGTGCCGATGTAATTGAGCGTGTTTCGCATATTGCGGTGCACTTATCCTTGCTCAATTCGCGGTATCATAGGTGGTGCTCAAGGGGTGGGCGATGCTGCACCGCGATAAAAGTTACCTGCTGCATATCGCAGCACCTCGCATCTGCGACCAAATGCCAGAGAATATGTGCTTGGTGGTATTATATGACTATTTTTTGGGTTTGGTGCATGCTGCAGCACGGGAAGGTAGACGGCAAAGGAGGTGAATGATCTGCTTGCAGCGCATGAATGGCGAGAGTCACCATCTTGGAGCGGTATTGAGCTGCCGACTTTCGGGGCATGCGGAGAATCGTCCCGGCTGAACGCAGCTTCGGCGGCACTGCCAGAGTCCGGGGGAGATCGGCCCGTCCTCGACCCGCAAACGAGGCCCGGGCATGACCGCGCTCCTATCGACAATAGGGGCGGCAGCCGTCTAGGTACTCGCCGGGCAGTCAGCTACGGAAACCGGACCTGCCGCGATCCTCTGCAGCACGGTTGGCGACTTATGGGTTCAAGCTACAAGCTCCCGCTTCTGGACTCGCTCAAGTGGTCGTTCCAGTGGGCCGCCGCCGTGGCCCTGCGGCATCCGAGGACCGCCGCGGCTTACGCCGCCGCAGGCGTGGTGGTGGGGCTGCTCGTCTCAGCCGGCTCGGGCAGGCTCCTGGCGCTGATCTACTGGCTGGCCAGCATTCCGCTCGCCCTGCTCACCCATGCGGAGGTGTTGCGCGGCCCCTCGGCCCTCGATACCCAGACCCTGGGGCAGGGGCCGGGACGGGTGATTGGCTATCTCATCGACACCATCCTCATCGGCCTTGTGGCCGGCCTGAGCGCGGTGGTGCCACTCCTCGTCATCGTGATGCTGACCGGACCGCGTCGCAGGGCGGCGCGATGGTCCTGGTGCTGGCCTTCATGCTCATCGTCATCGTGGTGGTGGTCGCATCCCGGCCGGCGCTGCGTCTGCCGTCACGAGTGCTGGGTCAGCCGATTTCCTGGTCGCGGGCCTGGCAGCTCGGCAAGGGCAACACATTCGGGCTCGTCCTCGGCCCGTTTCTCGTCTGCATGCCGGTCATGATCATCGAACTGGTCGTGCAGGCGCTGTTGCCCGATACGCTGATAAACGTCGTTACCATGGTGCTGCTGCCGGCCCAAGTCGTGCTCACCTGTGCCTTCCTGTCCGTCGCCTATGGCCAGCTCCGCCGCGCCAACCCTGAGCTTTGAGCGTCAGGGGCGGGCCGCGGACAGCAGTCGGCGCAGAACTAAAGTTGAAGCCCTGCGGCAGGCGCATGCCGCGCGCGTTCGGCACGCGCTATAGGGGTGGAGAAGCCTTGTCCGGATCTGCCCCTCGATGAATGTCCCGGCCGGAATCGGCCTGCAAATCGCCGCCACCTTCTTCTTCGCCGTCATGTCCGCGCTGGTGCGGATGGTGGCCGACGAGGTACCGAGCGGCGAGATCGTCTTTGCCCGCAGCTTCATCGGGCTCGTGCCCGTGGTCTTCTGGCTCGCCTGGAGCGGGCGGATGACCGGTGCCCTCGTTACCCGCCAGCCGTTCGGCCATGTGCTACGGGGCCTCGTGGGCGTGAGCGCCATGTGGCTCAGCTTTGCCGCGCTCGCCTTCATCCCGCTGGCGGAGGCGGTGGCCTTTTCCTATGCGACGCCCCTGGTGGCGGTGGTGCTGGCGGCGGTGCTGCTGGGCGAGCGAGTGCCGGCCTATCGCTGGCTTGTTCTCGCCGTGGGCATGGGCGGCATCGTGCTCATGCTGTGGCCGTCCTTTTCCCATGCTTCGGTGGGCTCGGGCCCGGGGCCGCTGATCGGGGCGGGACTGGCGCTGAT
>NZ_JAIVFO010000167.1 GCF_029991245.1 Xanthobacter autotrophicus
GAGTAACCCCATGCCCCTCCTTCTCGCCCGCGACCTCGCCGCCGACCTCCACGCCGGGCGCACCACGCCCCGCGCCGTGCTGGAAGCGGTGGCGCAGGCCATCGCCGCCCGTGAAGGCGAGGTGCAGGCATTCGCCGCCCTCGACCTCGACCGGGCGCGCGCGGCGGCGGATCAGGCGGGCCTCGCCGGGCTGCCCCTCGCCGGCCTGCCGGTGGGAGTGAAGGACATCATCGACACCCGCGACCTGCCCACCGCCTACGGCAGCCCGCTCTATGCCGGCCACCGCCCGCGCAACGACGCCCCCGTGGTGGCCATGACGCGCCGCGCCGGCGGCCTCGTGGTGGGCAAAACGGTGACCACGGAATTTGCCTTCCTGAAGCCGTCGCAGACCCGAAACCCGCGCCGGCTCAGCCATTCGCCGGGGGGCTCCTCGGCGGGCTCGGCGGCGGCGGTGGCGGCGGGCATGCTGCCGCTGGCGATCGGCACCCAGACCGCCGGCTCGGTCATCCGCCCGGCCGCCTTCTGCGGGATCACCGGCTACAAGCCCACCTTCCGCCTGTTGCCGACGCTGGGCATGAAGACCTTTTCCTGGCATCTCGACACCATGGGCCTGTTCGCGGCCCGGGTGCGCGACGCGGCCTTCGCCGCCGCCGCCATCACCGGCCGCGACCTCGACATCGGGGACGAAACCGCCGAGCGCCCGCGCATCGGCATCGTGCGCACCGCCCGCGCCGGCAGTGCCTCCGCTGAAGCCCATGCCGCGCTGGAGACCGCCGCCCGCGCCGCCGAGGCCAGAGGCGCACGCGTGTTCGACCTCGACCTGCCGGAGGAGCTGGAAGCCGCCGACGCCGCCCAGCCCATCATCCAGGATTTCGAGGCCGCCCTCGCCTTCGCCGACGAACTGGCCTACGACCGCGCCGGCCTCTCGCCGCTGCTCGCCGCCCATCTCGATGCCGCGAGCGCCATCGCGCCCGACACCTACGACCAGGCGCGCCGCACCGCCAAGCGCGCGCGGCAGAAGCTGGGCGATGTGTTCGGCGCGGTGGATGCGCTCCTCACCTTCCCCGCCCCCGGACCGGCGCCGGAGGGCTTTACCACCACCGGCTCGGCCATGTTCTGCCGGCTGTGGACGCTGCTCGGCTGCCCGGCCATCAATATCGCCGGTCTGGAGACGGCGGACGGCCTGCCTGTGGGCGTGCAGCTGGTGGGCCGTTTTGGCCGCGATCGGCAGGCGCTCGCGGTGGCAAATCTCGTGGAAGCGGCCATCCCGCGCTGAAATACAATATTTCAAAAGAATTTCTCGTCACCGCAGCTTGCGCCGCAGCGTCGAGAAAAAGGCAGAACGGGGGCGGGGTTGCCCCATGACAGTCATGCGCCGCAGCACAATGCGCGCCGCGTCGCAGCACATCTTACCTCTTTCCGCATTCTGAGAATTTGTTAAGGTTCCTGGCGAGATCGACTTTGCGAGGAAAAAGGTGACCTTCGGCCTTCTGCTCACCGTGATCGAGACCTGTGCCGCCTTCGCCTTCATAGGCGCGGTACTGCTCGGAATGGTTTGAGCCGCTGGCCCCACCGCCCGCCGGATCGAAGAACACAACAAAGCGTGGTCCGGTCGATCCGCGGCGCCGGGGAGGCATGCCTCCCCGGCGCCTCCACGCGTGGCGCACCCCCCGGACCTGCTTTTGTCACAATCGCCCGCCCCATGACATTTCCCTGACGCCCCCGCGCGGCACCCCCGAAAACACCCTGAAAACGCATCGGCGGCCGTTGGCCGGCGAAACGTCATACGAGTGTTGCGCTCGCCCCTTATGAGCGGTCGGGACGCGCAACGGAGCGACCCGATGCTGGTGATCGAGGGCCTCACCCGCCGCTTCGGCGACAAGGAGGCCGTGTCCAACGTCGATCTTCAGATCGGCGCGGGTGCCTTTGTCGGCGTCATCGGACGGTCCGGCGCCGGCAAGTCCACGCTGCTGCGCATGATCAACCGCCTGCAGGACCCCTCGTCCGGCCGCATTCTCCATGACGGCCGCGACGTGACCGCACTCAAGGGCCGCGCCCTGCGCGCGTGGCGGGCCGAGGCGGCCATGATCTTCCAGCAGTTCAACCTGGTGGGCCGGCTCGACGTGCTCACCAACGTGCTCATGGGGCGGCTGGCCACCGCGCCGGCCTGGCGCGCGCTCACCAAGAGCTGGAGCGCCGAGGACCGCGCCATCGCCCTCTCCGCCCTCGACCAGTTCGACATCGCCCCGCTGGCCGCCCAGCGCGCCGACAGCCTCTCCGGCGGGCAGCAGCAGCGGGTCGCCATCGCCCGCGCGCTGGCCCAGGAGCCGGCGCTGATCCTCGCCGACGAGCCCATCGCCTCCCTCGACCCGCGCAACACCAAGATCGTGATGGATGCGCTTTTGCGCATCAACAAGCACTTCGGCATCACCGTGCTGTGCAACCTGCACTCCCTCGACCTCGCCCGCACCTATTGCGACCGGCTGGTGGGCATGGCGCAGGGCCGCGTGGTGTTCGACGGCGCGCCGGCCGCCCTCACCGAACAGGTGGCCCACGACCTCTACGGCCTGGAAGCCGGCGAAGTGATGGACCTGCCTGCAGCCAAGCCCGCCTTCGGCGACGCCATTCCGCAGGCCGCGGCGCTGGCCTGACCATCCGCCGCTCCGCGCCGGCCTCTCCGGAGGCCGGTTGCACCCGTGCGTTCCAATCTGTTCGTTCGAAATCCCGATCTGCCGACAGGAGCCTTGAATGCTGAACCGTCGTACCCTGATCGCGGCCTGCGCCGCGCTCGCCGTCTCCGCCGGCGCCGCCGCCGCGCAGGACTGGAAGGCCAAGTATCCCGAGCTGGTGTTCGCCATCATCCCGGCCGAGAACGCCTCCGGCGTCACCGAGCGCTTCACCCCCCTCACGGACTATCTCACCAAGCAGCTCGGCACCAAGGTGACCCTGCGCATCGCCAACGACTATGCGGCGGTGATCGAGGGCCAGCGCGCCGGCAACATCCACATCGCCTCCTACGGCCCCTCCTCCTTCGCCCGCGCGCTGATGACCGGCGCCAAGATCGAGGCCTTCGCCATCGAGGTGAACGCGGACGGCACCAAGGGCTATCACTCGGTGCTCTATGTAAAGGCCGACAGCCCCTACAAGTCCATCGAGGACCTGAAGGGCAAGAACCTGTGCCTGGTGGACCCCAACTCCACCTCCGGCAACAATGTGCCGCGCTTCTCCCTGAACAAGATGGGCATCACCCCCGACCAGTTCTTCGGCAAGGTGGTCTATGCCGGCTCGCATGAAAATGCGGTGATCGCCGTGCAGCAGGGCACTTGCGACGCCGCCTTCAACTGGTGGAACGACGAGCAGGAATCCAACCTCAAGCGCATGGAGCGCAAGGGGATGGCGAAATACGACGACTATCGGATCATCTTCAAGTCCGACCAGATCGTGAACTCGCCCTACGCCTATCTCGCCGACCTGCCGGCCGAGCTGAAGGCCAAGATCCGCGATGCCTTCTTCGCGATCGACAAGAACGACAAGGCCGCCTTCGACAAGATCTATGAAGGCAAGCAGCAGATGTGGCAGCCGGTGGACAATGAATCCTACGTCTCCATCATCGAGCTGAACAAGTTCGTGGACGAGCTGCGCAAGAAGAAGTCCTGATCCTTCCCCTGTGCCCCGGCCCAGCGACAGCGCAGCTGGAGCGCCGAGCCGGGGTCCAGCGCAGGACTCCCGCGCAGCGGGCAATCCCGAGGGCGCCGCATCATTGAAGCGCCTTCGGCGATCCCGGAGTTGGGTCCCGGCTCTCCTTCCACTTCGCTCCGCTGCGTTGCAGTCGGCCGGGACGCGTACGGTATCCTTCGCCCCGACCGAGGCGAGGGACGATCGCTCTAGAATCCTGTTTTGACACATTTTCTTCGCCCGAAACCGCTGTAGAGGCACCGCCCCTTGGCCCACGCCGTCACCCGCCTGCCCGACGCGCAGCTCGCGCCCATGCTGGCCGCCTACGAGGCGGCGGTGCGGGAACGGCGGCGGCACAGCTTCATCGCCGCCGCGGTGGTGCTGGTGTGCATCGCCCTCGCCGCGTGGATGGGCGAGGTGAAGCCCGGCGTGCTGTTTGCCAATGCCGGCCGGCTCACCACCTATTTCACCTCCATCGTGCCCACCCTGCGCTGGGACAGCCTCGGCGCGGACCTCGCCGAGTGGTACTGGAACCTCGACCACTGGCTGAAGCTGCTGCTGGACACCATCCTGATCGCCTATCTCGGCACCCTGATCGGCGGCATCGGCGCCTTCTTCCTGTGCTTCCTCGCCTGCGCCAACCTGGTGCGCAGCCCGCTCATCCGCCTTTCCGCACGGCGCTACCTGGAATTCTGCCGCACGGTGCCCGAGTTGGTGTTCGCCCTGCTGTTCGTGGTGGCGTTCGGCCTCGGACCCATGCCCGGGGTGCTGGCGCTCGCCATCCACACCATGGGCGCGCTGGGCAAATTGTTCGCCGAGGTGGTGGAGAATATCGACATGAATCCGGTGGAGGGCGCAGTGGCCGCCGGCGCCTCCTGGCCCAAGATGGTGCGCTTCGCCGTGGTGCCGCAGGTGACCTCCAACTTCGCCTCCTACGGGCTGCTGCGCTTCGAGATCAACGTGCGCGAGGCCTCCATCATGGGCTTCGTGGGGGCCGGCGGCATCGGGCAGGACCTGGTGGAGGCCATCCGCAAGTTCTATTATTCGGACGTCTCCGCCATCCTGCTGCTCATCATCGCCGCCGTGATGATCATCGACCTCGTCACCGAGCAGGTGCGCCACCGGCTGCTCGGCGTGGGAGCCGGACGATGAGCCGCGCGCGCATCACCGTCAGCACGGAGGCGCGGGCGCGCCTTGCCGCCGCCTATCCGCAGGCGCTCAGCCCCTCGCCGGCGCAGCGGCTGCGCGTGACCGCGATCCTGGCCACGCTGGCGGGCGTCGCCATGTTCAGCTTCTGGCGGCTGGATTTCAACCTGGACCGCATCGGCTCGGGCCTCGCCCAGCTCGGCCATTTCATCACCCTGATGATCCCCCCGGACCCCGGCACCCAGCTGCCGCTCTATATCCACGCCCTGGGCGAGACGCTGGCCATCGCCTTCCTCGGCACCCTCATGGGGGCGCTGGTGGCTTTCCCGTTCGGCTTCCTCGCGGCGAAGAACGTGATCCCCAACATCTTCGCCCATTTCGCCGTGCGCCGCCTGCTCGACACCGTGCGCGGGGTGGACCGGCTGATCTGGGCGCTGATCTTCGTCACCGTGGTGGGGCTCGGCCCGTTCGCCGGCATCCTCGCCATCGCCACGGCGAGCTTCGCGGAGCTGGGCAAATTGTTCTCGGAAGCAGTGGAGGCGCTGGACCGCAAACCGGTGGAAGGCATCGTCTCCACCGGCGGGACGGACGTGGAAGCCGTGCGCTTCGGCATGCTGCCGCAGGTGCTCCCCGTGCTGGCGAGCCAGTTGCTCTATTACTTCGAATCCAATGCCCGCCAGTCCACCATCGTCGGCATCGTCGGCGCAGGCGGGCTGGGCCTGCACCTCGCCGAGCAGATCCGCGTGCTGGAATGGCAGAAGGTGTCGTTCCTCATCCTGATGATGCTGGTGATGGTGGCGGTGATCGACTTCATCTCCGCCCGCCTGCGCTTCTCCATCATCGGCAAGACCCGGCTGGAGCCGTGAGGCGTTCCGGCTGCGGGCCGGAACCGGGCAATGACCGCAACCGTTGGTATCGGGAGAAAACGCCGCGCTCAGTAGAGAACGCGGCGATAGCGCTCCAGCATCGCTTCCTGGCTTTCCGCCTCGCCGGACGAGATCCCCGTCTTCGCGCCGATCTGGTCGCGCAGCATCTCGCCCATGGTGGGCAGGGCGGCGCGGGGCACCTGTGCATCCGCGCTCCACAGGCGCGAGCGCATGAAGGCTTTCGCGCAGTGCAGGAAAGCCTCCTCCACCGCCACCCGCAGCACCGTGCGCGGCGCCCGGCCGTCCACTCGGAAGCGGGCGGCGAGGGCGGGGTCGTCGTGGATGGTGGCGCGGCCGTTCACCCGCAGGGTTTCATCCACCCCGGGGATGACGAACAGGAGGCCCACCCGGCCGGTGGCGATGATGTTGGACAGCGTGTCGATGCGGTTGTTGCCCGGCCGGTCGGGCAGCAGCAGCTCCCGCTCGGTGGCGGCGACGAAGCCCGGCGCATCGCCCCGCGGCGAGACATCCGCCGCGCCGTGGGCGTCCGCGGTGGCGACCAGTACGAACGGGCTGAGGGCGATGAAGCGCAGGCAATGGGCGTCGAGGGCGGCCATCACCTTGTCGCGGGTTCGGCCGCCCTGCTCGCCATAAAGCTGGCGCAGTTGGTCGAGGGTTTCGATGCGACCCATCACGTCCGCCTTATGCCTTGAACACCAGTTGCACCCGGTCGGCCGCGAAGGAGGAACGGCCCCATTGCAGGGGCGTGCCGTTCGGCTCCACGTCGAGGCGCTCCAGCACCAGCACCGCCCGGCCGGGGGCCAGCGACAGCAGATCCAGTTCCCGCGCGTTGGCTGGCCGCGCGGTGATGCGGGTCTCGCGGCGGCGATAATCCTCGATGCCCAGGGTCGCGAGCGCCCGCGTCAGCGAGCCGGTGGCGGCATAGATCAGGTCGAGGTCGCGCAAACGGGCATGGGGGAACCACGCGGTGCCAAACGAGATGGGCACCCCGTCGGCCTCGTGGATGCTCTCGATGCGCAGCACGGGCGTGCCCTCGGGCAGGGCGAGTTCGCGCGCCACGTCCGGGCAGGCCGGCTCCACCTTCGAACCGAGGAAACGGCCGAACGGCTCGCGCCCGCCCGCCGAGACGATCTCGGAAAAGCGGGTGCGCGCGCCGATGGGATAGCGCAGGGGCGCCTCCTTCACGAAGGTGCCACGCCCGGCGGTGGCCTCGATGAGCCCCTGCTCGGCGAGATGCGCCAAAGCCCGGCGCAGGGTGTGGCGGTTGACGCCGAAGGTCTCCGACAGTTCCGCTTCCACCGGCAGGCGCGCGCCGGGCTTCAGGGCACCGGAGAGAATCTGCTCCTCCAGCCGCTGGGCGATCTGCCGCCACAGGGTGACGCCCGAGCCGCGGGCGACGCCTTCGCGGCCCTCGGACGGCGTATCGGCCGCCTCCGTCATCGGGCTGTGACCCTTAGCTGAGAGACTGCTCGGCACCCCAGACATTTTTGCCTCCCTCGCGGCCCGGCCGCCTTGTCTATTTGTATAGATTATTATACAAATGAAGTCCAGCGGAGCCTCGGCTCTTGCATCCCTTCCGCGTGCCCGCTCGGCGGGCACCTGTATGCGAGGCGATCATGGGGCCCGACGCACCCGTTTCCGGACCAAAGACGCCCCCGCCCTTTCCCGAGGCGGCGGCCGGCAACGCCGAACGGCAGGCCATGATGGCGCTCTACGCCCGCGCCACCCGCGACGAGCTGGAGGCGGCGGTGGAGCGCTTTTCGCCGCTGCCGCGGGTCAGGAAGCTGCGGCCGCCCGAGGCGGGTCTGGTGATGGTGCAGGGTCGCACCGGCGGCGATGGCGCGCCGTTCAACATGGGGGAGGCCACCGTCACCCGCGCCGCCGTGCAGCTGGAAGGCGGTGCCACCGGCGTCTCCTACATGCTGGGCCGCGCGCCCGAGAAGGCGGAGGCCGCGGCCATCCTCGACGCCTTGTGGCAGGACCCGGCGCTGACGCTCGCGGTCAACGACGCGCTCGCCCCCATCCGCCGTCGCCTCGCCGCCGAGGAGGCCGCCGCTGCCGCCGAGGCGGAGGCGACCCGGGTCAACTTTTTCACCATGACGCGGGGCGAGGACTGATGACCGCTCTCGCTCCCGCCCCTGCAATGGCCCCCCGGCCCCTGGCCGCCGGCTTCGCCGATCCGGTCCACGACGCCCAGCGCACCTTCGCGGCGCTGATGCGGGCCATGGCCGAGCCGGGCCGCCCGGTGCCCCTCGCCAGCGATCTCGCGCCGCCGGCCCCGCTCTCGCCGGAGATGGCGGCGGCGGCGCTGGCGCTGCTGGATTACGAGACGCCGGTGTTCCTCGACGCCACGCTGGCGGCGGAGCCGGACGTGGCCGCCTTCCTGCGCTTCCACACCGGCGCGCCGCTGGTGGAGGACCCCGCCGCCGCCCGCTTCGCCCTGATGGGCGACAGCGCGGGGCTGCCGGATTTCACGCGCTTCGCCCAGGGCGAGCCGGATTATCCCGACCGCTCGGCGACGCTGCTCATCCAGGTGGCGCGCATGGGCGAGGAAAGACTGGGCGAGGAAAGACTGGACGAGGCTCTTCCCGGCGCCGGCGCGCTGGTGCTCGAAGGCCCCGGCATCCAGGGCCGCCGGGCATTTGCCGCCGTGCCCCTGCCGGCGGATTTCGGCGGGCGCCTGGCCGCCAACCGGGCGCTTTACCCGCTCGGCATCGACCTCATCCTGTGCGCGCCGGGCGTCATCGCCGGCCTGCCGCGCACGCTCGCTCCCCACACGCAGGACTGACCCCATGTATGTGGCCGTGAAGGGCGGCGAGGCCGCCATCCGCAATGCCCACGCGCTGCTCGCCAGTCGCCGGCGCGGCGACGCGAGCGTGCCCGAGATCGGGCTCGACCAGATCACCGAGCAATTGTCCCTCGCGGTGGACCGGGTGATGGCCGAGGGCTCGCTCTATGACCGGGAGCTGGCGGCCCTCGCCATCAAGCAGGCGCGGGGCGACCTGATCGAGGCGATCTTCCTTGCCCGTGCCTTCCGCACCACCCTGCCCCGCTTCGGCGCCTCGGTGCCGGTGGATACCGGCGCCATGCGGGTCCGCCGGCGCATCTCCGCCACCTTCAAGGACCTGCCCGGCGGACAGGTGCTGGGGCCGACCTTCGATTATACCCACCGCCTGCTGGACGAGCGCCTGGCGACCAACGCGGTGGATGGCGCGGACCGCACGGCGGCAGAAACCACTGCCTCCGCTGGAACCGCCGCGCCCCCTCTTCCGCTTGCGGGGGAGGGCTGGGGA
>NZ_JAIVFO010000168.1 GCF_029991245.1 Xanthobacter autotrophicus
TCCCACCCCCGCCTTCACCCCGCCGGATCCCGCGTTCGAGACCAAGGTCCGCGAGAGCTTCGCGCGCCAGCCCTTCATGGCGACCCTGGGCGCCGTGCTCGGCGCGGTGGCGCCGGGGCGGGTGGAAGTGGTGTTGCCCTACGGCGAAGGCGTGACCCAGCAGCACGGCTACTTCCACGGCGGCGCCATCGGCGCCATTGCCGACTCGGCGGGGGGATATGCGGCCTTCACCCTGTTTCCGCCCAACTCCACCGTGCTCACCGTGGAGTACAAGATCAACATCATGGCTCCCGGCCGGGGTGAGCGCCTGATCGCGGTGGGCGAGGTGACCCGCTCCGGCCGCACCCTCACCATCGTGCGGGTGGATGTCTATGCGCTGGCCGGGGAGGCCCGCACCCATTGCGCCACCACCACCCAGACCCTCATCTGCCTGCATGGCAAGAGTGATCAAACCCAAAGCATCCCGCGCGCCGAGGGCTGATGCGCTTCGCCACCCCGCTCATGCCGGGCCGCCTGATCCGGCGCTACAAGCGCTTCCTCGCCGACGTGGTGCTTCAGGACGGCACCGAGACCACCGTCCATGTGGCCAATTCCGGCGCCATGCTGGGGCTCGGCGCGCCCGGCAGCCGGGTATGGCTGTCGCGCGCCAGCAATCTCGCCCGCAAGCTGCCGCTGAGCTGGGAGCTGGTGGAAGCCGATTTCGGCGCGGGTCCCGAGCTGGTGGGCGTCAACACCATGCACCCCAACCTGCTGGTAGCCGAGGCCATCGCCGCCGGAGCGGTGCCGGCGCTCTCCGGCTACGGCCGCCTGCGGCGCGAGGTGAAATATGGGCTTTCGAGCCGCATCGACATCCAGCTGGAGGACGAGGCGAGGCCGCTCTGCCTGGTGGAGGTCAAGAACGTGCACCTCATGCGGACCCCGGGCTACGCCGAGTTCCCCGACTGCGTGACGGCGCGCGGCGCCAAGCACCTCGACGAGCTGGGCGCGGAGGCGGACAAAGGCAACCGCGCCGTCATGGTCTATCTGAGCCAGATCGGCTCGGCCCGCACCATCGGCCTCGCCCGCGACCTCGATCCCGCCTATGGCCGCGCCTTCGACCTGGCGCGGGCACGCGGCGTCGAGGCCATCGGCCTCGTCTGCCGCATCGATCCCGAGGGCATCGAGGTGGCGGATATCATCCCCATGACGGGGTGAAGGCCCCGGTCCCCCCTCGTCATGACGCACCGCGCATGGACAGGCCCGGCGCGGCGCGCCACACATAGGGGCAAGGCGATTCGCACGTTGGGGGGCCTCAAGATGCCGTTCACCCTTCACCTCTCCCGGCGCGGCGCGCTCAGGCTGGGCGCAACCCTCGCCGGCGCCCTCGTCGCCGATGCGCTGATGCCGGCGCGGGCCGAGGACGACCCGGATGTCACCGCCATCAAGGGGCTCAAGCCCGGCCAGTGGGTCTGGTATCCCGAGCGCGCCCCGGAAGGCTTCGTCGCCATCGTGGTGAATCTCACCGACCAGTTCTGCTTCGTCTACCGTAACGGCGTCCGCATCGGCGTCGCCACCGTCTCCACCGGCAAGGACGGGCACGAGACGCCCACCGGGGTCTTCACCATCCTCGGCAAGGACGTGGACCACCATTCCTCCATCTACAACAACGCCTCCATGCCCTACACCGAGCGCCTCACCTGGTCCGGGGTGGCGCTGCATGCGGGCGGGCTGCCGGGCTATCCCTCCTCCCACGGCTGCGTGCACCTGCCGCTCGCTTTCTCGAAGCTGGTGTTCGGCGTGACCCATGTGGGCACGCCGGTGATCATCGCCGACGCCCATTCGGCCCCGCAGGACGTGCTGCATCCCGGCCTGCTCATGGGCGAAGGGCTGGAACAACAGCTTGCGGTCTCGGCCACCGGCCAGGGCGCGCCGCCGGAGGACATGGCGCAGGCGGCGGCGGCGGCGGGCTCTTCGGTCCCCATCGCTCCCGTCCCTCCCAAGCCCGTCTCCATGGTGGTCAGCGGGGCGGACAAGACCATCACCGTGCTGCGCGGCGCCCAGACGGCCGTGAGCGGCGCCGTCACCATCCGCGATCCGGGGACGCCGCTGGGCAACGTGGTCTATGTGCTGATGGCCACGGACGGCGCGGCACCGCGCTGGAGCGCCATTTCCTACGAGGGCGGCAAGCAGCCGCCGGGCGCGGCGCAAGAGGCGCTGGCGCGCATCACGGTGGACCCCGCCGTCAACAAGCAGGTGGCGGCGCTGGTGACGCCGGGCGCGACCCTGTTCGTCACCGACCTGCCGGCCCATCCGGGCACCCGCAACGACGGCGGCTTCGTGGTGATGACCCACAAGGCGGGAAGCTGATGTTCCGCGCCGCCGCCATCGTCGTCCTGCTGCTCGCGGGCGCGCCGGCACTGGCGCTCGCGCAGCAGATGGCGCCCCCGGCTGCGGTTCCCGGCAAGCCGGCGGAGCGGCCGGCCGCAGCAGGCCCGGTGCCGGCCAAGGAGCTGTTCGGCCGGGTGGAGGGCCCCGCCCCCCTCGCCGCCCGGTCCATCGGCTTTTATTCCAGGGGCTGCCTCGCGGGTGCGGAGGCTCTGGCGGTGAACGGACCGAGCTGGCAAGGACCGAGTTGGCAGGTGATGCGCCTGTCGCGCAACCGCAATTTCGGCCATCCCGATCTGGTCGCCTTCCTGGAGCGGTTTTCGGCGCAGGTGCCGAAGGTGTCGTCCTGGCAGGGCATCCTGGTGGGCGACATGTCCCAGCCCCGCGGCGGTCCCATGCTCACCGGCCACGCCTCCCACCAGATCGGCCTCGACGCCGACATCTGGCTGACCCCGAGCCCCGGCCGGGAACTCAGCCGCGAGGACCGCGAAAAGCTCTCCGCATCCATGATGGTGCGCGCCGACCGCCGCGACATCGATCCGGCCAACTGGCGGCCCGACCACTGGAAGGTCATCCGCGCGGCGGCGCTGGACCCGCGCGTGGAGCGCATCTTCGTCAACGCGGCCATCAAGAAGGCCCTGTGCCGGGAGGCGAGCGGCGACCGCGCCTTCCTCGCCAAGGTGCGCCCCTATTGGGGCCACGACTATCACATGCATGTCCGCCTCACCTGCCCGGCCGGCAACCCCGAATGCCGCCCGCAGGAGGCCCCGCCCACCGGCGAGGGCTGCGGATCGGAGCTGGACTGGTGGTTCACCGACGAGGTGCTGCACCCCAAGCCCGAAAAGGAACCGGCGAAGCCCAAGCCGCCCTTGACCCTTGCCGACCTGCCCGAGGCCTGCGCGGCGGTGCTGGGCGCCAGGTGAAGGCCCCCATGAGGGACGCGTGAAACCGCCCGGCCCCGGGGCGGAAGCAGGTCCGCCCGGAAGCTCCGGCGCGGGGAAGCAACGACAACGGAGGACGCCATGACCGATCTCACCGACCTCTTCCCCGGCTTCGCCTCCCACTATGTGGACACCAGGGCCGGCCGCATCTTCCTGCGGCAGGGCGGCACCGGATCGCCGCTGCTGCTGCTCCACGGCTTCCCGCAGAGCCATGTCATGTGGCACAAGGTGGCGCCGAAGCTCGCCGAGCAGCACACCCTCATCATCCCCGACCTGCCCGGCTACGGCTGGAGCGCGGCGCCGGAAGAGGGCGCCGACCACGCCCCCTATTCCAAGCGCGCCATGGCCGCCGCCATGGTGGAGGTGATGGAGCATCTGGGCTTCGCCCATTTCTCCCTCATGGGCCACGACCGCGGCGCGCGGGCCGGCTACCGGCTCGGCCTCGACCATCCCGGCCGGCTGGACCGCCTGGTGGTGCTCGATATCGTCCCCACCTACGTCATGTGGCACAAGATGGACCGGGCGCGGGCGCTGCAGGTCTATCACTGGTCCATGCTGGCCCAGCCCAAGCCCCTACCCGAGAAGCTCATCGGCTCGCATCCGTCCTGGTTCCTCGACTGGACCATGGCGAGCTGGACCGCATCCAGGGACCTCTCCGCCTTCGATCCCCGCGCCATGGCCCAGTATCGCGCCGCCATCTCATCGCCCGACCGGCTGCACGCCATGTGCGAGGACTACCGGGCCGGCGCCACCATCGACCTCGCCCATGACGAGGCCGACCTTGCCGCCGGCCGCACCCTCTCCTGCCCCACCTTCGCCCTGTGGGGTGCGGCGGGCATCCCCAGCCGGGGCGCCAGCCCGCTGGAAGCCTGGAAGGTCTTCGCGCCAAAGCTGGAAGGCACGGCGGTGGAAGCCGGCCACTTCGTCGCCGAGGAGGCGCCGGGGGCGGTGCTGGCCGCGGTGCTGCCGTTTCTCGCGGGGGATTAAGCCGTTCCTGGCGGGGGATTAATATGGGCGACCCGCGGCATCGGCCCGTGATGCCGGCCGCGGGAACAGGATTTCGCGCCCCGATGGGACCGCGAAGTCTTCCATCCCTCAAACAGTGGATGTGCCGGACAGTCGGCTTTCTATGCTTAACGCAATGACAACACGTCATCGCATGCGTCAGGACAGATCCTGAACGCACGACAGCATGGAGAGAGCCGATGATACCGTCTTTCCTGCCGCTGGCGACGTGCGCCGCGGCCCTCGCCACCCTCGCCACGTTCACGACCACCGAAGCCGAGGCGGCCACGCGCTACGGCGTCACCTGCATCCACAACAAGACGCAGCACGCGATCAACTTCGACATCAGGCTCGGGAAAGACGGAGGCTGGAGAAGCTACCGCCTCCAGCCCGGCTGGAACCGGAGCTTCTCCCATCAATACGACAAGCAGGATGAAAACCGGTCTCCCCCGATCTACATCCGGTTCGACTCCGACCTGCGCGGGAAGACCTTCTGGACCGAATACAAGCTGGAGCGACGGGCCGCCGCCGGTGAAACCTGCGCGGAAGGCAAGCCCTACAACTTCAGGTACGAACGGAACAATCAGGACTTCATCGACCTGAAGACAGCCAGTTGAAGGCCCGCAGGCGTCCCGGGTAACGCGGCTACCGCCGATCCTGGAAGAACGCCTTGAGCACCTCGGCGGCCTGCCGCTCGGCAATGCCGCCGTAGACTTCCGGCGTGTGGTGGCAGGTGGGCTGGGAGAAAAAGCGCGGCCCGTGCTCCACGCCGCCGCCCTTGGGATCGGACGCACCGTAATAAAGTCGGCGGATGCGCGCGAAGGAGAGGGCAGCTGCGCACATGGCGCAGGGCTCCAGCGTCACGTAGAGATCGCAGTTGAGCAGGCGCTCGGATTTCAGCCGGGCGCCGGCCGTGCGCAGCACCAGCACCTCCGCGTGGGCGGTGGGATCATTGAGTTCCCGGGTGCGGTTGCCGTCGCGGGCGATCACCTCGGCGCCCCGCACCAGCACGGCTCCCACCGGAACCTCGCCGCGCTCTGCGGCGGCCCGCGCCTCGTTCAGCGCCATCTGCATGTAGGTTCCGGACATGGTGCCTCTGTCATCGCCGCGCTCGCCGCGCCGCCTCGCCTGTGCTAGAGCGTTTTTCCGTTTCGCTGAAACGGGAAAACGCTCCGGATCGATGAGTTGACGCGTTTTCTTCACGCGAACCGGCATCCACTTCGCTCGAAAACGCTTTAGATGCCCCTCATGCCCCGCACATCACCGCCCCGCAAGGACAAGAACCGCGTTCCGCGCGTCAAGCGCGAACTCGCCCCCGCCGCGCCCAAGGAGGCCGAGCGGATCGCCAAGGTCGTCGCCCGCGCCGGCCTCGGCTCGCGCCGCGAGATCGAGGAATGGATCGAGGCCGGCCGCGTCGCCGTCAACGGCGAGGTGCTCACCAGCCCCGCCGTCACCGTTACGGCCGCGGACGCCATCACCGTGGATGGCGCGCCCCTGCCCGAGCGCGAGCGCACCCGCCTCTTTATTTACCACAAGCCCAAGGGCGTGGTGACCACCAATCGCGACCCGGAAGGCCGCACCACCCTGTTCGAGATCCTGCCCCAGGGCCTGCCGCGCCTTGTGAGCGTGGGGCGGCTGGACCTGAATTCCGAAGGCCTGCTGCTGCTCACCAACGACGGCGGCCTTGCCCGCGTGCTCGAACTGCCGGAGACCGGCTGGCTGCGCCGCTACCGCGTGCGCGCCAATGGCGAGGTCAACCAGGCCCAGCTCGACAGCCTGCTGAAGGGCATCACCGTGGACGGCGTGGAGTACGGCCCCATCGAGGCCGAGCTGGACCGGGTGCAAGGCGCCAATGCCTGGATCACCGTGTCCCTGCGCGAGGGCAAGAACCGGGAAATCCGCAACGTGTTCGGCGCCCTGGGCCTGCAGGTGAACCGCCTCATCCGCGTCTCCTACGGCCCGTTCCAGCTGGGCGATGTGCCGGAAGGTGGCATCGAGGAGGTGCGCACCCGCGTGCTGCGCGACCAGATCGGCGCCGACCTCGCCGCCGCCGCAGGGGCGGATTTCACCGGCCTGCTGGTGGAGCGCGAGGTGGAAGAGGCCCCGCTCCGCGTGGCGCTGCGCCCCGCCGGCAAGCGACAGGCAGCGGCCGAAACCGGCGGCACCCTGAAGGCTCCGGCTCGCCGGTCTTCGCGCCAGGACGAGGATTTCGACGCGCCGGTGGAGGATGTCATCCGCCCCGCCGGTCCCCGTACGCGCCGCCGCATGAGCGATGAAAATGCCGTGGAGAGCCGCGGCTCGGTGGCCGACCGCAAGGGCCGCACGGTGAAGGTGGAGCGCGTGGTGGCGCCGAAGTCCGACGCCCCGGAGCGTGGTGGCCGAACCGGCGCCCGGCCCGGTGCCCGCAGGGGCGACAGGGACGAAGCCGGCGCCCGCCCGTTCCGCCGTGGCCCCGCCGAGGGCAAGGAGCGCTTTTCCGAGCGCGGCCCGGCCCGCCCCGGTTTCCGCGACGATGCCCGCGGCCCCCGCCGCGAGCGCGACGACCGCGAGGATTTCCGCCGCCGTCCCACCCGGGAGGGGGAGGATCGCCCCCGCCGCCCGCGCCCGGAGACGGCGGAGGGCGCCCCCCGGCGCAGCCGCGACGAGCGCCCGCAGCAGGGCGAGCGGCCTTTCCGCGCCCGCAGCGAACGGCCGGAAGGCCGTGGCGGCGAGCAGGAGGGCCGGCCTGCCCGCAGCGGCAGCCGCCCTTATGGCGACAAGCCGGCGGGGCGTGCCCGTCCGGCCGGTGACAGGCCGGCGGGCGCCGGGCGCTCTTACGGCGAACGCTCGTCCGAGGGCGCCGGCCGTTCCTATGGCGACAAGCCGGCCGGTCGTGCCCGTCCCTCCGGAGACCGGCCTGCTGGTGGCGCTGGACGCTCCTACAGCGAACGCGCGTCCGAGAGCACGGGCCGTTCCTATGGCGACAAGCCGGCGGGTCGTGCCCGTCCGTCCGGGGACAGGCCGGCTAGCGGCGCGGGACGCTCCTACAGCGAACGCGCGTCCGAGAGCACGGGCCGTTCCTATGGCGACAAGCCGGCCGGTCGTGCCCGCCCCACCGGGGACAGGCCCGCGGGCGGCGCGGGACGCTCCTACGGCGAACGCTCGTCCGAGGGCGCCGGCCGCTCCTATGGCGACAAGCCGGCGGGTCGCGCCCGTCCCTCCGGGGACAGGCCGGCCGGTGGCGCCGGACGCGCTTACGGCGACAAGCCCGCGGGCCGCAGCCCGTCGTTCGGTGACAAGCCGGCTGGCGGACGCAGCGGCGGCTTCGGCGGCACGCCGGGGGGCAAGCCCGGCGCCGGTCGTGGCGGGTTCGGTGGCAAGCCGGGCGGGAAGCCGGCCGGGCGCGCGGGCGGTGGCAAGGCCGGCGGCGGCAAGCCTTCGGGTCCGCGCGGCAAGCGCTGATCGGCGAGCTAAACGGCCATGCGCATCGTCGGCGGCAACCTGAAGGGGCGCGCGCTGAAGGGGCCCTCCTCCAGCGCCACCCGGCCCACCTCGGACCGGCTGCGCGAGAGCCTCTTCAACGTGCTCGTCCATGCCTATGGCGACCCGTGCGACGGCGCGCGCGTGCTGGACCTGTTCGCCGGCACCGGCGCGCTCGGCATCGAGGCGCTCTCGCGCGGCGCCCGCTTCGCCTTGTTCGTGGAGGAGGCGGCGGAGGCTCGCGGCCTCATCCGCGACAATGTGGAGGCGCTGGGCCTCACCGGTGTCACCAAGGTGTTCCGCCGCGACGCCACCCGCCTCGGCGACATGGGGCCGGGCGAGCCTTATGGCCTCGTCTTCTGCGATCCGCCCTATGGCAAGGGGCTGGCCGAGCGCGCGCTCGCATCTGCGGCGGCAGGCGGATGGCTCGCGCCCGATGCGCTGGTGGTGGTGGAGGAGCGCACCGGCCTCTTCACCGGGCCGGACGGCTTCCGCGAGATCGAGCGCCGCGCCTATGACGAGAGCGAGCTGATCGTCCTGGAACGGGCTTGAGCGCTGTCCTTATACCAACGGCCCCGGTCTTTGACCGGTGCCGAGAGGGTCGCGCTCAGGCGCCGCGCGGGCTTGACCAAAACCCCATGAGCCAGGCTCACGGGGTTTTGGTATTACCGCTCGGCGCGGACGATCACGTCCATGAGTTCCTTGACCTTCTGCCGCTGGTCCTCCACATCGCCGGAGCTTATGGCGTGCTCCACGCAATGGGCCACATGGTCCCGCAGCACCTCCTCCTCCACCCGCTTCAGGGCGGCGCGGACGGCGGACACCTGCGTGATCAGGTCGATGCAGTAGCGGTCCTCCTCCACCATGCGGGAGAGGCCGCGCACCTGGCCCTCGATGCGACTCAGGCGCTTCAGGACTTGCTCTTTCGTCGGGGTTCGCATGGCTTGTCATATACCCCCTCAGGGTATATTTAACAAGGCAACATACCCCCAGGGGGTCCATACAACGCCCCGAACATGAGCCAGCGCAAGGCCGCCTCGCGGAAAATGGCCTTCATCTGGCACCGACACTTCCGGAGCCGCCGCCCCATGGCCCAAGATCACTCTGCCCAGGATCACTCGGCCCAAGATCATTCGGCACACGATCATTCCAACCACGCGGACGGCGGTCCCGACTGCTGCGGCGGCAAGGCGCCCCCGCCCCTGGATCTCTGTCTCTTAT
>NZ_JAIVFO010000169.1 GCF_029991245.1 Xanthobacter autotrophicus
GCCCCGGCCCCCCGGCCGGTGACGCCCGGCGCGGTCCAGCGCGGCCCCGCGCCAACCTTGCCCGCTACGGCCTTGCCCCCCGGTACCCAGCCGGCTCCCGGCGCGACGCCAACGCCCGCTCCCAACTCGGATGCGGGCGGCGACGTGGTGGTGGTGCAGCCGCCGACGCAGAAGATCGCCAACGCCTATGCGGTCTATGCCGGCCTCGACAAGATCACCGGCCGCATCACCTCGTTCGATGTGGCCATCGGCGAGACGGCGCAGTTCGGCGCGCTCCAGGTGACGCCGCGGGTGTGCTACACCCGGCCGGCCACCGAGACGCAGAACACCACCTCCTTCACCGAGGTGAACGAGGTGACGCTGGCAGGGCAGGCCAAGCGCATCTTCACCGGGTGGATGTTCGCCGCCAGCCCCGGCCTCCACGCGGTGGAACACCCCATCTACGACGTGTGGCTGATCGGCTGCAAAGCCTCCGCCCCGGTCACCGCGCGGGGCCAGCAGTAGAAGTCCGCCTCGCCCTGAAGGGCGTGATCGAGCAGGCGGTGGTAGTGCCGCCGCGACACCTCGATGGCGCCGAAGGTCTTCAGGTGGCTGGTGACGAACTGGGTGTCCAGCAGCCGGAAGCCGCCGGCGATCAGCCGTCCCACCAGATGCACCAGGGCCACCTTGGAGGCGTCGGTCTCGCGGTGGAACATGCTCTCACCGAAGAAGGCCCCCCCGAGCCGCACCCCGTAGAGCCCGCCCACCAGCTTGCCGTCGCGCCAGGCCTCCACCGTGTGGCAGCGCCCGCGCAGGAACAATTCGCCGTAGAGCTTGCGGATGCGCTCGTTGATCCAGGTCTTCTCGCGGCCCTCCTGCGGCTCCGAGCAGCCGTCGATGACGGCGTCGAAATCGTGGTCGATGCGCACCTCGAACTTGTCGGAGCGCACGGTGCGGGCGAGGCGGGAGGAGATGTGGAAGCCGTCCAGCGGGATGATGCCGCGCTGCTCCGGCTCGATCCAGTAGAGGCCGGGGTCCTCGGCGCTCTCCGCCATGGGAAAGATGCCGCAGGCATAGGCCTTCAGCAGCACATCGGGGGTGATCTCGACGATCTGGTCGCTCAGCCGGCTCATGGGACGCAATGATAGCAGGAATTGGCGCGGCCGTGTGGCAGCCGCCTCACCCCCGCTTCAGGAAGTCGCCGATCCGCGCCACCGCTTCCGCCATGTCGGGGGCTGCGCCCGCGTAGGAGATGCGCAGGAACTGGTGGCCGTGGAACGGGTCGAAATCCACCCCCGGCGTCGTCGCCACATGCACCGCGTCCAGCATGCGGCGGGCGAAGGCGGCGCTGTCGTCGGTGAAGTCGGACACGTCCGCGTAGAGATAGAAGGCGCCGTCCGCCGGCAGGAAGCGCTTCAGCCCCGCCTGGGGCAGTCCTTGCGTGAGGATGCGGCGGTTCTCCACATAGGTCGCCTTGACGAGGTCCATCTCGGCGCGGCCCTCGAAGGCGGCGTCGGCGGCGATCTGGGACAGGGTCGGCACGGAGATGGAGAGGTTCTGCTGCAGCCGCTCCATGGTGCGCGACACGCCGGGGGGCACCACCATCCAGCCCACGCGCCAGCCGGTCATGCAGAAATATTTGGAGAAGGAATTGATGACGGTGACGTCGTCGCCGATTTCCACCGCGCTCACCGCCGGGAAGGCGTAGTCGAGCCCGTGGTAGATCTCGTCGGAGATGAAGGCGAGGTTGAGGTCGCGGGCGCAGGCGTAAAGCGCGGTCAGGGCGGCGCGGTCCATCATGGTGCCGGTGGGGTTGGCGGGGCTTGCCACCAGCACGCCCTTGAGCGGCGCCTTGCGATGGGCCTCCAGCAGCCGCTCGGGGGTGAGGGCGTGGCGGTCTTCCGCGCGGGTCTCGATCAGCACCGGCTCGCAGCCGAGCGCATGGAGCACATGCCGATAGGGCGGATAGCCCGGCGCGGCGATGGCCACCCGGTCGCCGGGCTCGAACAGGGCCAGGAAGGCGAGCACGAAGCCGCCGGACGAGCCGTGGGTCACCACAATGCGCTCGGGGTCCACCGCCACGCCATGGGCCTCGCCATAGTGGCGGGCGATGCGGGCGCGCAGGGCCGGAATGCCGAGGGCGGCGGTATAGCCCACCTGTCCGGCCTCCAGCGCCGCTGCCGCCGCGCGCCGCGCTACGGCGGGGGCGGGGGCGGCCGGCTGGCCCACTTCCAGGTGGATCACATGCCCGCCCCCGGCCTCGATGCGGGCGGCATGCTCCATCACGTCCATGACGATGAACGGCTCCACCGCGCTGCGGCGCGAGAGGGCAATGGGGCGGGGAAGGGGCGCTGTGGCCATGCTGCGATTTCCAGCTTGTTTCGTGCACGGGCGGGCCTCGACGGAGCGGAACGCCCGCGCTGCCGTGCTGCCGCCTTATTCTGACTGTCCCTGAGACGGGTTCGCCTCAACGTGAAGACCGGTGCCTTGACCATGGGTCCGGCGGGCACCAGGGTCCGGCCGTCTCGTAGCCTGCGCCGCCGCTGGCGCCAAGGGTATGATGGGTTGGTGTGAGTTGGGGCGATGGGTGGGGGCGTGAATCTGGCCGGCCGAGGTCGGCGCCGCCCGGACCCGGGATGATGCGCCGCCACCATCATGGATCGGCGCGGACCAGAGTGATCAAGGAAACGGATCGAAGCCGAGCGATAATGCCCATGCCTTCTTCATCGCCGTCTCTTCTGTCGTTCGCCTGCGCATCCGGCCGGGCCCTTGCCCGCGGCCTGTGCCTTGCGGCCGCCATGGCGCTGCCGGTCGTGGCGGTGGCGCAGGAACAGACCCGCAAGGGGCCCAGCACCATCCGCGACACCGAGATCGAGGCGCTGCTGAAGGACTATACCCGCCCCATCCTCAAGTCGGCGGGCCTCGGCCAGCAGAATGTGGAGGTGGTGCTGATCTCGGAACGCTCGTTCAACGCCTTCGTGGCCGACGGCAAGCGCATCTTCGTCAACACCGGCGCGCTGGTGGATTCGATCACGCCCAACCAGATCATCGGCGTGCTGGCCCATGAGACCGGCCATATCGCCGGCGGCCATCTTGCACGCATGCGCGAGCAGTTGGCGGGCGCCCAGACCATGGCCATCGTCGCCATGCTGATGGCGGCGGGCGGCATGGCGGCGGGTGCCGCGGGCGGCATGAACGGGCGCGACCTCGGCAATGTGGGCGGCGCGGCCATGTCGGCGCCGCAGGAACTGATCCGCCGCTCTCTCCTGAATTACCAGCGGGGCGAGGAGGCGGCAGCCGACCGGTCTGCGGTGAAGTATCTGGATGCCACCCACCAGTCGGCCAAGGGCATGCTGGAGACCTTCCAGCGCTTCCAGAACGACCAGCTCTTCATCAGCCAGCGGGTGGATCCCTATTCCCTGAGCCATCCCATGGCGCGCGAGCGCATCGCCGCGCTGGAGCAGCTTGCCAAGGCCAGCCCCTATTACGAGACCAAGGACCCGCCCGCGCTCCAGGCCCGTCACGACATGATGCGGGCCAAGCTCATCGGCTTCATGGAGCGGCCGGAGACGGTGGCGCGGCGCTATCCGGCCTCCGACACCTCCATGGCCGCGCACTATGCGCGGGCGATCTCGGCCTACCGCTTCGGCAATGTGAATGGCGCCGTTGCCCAGATCGACGCGCTCATCGCCCGCGATCCGGCCAACCCCTATTTCTACGAGCTGAAGGGCCAGGCCCTGCTGGAGGCGGGTCGGGCTGCCGAATCGGTTCCCCCGCTGCGCAAGGCGGTGGCCATGACAGGCGGCGCCCCGCTCATCCGCTCCATGCTCGGGCAGGCTCTGGTGCAGGCGGGCAATCCCTCCTACACCCAGGAGGCGATTCGCGAGCTGGTGCAGGCCACCCAGCGCGATCCCAATTCCGCCACGGCCTGGCGGTCCCTCTCCCTGGCCTATGGCCGCTCCGGCGACCTCGCCAACGCCGACCTTGCCGCGGCCCAGAGCAGTTTCGCCGAGGGCGAGTTCAAGCTTGGGCGTGAGCTTGCCGCCCGCGCCCGCCAACGCTTTCCGCAAGGCACGCCGGGCTGGTTGCAGGCCGACGACCTGGTGAACTTCAAACCGCCCAAAAGCGCCGCCAACCAGCGGTGACACCCTTTCACCCCATGGAGATCCGAATGCCCCCCCATATGGGCTCGCCCACCACCAGCCTTCGGCGCCTTGCCCCCCGGCTCTTCACGCTGGCGCTGGCCGCCGTCTCGGCTGTCGTCCTGGTCGCGCGCCCGGCGGCTGCGTTCAGCAATGACGAAAAGAAGGAGCTTGGCGGCATCATCCGCGAGTATCTGATCCAGAATCCGGAGGTGCTGCAGGAGGCCATCTCGGTCCTCGAATCCCGCCAGATGGTCCAGGACGCCAGCCAGCGCAGCAAGGCCGTGGGCGAGGTGCGCCAGCTGCTCGTGAACAGCCCGCGCGGCATTGTGGCGGGCAATCCCAAGGGTGACGTCACCCTGGTGGAGTTCTTCGACTACAATTGCGGCTACTGCAAAAAGGCGCTCTCCGATCTTCAGGACCTCATCAAGCAGGACCCCAACCTGCGCGTGGTGCTGAAGGAATTCCCGGTGCTGGGCCAGGGCTCCGTCGAGGCCGCCCAGGTGGCGGTGGCGGTGCGCATGGTGGCGCCCGAGAAGTACATGGCTTTCCATCAGGCCCTGCTGAACGCACGCGGCCAGGCCGATCGGGCCAAGGCGCTGGCGGTGGCGAAGGAGGTGGGCATCGACCCCGCCCTGATCCAGAAGCAGGCCACCTCGCCCGAGCTGAACGCCACCCTCGACGAGAGCATGAAGATGGCCGAGGCGCTGGCGCTGAACGGCACGCCATCCTACGTCATCGGCGACCAGGTGGTGATCGGCGCGGTGGGCTTCGACAAGCTGAAGGCCGCCATCGCCGAGGCGCGCAAGCAGCCTCCGGCCGCGAAATAGGCTCAGGACCCGAGCGCCGGGGCCGTCGGCTCCGGCATTCCCCTTGGGAATGAGAGGGCGCGCATTCACAGCCGCGTGCCTCCACCGCGCGGCCTGCTCTTTCCTTGCGGGCCGCGCACCCCTATAAGGCAGCGACCCGGCCAAATGGAGCCGGCGGCAGATCAGTCACGGATGTCCGATACCGTCCACGTCCTGAACGGGCCGAACCTGAACCTCCTCGGCACCCGCGAGCCCGGCATCTACGGCGCGGCGACGCTTGCCGACGTGGAGGCGCTTTGCCGTGCCGAAGGCGCAGCGCTCGGCTTTGAAATCCACTTCCGCCAGACCAATTCGGAAGGCGCGCTGGTGGATTTCATCCAGGAGGCGCGCGGCGCACGCGGCATCGTGCTGAACGCGGCGGCCTATACCCACACGTCCGTGGCGTTGCGTGACGCCGTGGCGGCCGTGGGGGTGCCCACCATCGAGGTGCACCTGTCGAACGTGTTCGCGCGGGAAGCGTTCCGCCACCACTCCTTTCTGTCGCCGGTGGTGCGCGGCGTGATCTGCGGTTTCGGGCCGCAGAGTTATGTGCTGGGGCTTCGCGCCCTCGCCAGCCTGCCGCCTGCCCCGTGACGCATCATTCACATGCGCCCCCGTAACATGCGCCCAAATCACTCGCGTACTCGTGCGGCCCGATCCGGCCTGCAGATCCGGCCGGCAAGAGCAGGAACAAGATGAAGCCCAATCACCCCCCCATCGACACCGCCATCGTCAAGGAGATCGCCGATCTCCTCTCGGGCAGCGACCTGACCGAGATCGAGGTGGAGCACGAGGGCCTGCGCATCCGCGTGGTGCGCGCGCCCGCGCCCGTCACCTACGCCCAGGCTCCCTACGGGGCGCCCCTGGCGGCTCCGCTCGCCGCCGGACCTGCAGCCCCCGCCGCCGAGGCGGCACCGGCCGACCTGTCCAAGCACCCGGGCGTGGTCCCTTCGCCCATGGTGGGCACCGCCTATCTGTCCCCCGAGCCCGGCGCGGCCGCCTTCATCGAGGTGGGCGCGAGCGTGAAGGAAGGCCAGACGGTGCTGATCGTCGAGGCCATGAAGACCATGAACGCCATCCCGGCCCCGCGCTCGGGCACGGTGACGCGCATCCTGGTGGGCAATGCCCAGCCGGTGGAATACGGCGAGCCGCTGCTCATCATCGAATGAGCTGGCTCTCCAAAGCGTTTTCAAGCGAAGTGGGAACCGGTTCGCGTGACGAAAACGCGGTAACGCAGAAACGTGGAGCCTTCGCGTGGTTCGGCGAAGTGCGAAGCGGCTCCAGAGGCAGGCACCGCTGATGTTCAGAAAAATCCTCATCGCCAACCGGGGCGAGATCGCGCTGCGCATTCTGCGCGCCTGCAAGGAGCTGGGCATTGCGACGGTCGCGGTCCACTCCACCGCCGATGCCGACGCCATGCATGTGCGCCTCGCCGACGAGAGCGTGTGCATCGGCCCGCCGCCGGCCCGCGAAAGCTACCTCAACATTCCCTCCCTGCTCGCGGCCTGCGAGATCACGGGGGCGGATGCGGTGCATCCCGGCTACGGCTTTCTGGCCGAGAACGCCCGGTTCGCCGAGATCCTCGCCGATCACAACATCTATTTCATCGGCCCCAAGGCGGAGCATATCCGCATCATGGGCGACAAGATCGAGGCCAAGAAGACCGCGCAGTCCCTCGGCATTCCGGTGGTGCCGGGCTCCGATGGCGGCATCCATTCGGACGAGGAGGCCCACCGCGTCGCGCTGGAGATCGGCTTCCCGGTGCTGGTGAAGGCCGCCGCCGGCGGCGGCGGGCGCGGCATGAAGGTGGCGATGACCAGGGAGGACCTTTCCGAGGCCCTCTCCACCGCCCGCAACGAGGCCAAGGCCGCCTTCGGCGACGACGCGGTCTATCTGGAGAAGTACCTCTCCACCCCGCGCCACATCGAGGTGCAGGTGCTGGGCGACGGCAAGGGCCATGCCATCCATCTGGGCGAGCGCGACTGCTCGCTCCAGCGCCGCCACCAGAAGGTGTGGGAGGAGGCGCCGTCCCCGGTGATCACTGCCGCCCAGCGCGCGCAGATCGGCGAGACCTGTGCCAAGGCCATGCGTGACCTCGCCTATCTCGGCGTGGGGACCATCGAGTTCCTGTACGAGAACGGGGAGTTCTATTTCATCGAGATGAACACCCGGATCCAGGTGGAGCACCCGGTGACCGAGATGGTCACCGGCATCGACCTGATCAACGAGCAGATCCGGGTGGCCGCCGGCGAGCCCCTGACCCTCACCCAGAAGGACGTGGTGATCGAGGGCCACGCCATCGAATGCCGGGTGAATGCGGAGCATCCCACCACCTTCCGGCCCTCGCCGGGCAGGATCACCCACTATCACGTGCCCGGCGGTCTCGGCATCCGCGTGGATTCCAACGCCTATCAGGGCTACGTGATCCCGCCCACCTATGACAGCCTGGTGGGCAAGCTGATCGTGCACGGCAAGACCCGGGACGAGTGCCTGCGCCGGCTGCGCCGGGCGCTGGACGAGTTCGTGGTGGACGGCATCGACACCACGCTGCCGCTGTTCCGCACCCTGGTGCGCACCCGCGACATCGCCGAGGGCAAGTACGACATCCACTGGCTGGAGCACTTCCTTGCCGAGGGCGAAGGCAAGAAGGCCGGCTGAGGCCGCGCATCCGGGAACGACACCAGGTCAAATAAGGCGCCTCCGGGCGCCTTATTTTTTGCGTCCCGCGCCGGCCTTTCCGGTCGCAAGGCTGCGCTTCAGGGCGTCCATGATATCGATGACATTGCCCGGCGGGGCCCCGGCCGGCGGCGCCTCCGGCTTGCGGGCGGGGCGCTTGCGGGTCTTGGTGCGGACCTTGGCGGCGATGAGGTCGAGCAGGCCCTGCTGGACCGGGTCTTCCACCATGTCGGGCGACCAGTCCCGGGTGCGCTCGGCAATCAACGTCTTCACCAGCGCAAGCGCCGCCTTGTCCGGCCGGCCATCGGCCTGCGGCGCGCCGTCGAACGCGCGGACCTCGTCACCGTAGCGCAGGGTCCAGAGGACAAGGCCGCGTCCGCGCGGCTCGATCATCACCGCGCGCTCGCGCCGGTAGAGCACCAGGCGGGCGAGCGCGGCGGTGCCGCTCTGCGCCATGGCGGAGCGGATGACGCCGAAGGCTTCGGCCCCCACCGCGTCGTCCGGGACGAGATAGTGGGGCTTGTCGAGATAGGCCCAGCCGATGCCGTCGCGCGGCACGAAGCGCTCGATGTCGATGGTGCGGGCGCTCTCCAGGGCGATCTGGTCGAGGTCCTCGTCTTCGATGAGGAGATAGGTGTCGTCGCCGGTCTGGTAGCCGCGGGCTTCGTCGGCCTCATCCACCGGCTTGCCGGTGGCCTCGTCCACATAGTGCGCCACCACGCGGTTGCCGGTCTCCCGGTTGAGGGTATGGAAGCGCACTTTCTCCCGCTCCGTCGTGGCCGGGGTCATGGCCACGCGGCAGGTGACGAGGGAGAGCTTCAGCCAGCCCTTCCAGAACGCGCGCTGCGCCATGGCTGTGACCTGGCGCCTCAGCTGCGGGAGACGTGGGCTGGCTTGCCCTTGCGCCTGGTGGAGGCAAGCTCCGACAGCTCCCCCTCGGTCATGGTCTTCACCATTTCCCGCGAGGCGCCCTTCAGCTCACTCGTCTTGCGTTCGCCGCGCTTGGCCGCAAGGGCTGCGCCCGCCGCCATCTGCTGGGCCTTGGATTTCGCCGGCATCCGTGTCTCCTCGCGCCAGTTGCATCGGTCTGTGACCGATGCCGGAAGGGGTGGCTCAAGACCTTCAAGCCTGAGCGCCGATCATTCACTGGCCATCACGAAGAGCGGTGCGGCCCTTCAGCACCTGAAGCTCTGCCTGAGCCCACAGCTCGCGGTCGCGGCCCTGCGGAAAGCCTTCCTCCTGCCAGAGGGCGCGGGCGCGGCGGCTGATCTGCTCGCGCTCGGTGGCGGTCAGGCCCTGTGTGGTGGAGTCGGGGGCAAGGGGAGAGGGC
>NZ_JAIVFO010000016.1 GCF_029991245.1 Xanthobacter autotrophicus
GGCGTCAACCACCACGCCTCCTGCCACAGTGCCTCCTGCCACCACGCCACCGGACCTCCTGCGCCGAAAGTCGCTCCCGGTCCGGGCCGATCGATGCATGCGGCAACTTCCCTCCTGCTGCCGTTCCGCTTAGACACGACAGGGCAGGGCCGGCCGGGCCTCTGTCGCCGGCCGCGGGCCGTGCAGGGCAAGACGGCTTCGAATGAGCCTGGGGGAGGGACGCGTGGCTGGCAGCATCGCCATTTCCGTCGAGGGCGGCATCGCCCGCCTTGTGCTGACCAATCCGGAGCGGCGCAACGCCATTTCCAGCACCATGTGGCGGGCCCTGATCGCGTTTGCGCAGGACGCTGCCCACCGCAGCGACATCCGGGTTGCCGTGCTGCGCGGCGAAGGCGACCTCGCCTTTTCAGGCGGCGCCGACATCTCGGATTTCGACACCGCCCGCTCCGATGCGTCCGGCGCGCAGAGCTATGACGACCTAGTGGAGCAGGCCTGCTCCGCCATCGAGAGCCTCGCCTGTCCCACCATCGCGCTGATCAAGGGCGCATGCGTGGGCGCCGGCGCGGCGCTGGCGTCGAGCTGCGACATGCGGATCGCGGCGGACGACGCCTTCTTCGCCATTCCCGCCGCCCGCCTGGGCCTTGGGTACGATCCGCGCGGCATGGCGCGGGCGCTGCGGGTGTTCGGCAGCCAGGGCGCCCGGCACCTGTTCTTCACCGCCGAGCGGCTGACGGCGGCGCGTGCGCATGCCATCGGCGCCGTGGACGTGCTCATTCCCGCCGCCGAGGCGGAAGCCACCGCCGAGCGCACGCTCCAGCGCATCGCGGAAAATGCGCCGCTGACATTGAAGGCCGCCAAGCTCGCCATCCGCGCCGCCGAGACGGGAGCGGTGGCGCTGCTGGGCGAGGCCCGCCGCGCCACCGGTGCCGCCAATGCCAGCGCCGATTATCGCGAAGGCCGCCTCGCCTTCGCGGAGAAGCGCGCGCCGCGCTTCACCGGAAGCTGAGGGCGGCGCCCGGCAGCAGGGCGCCTGAGGTCGCTGGGCCGCGCGTTCCGGGCCAATCGCTTTCCGGCTACTTGCCCTGGGCCTTCAGGCGCTTGTTGCAGGCGCTCCAGAACTGGGGCCACTTCTGGCCGGCGGGCACCTTCCCGGCCTCTTTTGCGGCGCGCCACTCGGCCCCGCAGGCCGTCTGCCGCTGGTGCGCTGCGGCCTGGCCGGGGGTGGCCGGCTTGGCGGCTGCCGGCTTGGGGGCCGCCGTGCTGGGAGCTGCAGTGTTGGGAGCTGCAGTGTTGGGCGCCGCCGCCGGCTTCGTGGCCGCAGGCGCGGCCGTCGCCGGCTTGGGCGCCGGAGCGTTGGCCGCAGGGGCGGTCTGGGTCGGGGGCGTTGCCGTAGCCTGGGCCAGGGCGGCGGATGTGGCGGGAACCGTTGCGGCAAGGGCAACGCAGAAGAACGCGATGCGCAAGGACATTGCGCGGCCTCCAGACGTGCTGCACCGGGAGGCGCAGCCTGTTCGACGTGAAGTCGGAATCGGCTTCACCTCAAGGATGTAGCACGCCGAGCGCGGCGGAACAGCGGCATCGCGGCCGGAGCCGCGGCAACGGCGTTGGACAGAAGCGCATGGCGCGGCTATATGGTCCGCCGCCGCGTTGGGGCGTAGCCAAGTGGTAAGGCAGGGGATTTTGATTCCCCCATTCCCTGGTTCGAATCCAGGCGCCCCAGCCAATGCGAACCTGACATCTGCGAACCTGCCATCTGCGAACCTGCCATCTGCGAACCTGCCAGTGCGGCAGGCAACCGGCGGCCGCAGGATCGGCGCCGGGCGGGACAGCGGCGGACGGCACAGGACCTTGCCGGCGCACGCTGGTATAACCACCCCATGCCCCGCCCCTACCATCAGGGCGCGCCCTCGGACCATTTCGACGGGACGCGCTTCTTCAACCCGGATCACCCCTCCACCGACAAGTCCGCGCGCGACCTCATGCGCTGGCGCAAGATGCGCACGGCACGCCGGCCGTGGCCCGCCGTGCCGGCCCTGCCCACAGCCACCGACACGCCGCCGGCAGAGGTCACGTCCGGCATCCGGGTGAGCATGGTGGGTCATGCGAGCGTGCTGATTCAGGTGGCAGGCCTCAACATCCTCACCGATCCGGTGTGGTCGGAGCGCGCCAGCCCCCTGCCCTTCCTCGGGCCGAAGCGGTTCAACCCGCCAGGCATCCCGTTCGACGCGCTGCCGCGGATCCATGTGGTCCTGCTCAGCCACAACCACTACGACCATCTCGACCTGCCCACCCTCGACCGGCTGTGGCGGGCGCACCGCCCGCGCCTCGTTGCGCCCCTCGGCAACGATGTCGTCATTCGCCGCAAGCTGCCGGACCTCACCGTGGCCACCGGCGACTGGGGCGACCGCTTCGCATTGAGCGCGGACGTGGCCGCAGTCATCCACCCCGCCAACCACTGGTCGGCGCGCAGCCTGAAGGATCGCCGCTTCGCCCTGTGGGGCGGGTTCGTGCTGGCAACGCCGGAGGGCGTGATCTATTTCGCCGGCGATACGGGCTATGGCACCGGCGCGATCTTCCGCGCGGTGCGCCACGCCTTCGGGCCGCCGCGCCTCGCGCTCATCCCCATCGGCGCCTACGAGCCGCGCTGGTTCATGGCGCCCCAGCACACCAATCCGGACGAGGCCGTGCGCATCCTGGAGGACACCGGCGCCGAGCAGGGCCTCGGCATCCACTGGGGCACCTTCCGCCTCACCGACGAGGCACAGGACGCGCCGAAGCACGCCCTCGCCGAGGCGCTGCACACGGCCGGCATCGCGCCGGAGCGCTTCCTGCCGTTCCATCCCGGCGAGGTCTGGCGCACACCCGCCTGAAGCGCCCGCCGACACGCTTCAGCCCAGCGCCGCCTCCAGCCGGTCGGCGACGGTTTTCAGCACCTTCACGCGGGCAAAGTGCTTGTCCTCCGCCTCCACCAGCGTCCATGGCGCCTCGCGGGTGGAGGTGCGGTCCACCATTTCCGTCACCGCCGCCTCGTAGAGCGGCCATTTCTCGCGATTGCGCCAGTCTTCGGGGGTCAGCTTGAAGCGCTTGTAGGCGATCTTTTCGCGTTCCTCGAAGCGGCGGGCCTGCTCGTCCTGGCTGATGGCCAGCCAGAACTTCACCACCACATAGCCGGCGCGGGTGATCTGGGCCTCGAAATCGTTGATCTCCCCATAGGCCCGGCCCCAGTCGTCCGGCCCGCACAGGCCCTCGACGCGCTCCACCAGCACCCGGCCGTACCAGGAGCGGTCGAAGATCGCGGTGCGCCCGTGGGTGGGAATGTGCCGCCAGAACCGCCACAGATAGGGCCGCGCCCGCTCCTCGTCGGTGGGCGCGGCGATGGGATGGACCCGGAAGCGCCGCGGGTCCAGCGCCCGGCGCAGGCGCATGATGGTGGAACTCTTGCCGGCCGCGTCCGAACCCTCGAACGCGATCACCAGCCCGGAGCGGGCGAAGGCCGGCGCGTTGGTGAGGCGGGTGATGCGGCTCTGGGCCTGCGCCAGGTCGCGGTCATACTCCGCCTCCGGCAGGCTGCGCGACATATTGAGGGTGGAGAGGATGGAGAAGGCGGGCAACAGGCCCGGCACATGCATGGGGTTCGGCGGCAGGGGCAGGGGCGCCGGTTCCGGCTCCGCCGCCATGGCGCGCAGCTTCTCCAGCAGCAGGCTGCCGACCATGGCGTCGCAATATTCGGTGTCGGCGGCCGGCACCACATGCCACGGCGCGATGTCCGTGGAGGTGGCGCGGGCAGCGTCCTCGGACGCCCGATGCAGCCGCTTGCGGGCGTCGGCGCCCTCGATCTCGGCCCATTCACGCACCACGGGGCGCTGATAATCGCCCTTGGTGAGAGCCTTGAGGCGGCTGCGCGCCTCCTCGGCGTCGAGATAGAGCCAGATCTTCAGGACACTCACGCCCTCGGCGTGGAGCATGCTCTCGAAGCGTTCGATCTCGTCGAGGGAGGCCATAAAATCGGCCCGCCCCATGGTGCCCAGCGCCCGCTTGCACAGCGGCGCGTGGTACCAGGAGCCGAGCATGACACCGATCTGGCCGAACGCCGGCAACTCGCGCCAGTATTTCCACATGGGCGGCCGGTCTTCCTCGGCGCAGGGCATCTCGAAGGTGAGCGTCTGCACCTTGCGCACGTCGAGCCAGCTGTAGAGCCGGTTCAGGACGGCGCCCTTGCCGGCGCCGTCGGGACCGTGGATGAGCACGATCAGGCTGCGCCGCTTCGCCTCGATGAGCGCGAACTGGGCGTTGAGGAGGTCTTCGCGCAGGCTGGGCTCCAGCGCCTTGAAGGCGGCCTTGTCCAGCCGATGCTCAAACGTGGCCGATTCGAACATGCCGCCCTCCTGAAACGCTGGAAGGGCAGCGTGGCCGACACCTCAGGCGGACGCAACCTTCTGCACGCCGGAGGACGGCACCTTCACCAGCGCCTCGCCGTCGAGCACCACCTCGCCCTTCACGCTGCAAACGCACGACAGCCGCGCGCGATACCGCTCGGGGATCAGTTCCACCACCTTCACCTCCACGTCCACGGTGTCGTCGATGCGCACCGGGGCACGGAAATTGAGGGTCTGGGAGATGTAGATGGCGCCGGGCCCCGGCAGGCGGGTGCCGAGCACGGCGGAAATCAGGCTCGCGGTATAGAGGCCGTGGGCGATGCGGCCGCCGAACGGGGTCTTCGCGGCGAAATGCTGGGAGAGGTGGATGGGGTTGCGGTCGCCGGTCAGCTCGGCGAAACCGACGATGTCCGAGGACGACACCGTCTTGGACATGCGCTCGATGCGGCCAAGGGTGAGGTCTTCGAAATAGAGGTTCTGCAGCTCGAGAAACATGGGGGCGCTTCCTTGTCCTTTTTCGGGCGCGGACTTTAGAGGGCGCCGGCGCCCGTGGAAAGTCGGCCAAAGGGGTGAGCCAAGCACCCTGCCATGGCAGCGGCCGATGAAACGCCTTCATCCGCCATGGCTTTTGTCCCTCCGCGCAAGTCCGGGCGCGCCGCCCTCAGCCGAAGGCGGCGAAGCCGAGCACCACCGGATCGGTCACCTTGCGGCCGACGCGGCGGAACACGCCGCCGCCGTCCCGCACCCCATCCTGGTTGGTGTTGCCCTCGATGGTCACGAGCTTGCCGTTGATGTTGTCGGCGACGATGCCGGCATGGCCGGTGCTGCCGGACAGGCCGAGGAAAAAGACCATCCCCGGCGTCACCAGCGAGGGATCGACCTGCGCCTCCCGCGCCGTCACCACGCGCACGCCGGACGTGCGGGCGCAGGTCTCCTTCCACGCGGTGCGCACATGGCCGCTGCGCGGCACCCGGTTGGCCACGCCCAGGTCCCCCGCCGCCTGCGCGAAACACCAGTAGACGAACGACATGCACCAAGGATTGCCCCGGCCCAGGCCGACGCTGCCGAGGAAGGCCTCCACCTCGCGCCCGCAATTGCTGTTGGGCGGAATCTCCCTGACGCCGATCTGGTCCGCCGCCACATCGAGGACCGCCGTAGCGAGGGTGCGCTCCGCCTTCTTGATGGAGATGCGCGGCTTCACCCATTCGCTCTCGATGGACAGGGGACCGAACAGCGCGCCCCAGGTCATGGGGCCGACGATGCCGTCGATCTCCAGCGGCGCGCCGTCGAGGTCCACGGAGCGCGCCTGGAACAGCTGGATCGCGTATTTGGTGGGAGTGTCGAAGACGCCGGTGGGCGCTCCCGGCGAGGCCCCCATCTCGGCGAGGCGCTTCTGCAGGCGGCTGACGGAAGCCTTGTCGCCGGCATTCTCCATCAGATACTTGCCCGGGAAGCGGGGCGGATTGTCCGGAAACTCCAGCACGCTGCCGTCGGCGGGAAGGAACGGCGTGGGCTTGGCCACCTCGTCGCTGTCCGGCGGCGCCTGGAATCCGAGGCGCTCGGCCACCTCTGCCGTGTCCATGAGGGCCGACAGCAAGGTCATGCCGCCGCATTGCTGGCTCACCGCATCGGGCGAGAACAGGCCGTCGCGGATGAACTTGCCGCGGGTATAGACGTTGCTGAAGCCCCAGAGGTAGGGGCTTTTGACGAACGGAAAGCGGGTGCGGTAGCCGAAGCCGTTGTACCGCTCCAGCGCATAGGCGATGCCGGGGACGGTCCACTTGGTCCATCGGTCGAGCCCGTCATGGGCCAGGGCATCGGTGGCGCTTTCCACCCAGCTGTACGCCCCGCCGCTGGCGGGGGGCTTCTTCGGCAGACCGGCCGGCACCTGGACCGTGCGCGCCGTCAGCGGATCGCCATTGTGCAGGTGTGCCGAGAAGGCCATGTCGGCCTCCAGATTGTGGATGATCGCCACCACGAACCAGGGCACGGAGGTCTGCGCCTCCACCGTCTCATACTGCTTGCGGTTGGCGGGGCGCAGGACGCGCTCGGCGACACGCTGGACCTCGTCGCGCCGCTCGGGCCGGATGACGAGGGACGCGAACAGCGCCGCATATTCGGCGGCGAGCTGGTCGTCCAAGATGGGCTTTGCCATGGATCGCCTCCTGAAGAGCCCAGGTTGCAACCCACAGATGATGCGCCCGCCCGGACTGGCCGGCCATCCCCTAAACGCGGTAGGGCGCGGCGCGAGTGCTCGACCGAATGCCGAAAGGAGATCGCCCCGGCTCGCGCCGGCTGGATCGACGGCCGATGCTCCACCGGCCGCCGCGATTAGTCCGCCTGCTCGCGCAGCTTCTTCATGAGCGCTTCCAGCTCCTCGTCCTTCGCCTTGGGCAGGACGAGGTTGGTCCGCACCAGAAGGTCGCCGTGCCCCCCGCTCGCCGTGGGCAGGCCCTTGCCGCGCAGGCGGAAGGTGCGCCCGCCGGAGGTCCAGGCCGGAATGGCAAGCTCCACCGCCCCCTTGAGGGTGGGCACGCGAACCTTGGCCCCCAGCACCGCATCGGCGAGTTCCACGTCCAGAGTCTGGCGCAGGTCGTCGCCCTCCCGCTCGAAGATCGGATGGGGGGCGTAGGAGATGGTGACATAGGCATCGCCCGCCGGGCCGCCCATGGCGCTGGGCTCGCCCTGCCCTTTCAGGCGCATGCGGTGCCCCTCGCGGGTGCCGGCGGCGATCTTGATGTCGATCTGCTTGCCATTGGGCAGGCCGACGCGCTTGGACGCCCCCTCGGCCGCCTCCTCGAAGGAGACCGGGAGCGTTATTTCCATGTCCGCGCCGGGCTGGGGCGCAAAGCCGCCGCCGGCGGAGCGGCGCTGGCGGCCGAAGCCGAAAATGTCGCCGATGTCCTCGAAGCCGCCGCCCCCGCCGCCGCGCCCGGACGAGCGGCGCGCCCCCTCGGGACCGAAGGAGAAGCTCTCGAAAATCGTGTCGCCGTCATAGCCGGAAAAGCCGCCGGGACCGCGCCGGGGGCCGCCGCCGCGAAAGCCGGTGAATTCGGGGGCCTTCGGCTTGCCCTCGGCGTCGATCTCGCCGCGGTCGTACTGGCCGCGCTTCTCCTTGTCCTCAAGGATTTCGTGCGCGGTATTCAGCTCCGCAAAGCGGTCCTGGGCCTTGGGGTCGGACGCGTTGGCGTCGGGATGCAGCTTCTTCGCAAGCTTGCGATAGGCGCGCTTGATCTCGGCCTCGTCGGCGGTCTTGGAGACGCCGAGGACGTCGTAAGGATCACGCATGGGTCAATCACCTCGCCGGCCGGCACTCAGGCGGCCAGCCGCACCTCAGGATGTGGTTTGCGACGCGGAAAATGCAACGGCCGCGCTGGCAACCGGCGCTTTTTTCGCACCTCGCCTTGCCTCAAGCCTGCCCGAGCACCCGGACCTGCGACAGGACGGTGCCCGCGCGGGCCTTGCAGACCTCCCCCTGGATCCAGCGGTCGGCCGCCTTGCCATCCACCAGCGAGATCATGAAGTCCCGGCAGCCGCCGGCGCGCACCGGCCCGACCGGCGTCGCCGTGCCGCGGGAGCCCGTCTCGGGATTGTCCCAGGGGATGGAAACGTCCTTCTGGCGCGCGGCCAAAGCCTGATCGAGGGCGATCTTGGCCTGCACCCAGTCGCTGGCCGAAACCCCGGTGGGGGCGTGGCCGTCCGGCACCGGGAGGGAGGCCGGCGTGGCCCGGATGGAGCCGGTGACGATGGCGTCATCCGGCGACACGTTGACGGTGGAACAGCCGCCGAGGCCCGCGGCGACGAGCCCCGCGGCCGCCATGCGACAGAGCGCTTCGCGCCGACGGATCGCGCTTCTATATAAGGAACGGCAGCCGGCCATGGGGACGGCGCGCGAGAGGCGAGGCACAAGGGGCTCCCACATGACTTCGAGCACCGGCATGGAAGCCCACAACCCCTTAACATCCGGTGATTTTACGGAAGTCTCCGAACCGTTCCGGCTGTTTGCCGAATGGCTCGCCGAGGCCGAGAAGAGCGAGCCGAACGATCCCAACGCCATGACGCTGGCCACCGTCGATCCCGACGGCCTGCCGGATGCCCGCATGGTGCTGCTGAAGGGGCTCGACGCCCGCGGCTTCGTCTTCTTCACCAATACCGAGAGCGCCAAGGGCCGAGAACTTGCGCAGACCCCCAAGGCCGCGCTGGTGTTCCACTGGAAATCCCTGCGCCGGCAGGTGCGGGTGCGCGGGCCGGTGGAACAGGTGAGTTCCGAGGAGGCCGACGCCTATTTCGCCACCCGCCCCCGCCTGTCGCAGATCGGCGCCTGGGCCTCCAGCCAGTCGCGTCCGCTGGAGGGCCGCTTCGCGCTGGAGGCGGCGGTGGCGGCGGCGACCGCGAGATACGCCCTCGGCACCGTGCCGCGCCCGCCGCACTGGACCGGCTTCCGCGTGCTGCCGGTGGCCCTCGAATTCTGGCACGACCGCCCCTTCCGGCTGCACGACCGGGTGGTGTTCCGCCGCGAGGGGGAAGGCGCGGACTGGTCCAGGACGCGGCTGTTCCCCTGAGGCATCCCGGTCCGTGGCACCCTTTCCTTGACGTTGCGGCGCGAGGGTGCTGCATGTCGGGCCGACATGCTTCAGCCCTGAACGCCGGCCCGGGACCCTTGTCATGACCGCCGAACCCGAAGCCCCGCCCCGCATCATGCTCCTCACCGGGGCCTCGCGCGGCATCGGCCACGCCACGGTGAAGCGCTTCTCCGCCGCCGGCTGGCGCGTCATCTCCTGCTCGCGCCACGCGTTTCCGGAACAATGCCCGTGGGGCGCGGGGCCGGAGGACCACATCCAGGTGGACCTTTCCAGCCCCGCCAGCACCAAGGACGCCATCGCCGAGGTGCAACGCCGCCTGCCGGACGGCCGGCTCGACGCCCTCGTCAACAATGCCGCCATCTCGCCCAAGGGCGAGGGCGGCTCAAGGCTCGGCACCCTGAACACCGACCTTGAAACCTGGGTGGACGTGTTCCAGGTGAATTTCTTCGCCCCCATCATGCTGGCGCGGGGGCTTTCGGCACAGCTGGAGAAGGCGCAGGGCTCGGTGGTGAACGTCACCTCCATCGCCGGCTCGCGGGTGCATCCCTTCGCGGGGGCGGCCTATGCCACCTCCAAGGCGGCGCTGGCCTCGCTGACGCGGGAGATGGCCTCCGACTTCGGGCGGCGCGGCATCCGCGTCAACTCCATCGCGCCGGGGGAGATCGACACCGCCATCCTCTCGCCGGGCACCGACAAGATCGTCGAGCAGATCCCCATGCAGCGGCTCGGCACGCCCGACGAGGTGGCGAAGATCATCTACGTGCTGTGCACGGATACCTCGTCCTACCTCAACGGGGCGGAGATCCACATCAACGGCGGCCAGCATGTGTGAGGCCGGCGCGCGGGATCTTGGGTACCTTCGCTCAGGCGCCGCGCGGGCTTGCCCCCAAAGCGCTGCGCGGGCTTGGTCCCAAAGCGCTGCGCGGATTTGGGCTCACAGCCAGCGGCGCCACTTGAAGAAGACATAGGGCAGGATGCCCGACACCACCATGGCGCCGAGCGCCAGCGGATAGCCGTAGGTAAAGTCCAGCTCCGGCATGTTGTGGAAGTTCATGCCGTAGATGGAGGCGATCAGCGTCGGCGGCATCAGCACCACCGAGAGCACGGCGAAGATCTTGATGATGTTGTTCTGCTCAAGACTGACAAGGCCGATGGTGGCGTCGAGCAGGAACTGCAGCTTGTCGCCCATGAAGGCCGCATAGTCGGAAAGGCCCGAGACGTCCCGGCTCATGGACTTGACCGAAGCCTTGGCATCCTTGCTCACCGCGACCCCTTCGGTCTCCGTGCCGAGGAAGGACAAAAGGCGCTGCAGCGAGGCCAGACTCTCCCGGGCGTAGGAGACCAGGCCCTCCTTGCGGCCCACATGGGACAGGATGGCGCGATAGCGCTTGTTGGCGTTTTCACGGCTCTGGTCGCGCTCGAAGATGTGCTTGGAGATGCGTTCCACGTCGGCGCCGATCTGCTCCAGCACGTCGGCGGCGCGGTCCACGATCGCTTCAAGCAGGTCGATGAGGACGGTCTCGCCGGAGATGGCGGAGGGGCAGGCCTTGGCCAGGCGCCCGGCAACCGAGGGAAAGGCACGGGGCTCGCCGTAGCGCACCGTGATCAGGCGGCCCTTGGTCACGATGAAGCTGACTTCCAGCATGACCGGCGTCGGCGTGTCGGCCCCGCACAGGAGCGAGGCCGTCATGTATCGCGCGTCACCTTCTATATAGAGGCGGCTCGACTGCTCGATCTCGCCCATCTCCTCGCGCGTGGGCACGGAAATGCCGGCGAAGGCTTCAGCCAGGATATCGTCGGCTTCGGTCGGCGAGATCAGGTCGAGCCAGACCGTCTCGGCCGGTATCGGCCCTTCGGCGACGGGGATGCCATTCAGGCCCCCATCGCTGAACACATAAGCAACGAGCATGCGGCATGTCCCCGGATTGCCCGGCTGTTGTAGCCCCGGCAGGACACCGAAGGAAATGCCGCCGTGGCCCGGCCCCCGCGCCGGCCACCTCGGCGATCACGCGCCCTCAGGCCGCGAGAAAGTCGATGTCCCTGAGGGTCACCACGCGGTTCGGCTCACCACCGCCCTTGACCTCGGCGACGCGCTTCTCGCTCGCCTGCTGGGCAGCCGCGGCGACGGCCGAAATCCCGATTTCCCGCCACTGCTGGTTCTGCGCCATACGCTTCAGATCCGATTCCACCCGGGTGCTGAGCCCCTGCGACGGCTGTGCGGTAGACATGTCCTACTCCTGTACGGTGCGACTTTTGACGTTGCGGCACCTTCGCGTGACCCTTTGAGAAATGGCGTTCGACTGCGTCAAAACTGTGCAACCGATGCGACTTCTCCGAGGTCATACGAGGAGTACGCGCCCAATTCCTTGAGAAACTCCAAAGCCCGGTGACGAAACGGCAGGCTGTGCGGCATTTCTGCAACGCTTTCGCATAAGCGGGCGAGGGCGCGCGCAGAACTCTTCAAGCATGGCGGACATTGGGTTAATTCAATCAGAGCGGGATCGATTCCTCCTTGCGCGGCAAGGCAGAGTAGAATGAGGCGAACATGAATTGGCGGCTGGTCGGAGCACTGCTGGCGGGTTTGATGCTCAGCGGCTGCGTGTCGGGAACCTATGCACCGGCACCTGAAGCGGCGATGACGGCGCGGGACAAGCAGCTTCTCGCGAACAAGCCTTATCCCAATGTGAAGCCGAGCGGTGATTTCGCCCGGCATATCGTCGAGTATCCGACGAACAAGAAGCCCGGCACCATAGTTATCGATACGCCGAACAAGTTCCTTTACTATGTCGAAGGCGGCGGTAAGGCGATCCGGTACGGCGTGACCGTGGGTGAGGAAAGCCTCGCTTTCCGCGGTCAGGCGAAAGTGGGCCGCAAGGCGGAATGGCCGAGCTGGACCCCCACGCCGGAAATTCACCAGCGCATCGCCGGCCTCCCCTCCTATGTGGGTCCCGGCCCGCACAATCCCATGGGGGCCCGCGCGCTGTACCTGTACCAGGGCAACCAGGACACGCTGTTCCGCATCCATGGCACCAACCAGCCCGAATATATCGGGCAGGCCATCTCTTCCGGCTGCATCCGCATGCTGAACGAGGACGTGATCGACCTCTACAACCGCGTGCCGACGGGCTCGGAAGTGGTGGTGCTCTGATCGCCGTGACCGGTTGACAGGGATGGTTTGACAAGGGGCGCGGTTCATCCGCGCCCTATGGTTTGACAAGGGCGCGGTTCATCAGCGCCCTTTTGCGTTTCTGGCCTCTGAAACCAGCGGCCCGGCCTTCGAGCGATGCCGAGAGGCTCACGCTCCGGCGCCGCGCGGATGCCCCTGGCTCCGGGAAGCTGCCCGTGGCGGGCATCCCAAGCCCGATCGCCCTCTCAACCAGAGAGGGATAGCGCGTGATCCGATCAGCTTGCGTTGCAAGCCCATCGGCGCGTGCTCTGGCCTTCAGCCGGCAGCAGTCCGGCGCAGGGGTAGATCAGCCCCGGGCTTCGCCCCAGCTGGCCACCGCCGTCCGGTGGACAGGCTTGCCGGCGGTCGCGGCAACGGGCTCATTTCCCGTCCGCTTTCACGTCGGAACCGTCGGTTTCGGCCTCCGGCGCCGGGCCGTCCGTGTCGGAACCGCCGGAAGAAGCCGGGGCCGGCGCGGCAGTCTTCGGTCTCGGCTTGTCCTTCCTGGCCACCACCGTGCCCGCATCCAGGTTCCATTGGCACAGCCGGAAGCCGAGCCGGCGCTGGGCGAGGTCCACATGGATATGGTCCTCGTGATAGCCGTCCGATCCGGGGCCGAGCACGGTGGTGAAGCGGCGGCAGGCGCTCTCCTTCATGGCGGCGCGCAGGCGCTGCGGCAGGCCCCCTTTCTCCACCTTCACGACACGGGCGTCGGCAAGCTCAAAGCCGCCCACGTCCAGGGCATTGCCAAGACCGTGTTCGCTCATGCGCGCGCCGGACACGCGATTGCGCGGGCGGCAGTCGTAGGACGCCGCCACCGTGACCGCCGTCACCGGCGACCCCAGCGCGGCAACGGCCGGGGCCAGGTCCTCGCGCAGCCAGCCGGCGACGGCGACGGCCAGCTCGCACCGGGTCACGGCCGCCGGCTTGAAGGCGACGAGGCGACCGTCCAGCAGGCGCACGGCGGACAGGCGCACCGGCTGGGCGAGACCGCAACTGCCCCCGGCAGCCATGGGCGCATCCAGGGTCGCGACCAGGGTGCCGTCCTCGATCAGGGCCGCGCACGCCGCCGGCATCTCCCGGGCAGCGCCCGAAGGCGCCGCTTCCGGACCGGATGCGCCCTCTCCGGCCGGAGCGGGCGCATCCGGTCGGGCGGGCGGCAACGGGACCGCGCCGGGCGCACCCCCCTGTTCCAGGTCAGCGCCCTCCTGCGGACCGGGCGTCCGGGCAGCGAGCCGGGGCGCAGGGGCCGGTTCCTGCGCGTCCTCCTCGGCATCCAGCTCGGCCGGGCGCGCCGGCGGCAGCGGCGCCGCGCGCAGGGGCGGACGCCGCACGGCGGTGGGCGCCGGCACCGCCACGGTGAGCCCCGACGGCTTCTTCGGCGGCAGCGGCGCGGTTGCGCCAAGGGCCGGTCCGCTGACGGCGAGCAGCAGGCAGGACACCCCGGAGCAGGCGCCGATCACTCTGCGCCGCCAGCTGAGCGGATAAGGCGTTCCCCGTGTTGAAACGCGCGGGCGATGGACCGGGCAAACGGAGCCCAATGGCGCGAATCGCGCGCTCAAGCGGGCGATCCGCAACCAGCCGGTTCGGGCAGGATCCGACGCGGCGACAGTCGGCGGGGCGGGAAGGCGGACGCCGGGCGGCGCAGATCGTCGCGAGTGCATGATGCGTGATAGTAGAGAAGCCGAACCGCCCGGTCGATACGGCCCGGCCGGTACCTTTTTCCTCCCCGGCGTGCCGTTGGCCGCCTCGTCCGGATAGGCCCATGCGCGATGTTTCCGCCCTGCTTTTCGACAAGGACGGCACCCTCGTCGATTTCGACCGCACCTGGGGTCCCGCCTGCGGGGCGGCCATGCGCGCCCTGGCGGGGGACGATGCCGCCGCGCTGGCGCGCCTTCAGACGGTAAGCCACTATCTGCCGGCAGAGGGGCGTTTCCTGCACACCTCGCCCCTCGTCTCGGGGTCGTCGGCCCATTATGGGCCGTTGTGGGCACAAGCCCTCGGCCGGCCGGCGACGCCGGACTTTCTCGCCGAGATCGACGACCTGTTCGCCCGCGAGGGCCTTGCCTTCCTCACCCCCATCGGCCGGCCCCAGGCGACGCTGGCCCACCTCGGGAGCGCCGGCTTCGTCCTCGGCATCGTCACCAATGACGCCGAGGACAGCGCCCGCCGGCAGGCCGAGGCCCTCGGCATCCTGCCCCTGCTGGCGGCGGTGCACGGCTATGATTCCGGCTTCGGCTCCAAGCCCGGACCCGGGATGGTTGCGGCCTTCGGCACCCGCTTCGGCCTTGCGCCCCACACCATGGCCGTGATCGGCGACAGCGCCCACGACCTGGCCGCCGCCCGCGGGGCCGGCGCCCGTTTCATCGCGGTGCGCTCCGGCCCCGCCCCCATCGACGACCTGCTTTCCGAGGCCGACCTGGTGGTGGACAGCATCGACGACCTGCCCCGGCTTCTGGAACGGGAGCGCTCTTCCCCGGAGCGGGAAAACGCGGTCTAGAGCGTTTTCCGTTCGCATTGGCTCACGGCAATCGCCCTAGAGTCTTGTTTTAACGCATTTTTTCACGCGAGCCGGTATCCGCTTCGCTCGAAAACGCTTTAGAACGAAAAATCCACGCATTTTCCTCACGCGAACCGGTGTCCGCTTCGCTCGAAAATGCTTTAACCAGGCGGTCGCCGGCGAGCGGACGGATGGAATGATCAGACGCAGGCTTTATACGGAAGAGCGTTTCTCGCCGCTGGCGCGGTGGAGCTTCCGGCTCGCCTTGTTCTCGCTGCCGGTGGTGGCGCTCGCGGCGCTGCTGTACCGCACCGGCTTCCTCGATTTCCAGCCGGCGCTGGTCACCCTCGCCACCGGGCTTGGCCTGGCCGCGATCGCCGGCGTGCTCGGCACCATCGCGTTCTTCATCACCTGGGAAACCGGCTGGCTGGGCATCGGGCGAGCCATGGCGGCGGTGGGCATCGCGGTGCTGGTGCTGGCCGGCCCCGCGGCCGTGCTGGCGCGCGGCATGATGCTGCCGCCCCTCACCGACATCTCCACCGACGCGGCCGATCCGCCGCGCTTCCGCTCCCTCGCCCTTGCCTTTCCGCGGGAGGCCAACACGCTGACCTATGGCGGCATCGACACTGCGGCGGTGCAGCGCATGGCCTATCCCGGCATCAAGCCGGTGGATCTCACCGCGACGCCGGAAGAAGCCTTCAACACCGTGCTCGCCCTGGTGCAGAAGCGCCACTGGACCATCCTCGACGCCGTTCCGCCCCGCGGCACGCGGCGCGACGGGCAGATCGAGGCGGTGGCGGTTTCTCCCATCATGGGCTTTCGCTCGAACGTCTCCATCCGCATCCGCCCCACGGCAAAGGGCGCGCGGGTGGACGTGCGTTCCGCCTCCCGCTACGGCACCCACGACCTTGGAACCAATTCCGAGCGCGTGGAGGCGCTGATGGCCGACCTCGCCGCCGAGCGCCGCCACCGCTGAGGGCGGGCGGCTCAGCAGGACAGTTCAGGATTGACGGGGTCCGCGCCGGCAACACGCAGCGCCATGGCCGCGTTTGCCGCCTCGACCGGAGCACGCGCCGATCAGATTGCACCGCAATCGGGCCGGATAACGCGTTCTCTTCCCTCAAATTTTGAGAGCGTCGCTCTCCCGCAGCGGCGCCATGAGGTCCGGATCGTCGTTGCGTACCGAATTCACGCGGGTGGAGACCGGCCACAGGTCTAGGCCCGCGCCGGGATAGGACCGCATGAGGCCGCGCGGATCCTCGGCCTCCAGGAAGGCGGCGATGTCCGATTCGGGCAGAATCACCGGCATCCGCTCATGCAGGGGGCGCAGCTTGGGATCGGCGGCGGTGGTCAGGATGGTGAAGGTGCGCAGCCATTGGCCGGTCGCCGGATCCTTCCAGCCCTCCCACAATCCCGCGAGCGCCATGGGCCGGCCGTCGGCACGGCGGATGAAGAAGGGCTGTCGCGGCCCGGGCGCGGGCGCCCATTCATAAAAGCCGTCCGCCGGCACGATGCAGCGACGCCGGGCGCGCCACGCAGAGCGGAAGGAAAGCTTTTCAGGCGCGGTCTCGGAGCGGGCGTTGATGAGCCGGGCGCCAGCCGACGCGTCCTTGGCGAAGGACGGCACCAGCCCCCACCTGAGCAGCGAGAGGTGGCGCACGCCCGTCTGCGGATGGCGGCGGACCACCAGGAGATCCTGCGTCGGCGCCGCATTGTAGCGCGGCGGCGCGTTGGGCAATGCCGCCAGCGCCGGGTCCACATCGAACACCTCGCCGATGCGCACCGGCGGCATCTGCTGGACGAACCGGCCGCACATCAGGCGCAGGCCCCGGTTCGGCCGGCGTCAGGCCGCACGCCGGAATCGCCCGGTGATGGCCGCAACCGGGCCATCGGTCGCCACGCGGCCGCTGGACACCAGATGCTCCAGGTGCGCCAGCACGGTGAGGGAGGCCGCGCCCACCAGGCGTGGATCGAGGCCGATATAGATGCCCCGCACCAGATCGGGGATGGTCTCCACCTCCCGGTCGAGGGCGCGCAGAATCGCCGCCTCACGGGCCATGCGATGGGCCAGATAGGTCCGCACGAAGTCGGGCGCATCGGTCACCGGCCCACCGTGGCCGGGGAGATAGATGCGCTCCTCCCGCCGCCCGAGTATTTCGAGGGAGCGGATATAGTCGCCCATGGAGCCGTCCGGCGGCGCGACGATGGAGGTCGCCCAGGCCATCACATGGTCGCCGGAAAACAGCAGGTCGTCTTCTTTCAGGGCGAAGGCGACGTGGTTGGCGCAATGCCCGGGGGTCAACAGGGCCGTCAGGGTCCAGCCCGGACCCGCGATCGTGTCGCCTTCCCCAAGCCTGATATGGGGGGAGAAGTCGGTGTCGGCGCTGGCATCGAGCGGATTGACCTCGCCGATGGCCAGGGGGCGGGCCGCACGGTGGGGCCCCTCCCCCAGCGTCACCGCTCCGGTTGCGGCCACCACCGCGCGCGCGGCCGGAGAATGGTCGCGATGGGTGTGGGTCACGAAGACGTGCGTCACCGTCTCGTGGCGCACGGCTTCCAGCAGCGCCGCCACATGGGCGGGATCATCCGGGCCGGGGTCGAGAATCGCCACCTGACCGCGTCCGATGATGTAGCTGCAGGTCCCCGTGAAGGTGAAGGGGGAGGGATTGGGCGCCACGATCCGGCGCACCAGGGGGGACACCTCATCCACCCGTCCGGGTGGCGCGTCGAACGCGCGGTTGAAGGCGATGTCCTCACTCATGGCGCAAGCCTCATGACGTCGGGCCGAAGGTCTCAGGCCTTCTGGAGCCGTATGCGATCGCGGTTCAATGCACCTGATCGGAGAATCCGCCCGGAAACTCAAGAGATGCGGATGCGCCCATGCCCCGAAGTCCTTCAGGGGCGGCTGCAACGCAAATGGCAACGAGAGCAACGGGTCGCCGAGGCGCGCCGCCAGCGGCAAACACTAAAAAGCCCGCTGCCAAGGCAGCGGGCTTTCCCGACGAAGCAGAGCTTCGATCAGAACTTGTAGTTCACGCCAGCCTTGAGGGTGTGGAACTTGGTGTCCACCGAGCCGCTGTAGATGTCGTTGAAGTTCGTGGAGCCGTCGTAGTACGTACCGAAGTACGAGAAGTCGGTGCTGCCGAGGTCGACGTACAGGTACTCGGTCTTGAACGTCCAGTTGTTGGTGATGGCGTATTCCACGCCAGCACCAATCGTCCAGCCCCACTTGGTCGAGGAGGCGGAGCCACCCCACACATCATAACCTTCGCCCACGTAGAAGTTGCTGATGTCGTAAGCGGTCTTGCCGTAGGCCGCGCCACCGGTGATGTAGGGCAGGAACCGGTCAAACGCGTAGCCGAGACGGGCGCGGATGGTGCCGAAGTAATCGACAGACGCGCCAGAGCTGTAGTTCGAGAGGCCACCCCAGTAATTGGCGTAGCTCTCAGTGTACTTGCCTTCGATGTTCGTCCACTGCAGGTCGGTCTCGACGCCGACCACCACATTGTTGGCGAACTGGTAGTTGTAGCCGATCTGACCACCGACGAAGAAGCCGGAGGAGTTCACGGAGCGGCTCTCGCTGCTGTAATAGTCGCCGTAGTAGGTGTTCACTTCATCGAGGGTGAACTTGTCACCGCCGTAGCCGGCGTTGGCGCCGATGTAGAAACCGGTCCAGGAGAACACCGGCACCACGGCGACCGCCTTGACGGGATACTTCGTCGCCAGGTCAGCAGACATGGCCGGCACCGAGAGAGCCGCAAGCGCGACAGTGGCGAGAAGAAGACGCTTCATGACCAACCCCTTGTTTGGGCATTACCCATTTGGGTGAATTCGTTCTGGACGCGGCCCCGTTCCGGAGCCGCCGTGTCCTGGGAGCTTATGTAGCAGAGCCCCCGGACGATTGCTGTTACATTCCCGCCACACTCGCTCTGAAACAGCACCGCGCCAAACCGTTGGCGGAGTACCGAAACCGCCCCTTCGGACCGGAGATCGACCAACACGGCACCGATGTTCCGGCTCTGAGAACAGGACATCCCTCGGCCTTTCCGCTGAAATGGACGCGAAGCCGCCGATCGCAGAGGGAAGGACCGGGACCGGACCATGCGGCTCAGAATACCGCCCCTTCAGTAACCGGCAAAAACACGAACAGCAGGCGCCGCCCCCCTTCCGGGGCGCTTTGCCCACAAAAAAGCCCGCTGCCGAAGCAGCGGGCTTTCCCGATGAAGCGGTGCTTCGATCAGAACTTGTAGTTCACACCGGCCTTGAGCGTGTGGAACTTGGTGTCCACCGAGCCGCTGTAGATGTCGTTGTAGTTCGTGTACCCGCTGCAGCAGTAGGTACCATAGTACGAGTAGTCGGTGCTGCCGAGGTCGACGTACAGGTACTCGGTCTTGAACGTCCAGTTGTTGGTGATGGCGTATTCCACGCCAGCGCCGACAGTCCAGCCCCACTTGGTCGACGAGCTCGACGCGCCCCACGCGCCATAGCCGTCGCCGTAATAGGAGCTGTTGATGTCCAAGCCGGTCTTGCCGTAGGCGGCACCACCGGTGATGTAGGGCAGGAACCGGTCGAAGGCGTAGCCGAGACGAGCGCGGATGGTGCCGAAGTAATCGACCGACGCGCCGGCATTGTAGTTCGAAACGTAGCCGTAGTAGTCGGCGTAGCTCTCGGAATACTTGCCTTCGATGTTCGACCACTGCAGGTCGGTCTCGATGCCGAGCACCACGTTGTTGGCGAACTGGTAGTTATAGCCGATCTGGCCACCGACGAAGAAGCCGGAGGAGTTCACGGAACGGCTCTCGGAGCTGTAGTAGTCGCCGTAATAGGTGTTCACCTCGTCGAAGGTGAACTTGTCACCGCCGTAACCAAAGTTACCGCCGATGTAGAAACCGGTCCAGGAGAACACCGGCACGACGGCGACCGCCTTGACGGGATACTTCGTCGCCAGGTCAGCAGCCGCGGCCGGAGCCGAGAGCGCCGCCAGCGCGACAGTGGCGAGAAGAAACCGCTTCATGACCAACCCCCTTGTGCGTGTTACGCGAATGAGTGTCGTTACAGACTTGAGACACGAGACGCTTCGTCCAGTGCCACCTATCTAGCAGAGGCCGATCGCCAGCGCCGTTACATTCCTGCCACACCCAGCCCTAATCATTGCAACCTAACGGCAAAAAGCTAATGGGCTACCACTGTTTAGGTCCAGTCGCGTTGTTTGCCGGGCGGACCCGACCGGTTCCATGGCGAATTGGTGAATGGAACGTAAACACAGGGTCTTCAGCCCCCATTCAGGTGCGCCCCGCGAAACTGCGATTCGAGCTGGGACGATCCCCGAGGAGGAGCCTCGCCATGCAACTTATCCGAGTCTCACGGCGGGTGGCCCTGCCGCTGCTCGCGGCCCTGGCTGCAAGCCCGATCCAGGCCCAGGCGCGGCCGAATACCCTCGCCCTGTCCTGCCGGGAGGCCGCCGCCCTGGTGAACGGGAGCGGAGCCGTCGTGCTGGGCACCGGGCCCAACATCTACGACCGTTACGTCAGCCAGATTCGCTTCTGCTCGGGCGCCGAACAGCTCAAGGCGGAGTGGGTGAAGACGCGCGACAATCCACAGTGCTTCATCGGCTATACCTGCTACGTGCCGAGCCGCGACAACAGCCTGGGCCGGTGAGGCCCGCCGCAGGATCCGCTCGGCAGCTCCGGCGCCCTTGAGAGTCGGCCCGGCCCGCACCAAATGTAGCGGGTCAGCCCGACGGACGCTCCGAACGGAAAGCTCGATGATGAGACGATTGTCCCTCGCCCTCGGCGCCTTCGCCCTGCTGGCCGGTTCCGGGCTTCTCGCAGGCTTCACGCTTCTGGCCGGCACCGAGCGGGCCGTCGCCCAGACCCCGAGCATCACCATGACCTGCGCCGAGGCGGCCGCACTCATCGCCAAGCGAGGGTCGGCCGTGCTGGCCACCTCCCGCACGCTTTACGATCGCTATGTGCGCGACCGGAGCTTCTGCCTCTACGACCAGGACACAAGGCCGGAATGGGTGCCGACGAAGGACAACCCCCAGTGCTTCATCGGCTACAGCTGCTTCGAGCCGTTCCGCGGCGGCAGCCTCTCACGCTGAGCGCCACCGGGGCATCGGCCCCGGCAGCTTCAGGAATGCCAGATCAGGCGATGCCGCGGGACTTCAGCACGTCCTCGATCTCTTCGAGCACGCCGGCGTCGTCGATGGTGGCAGGCACCGACCATTCGTCGTGATCAGCGATCTTCTTCATGGTGCCGCGCAGGATCTTGCCCGAACGCGTCTTGGGCAGGCGGTTCACCGTCACCGCAAGCTTGAACGCCGCCACCGGGCCGATGCGGTCGCGCACGAGGCCCACCAGTTCCTTCTCGATCACGTCGGGGGCGCGGCGCTCGCCAGCCTTCAGCACCACGAAGCCGCAGGGCACCTCGCCCTTCAGCTCGTCCTTCACGCCGATGACCGCGCATTCGGCCACGTCCGGATGGGAGGCCAGCACCTCCTCCATGCCGCCGGTGGACAGGCGATGGCCGGCGACATTGATGATGTCGTCGGTGCGGCCCATGACGAAGACATAGCCGTCGTCGTCGAGGAAGCCGGCGTCGGAGGTCTTGTAGAAGCCCGGGAAGTCGGCGAGGTAGCCCTCGGCGAAGCGGTCGTCCTGCTGCCACAGGGTCGGCAGGCAGCCGGGCGGCAGCGGCAGCTTCACCACGATGGAGCCCATGGTGCCCGCCGGCACCGGCTTGGCGGCCTCATCCACGATCGCGATGTCGTAGCCCGGCATGGGCACGGTGGGCGAGCCGAGCTTGGTGGGCAACAGGCCGAGGCCCACCGGATTGGCGGCGATGGCCCAGCCGGTCTCGGTCTGCCACCAATGGTCCACCACCGGCACCTGCAGCTGCTGCTGCGCCCAGATCACCGTATCGGGATCGGCGCGCTCGCCGGCCAGGAACAGGGTGCGGAAGCGGGACAGGTCGCGGCCCTGCTTCAGGAGGCCGTCGGGGTCCTCCTTCTTGATGGCGCGCAGGGCGGTGGGCGCGGTGAACAGCGCCACCACCTTGTGCTCCTCGATCACCCGCCAGAAGGCGCCGGGGTCCGGCGTGCCCACCGGCTTGCCCTCGTAGACCAGTGTGGTCGCGCCGTGGATCAGCGGCCCGTAGACGATGTAGGAATGGCCCACCACCCAGCCGATGTCGGAGGCGGTCCAGAACACCTCGCCGGGGGCGATGCCGTAGAGGTTCTTCATGCTCCAGTCGAGCGCCACCATGTAGCCGCCGATGTCGCGCACGACACCCTTGGGCTTGCCGGTGGTCCCGGAGGTGTAGAGGATGTAGAGCGGATCGGTGGCCGCCATGTCCGCGCAGGGCGCGCTCTTGCCCGCATCGGCCGCAGCCGCGCAGGCCGCCGCCCAGTCGAGGTCGCGGCCCTCGGTCAGGGCGCCCGGCCCCTCGGGGCGCTGGAGCACGAGGCAGCTCTGCGGCTTCACCGCCGACATGGAGATGGCAAGGTCGAGGAGCGGCTTGTAGGCCACCACGCGGTTGGGCTCGATGCCGCAGGAGGCGGCCAGGATCACCTTGGGCTCGGCATCCTCGATGCGGGTGGCCAGTTCCTTCGCCGCGAAGCCGCCGAACACCACCGAATGGATGGCGCCGATACGGGCGCAGGCGAGCATGGCGGCAATGGCCTCGGGCACCATGGGCATGTAGACCAGCACCCGGTCGCCCTTGCCGACGCCGAGGTCCTGCAGCACCGCGCCCAGCGTGCTCACCTCTTTGAGCATTTCGCCATAGGTCAGGGTGCGCTTGGCGCCGGTGACCGGGCTGTCGTAGATCAGCGCCGCCTGGCCGCCACGACCGGCCGCCACGTGGCGGTCGAGGGCGTTGTGGCAGATATTGCCCACGGCGTCCGGGAACCAGCGGCCATAGACACCGGCCTCGGGATCGAAGATCTTCTCCGGCGCCTTGGACCACTCCAGCGCTTGCGCCGCCGCACCCCAGAAGGCGGAAGGATCCGCACGCCAGCTGGCATAGGTTTCAGCGTATCCGCTCGTTCCGACCTCGGACATGGACGCCTCCCATTCGACCCTCTTGTTGGTGGAGGTTACTGCCGGTCGCCTATCCACGACGCAAGTTCGCACAAATGCGTAAGACCTTGGTCGGGAAAAAAACTTGGGCCAATGAGATCATCTGGTCCAAAAAATTGACCCAAATCAGCGATTCGCGCTCGCGAAGATCGACCGGCGAAGCCCGGTGAGACTTTCGTCGCGCTTTGGCGAGATTGCGCCTGATTGCCCGCCTCGGCTACGGTCGCGACCCGAATACGACCCAAATTCCGGCGCGCCGGCACCGCCGCGCCCCAAAAGCGTGCACCAAGGGGGGACCGATGGCTGGCGGCATCTATGACCTGCATCTCGACCGCAATCCCGCGAACTTTCAGCCGCTGACGCCGCTCGGCTTCCTGGAGCGGGCCGCCAGCGTGTTCCCGGACCACACGGCCATCATCCACGGCGCCCTGCGGCGCACGTATCGCGATTTCTACGCCCGCAGCCGGCGGCTCGCCTCGGCGCTCGCCCAGCTCGGCGTCGGCAAGGGCGACACCGTCGCCGTCATGCTCCCCAACGCCCCAGCCATGCTGGAAGCGCACTACGGCGTGCCCATGACGGGCGCAATCCTGAACTCCCTCAACACCCGCCTCGACGCCGCCATCCTCGCCTTCACCATCGACCATGGCGAGGCCAAGGTGCTCATCACCGACCGGGAATTCTCCCCCGTGATGAAGGCGGCGCTGGCCATGGCGACCCGGAAACCCGTGGTCATCGACTATGACGACCCGGAATTCACCGGCAAGGGCGAGCGCGTCGGCACCATCGAATACGAGGACTTCCTCGCCACCGGCGACGCCGACTTCGCCTGGAAGACCCCCGACGACGAGTGGGACGCCATCGCCCTCAACTATACCTCGGGCACCACCGGCGATCCCAAGGGCGTGGTCTATCACCATCGCGGCGCGCATTTGCTCGCGGTGGGCAACGTGGTCACCTGCAGCCTCGGCAAGCATCCGGTCTATCTGTGGACGCTGCCCATGTTCCACTGCAACGGCTGGTGCTTCCCCTGGTCCATCACGCTGGCGGCCGGCACCCATGTGTGCCTGCGGCAGGTGCGCGCCAAGCCCATCTTCGATGCCATCGCCGACCACAAGGTGACGCACATGTGCGGCGCCCCCATCGTCATGTCCACGCTGCTCAACACGCCGGAGACGGACAAGCGGCCCTTGCCCCACAAGGTGGAGTTCATCACCGCCGCCGCGCCGCCGCCGGAGGCGGTGCTCGCCGCCATGCAGGAGGCGGGCTTCAACGTGGTGCACGTCTACGGCCTCACCGAGGTCTATGGCCCCTCCGTGGTCAATGAGTGGCATGCCGAATGGGACGCCCTGCCCGCCCAGGAGCGCGCCATCAAGAAGGCGCGCCAGGGCGTGCGCTACGGCGCGCTGGAAGCCCTCGACGTGCTGGATCCCGACACCATGGTCCCGGTGCCCGCCGACGGCGAGACCCTGGGCGAGGTCATGTTCCGCGGCAATGTGGTGATGAAGGGCTACCTGAAGAACCCCACGGCCACCGACGCCGCGTTTGCCGGCGGCTGGTTCCATTCCGGCGACCTCGGGGTGAGGCACCCCGACGGCTACATCCAGCTCAAGGATCGCTCCAAGGACATCATCATCTCCGGCGGCGAGAACATCTCCTCCATCGAGGTGGAGGACGCCCTCTACAAGCACCCGGCGGTGAGCGCGGCGGCGGTGGTGGCCAAGCCCGACGAGAAGTGGGGCGAGACCCCGGTCGCCTTCGTGGAACTGCGCGAGGGCGCGAGCGCGACGGCGGAAGACCTGATCGCCCATTGCCGGACCCATCTGGCGGCTTATAAGTGCCCGCGCCACATCGTCTTCGAGGAGATCCCGAAGACCTCGACCGGCAAGATCCAGAAGTTCCGGCTGCGCGAGATGGCCAAGGAGGTCTGAGTGGACGTCAAGGACGCGAACGGCGCCATCCTGAAGGATGGCGACAACGTCACCCTCATCAAGGACCTCAAGGTGAAGGGCACGTCCGTCACCTTGAAGCGGGGCACGCTGGTGAAGGGCATCCGCCTCACCGACGACCCGGAGGAGATCGACTGCAAGGTCGAGAAGGTGAAGGGCCTCGTGCTGCGCACGGAGTTCGTGAAGAAGGCCTGAGGGCGTTCGCGCGCTTCATGGTTCCAGGCGCTGCGTTACAGACAGATTGATCAATCCTGTCTGTAACGCAGCGCCGCCCCCCGCGGACGGACCCCACTTCCCCTTCGGCACCTTTCCAATCGTTCATGCGGCGGCCATGGTGCGGTCATGCGCAAGCCGGCAAAGCTGCGCGCACTTCGTGTCATGAGAGGTCCTTCGTGCGCGCCCTTCTCACCCTCATCGGCGACATCCGCCGGCTTGCCATGCCCTATTTCAGGAGCGAGGAGCGCTGGACCGCCCTCGGGCTGCTCGCCGCGGTCATCGCCCTTGAACTGGCCTGGGTCTTTGCGACCGTGCTGCTCAACGAGTGGAACGTCGCCTTCTACAACGCCATCCAGGACCGCGACTTCCCGGCGTTCCAGAGACAGATCCTGATCTTCTGCGGCCTCGCCGCCGGCGCCATCGTGGTGGCGGTGTACCAGGTCTATCTCAAGCAGGGACTGGAGATCCGCTGGCGGCGCTGGCTCACCAAGCGCTATCTCGACGCGTGGCTCTCCAACGACGTGCACTACCGCCTGCGCCTGTCGGGCGATGCCGCCGACAATCCGGACCAGCGCATCGCCGAGGATGTGAAGCTCTTCATCAACCGCACCATCGAGGTGGGCGTCGGACTGCTTGGGACCATCGTCTCTTTGCTGTCCTTCAGCGTCATCCTGTGGAATCTGTCCGGTCCGCTGGGGCTGAAGCTGTTCGGGCACGAGATCAATATTCCCGGCTACCTGTTCTTCGCGGCGCTGATCTATGCGGCGGTGGGCACGCTCATCGCCCATGTCATCGGCCGGCCGCTGGTGAAGCTCAATTTCGACCAGCAGCGCTACGAGGCCGACTTCCGCGTCGATCTGGTGCGGGTGCGCGAGAATGGCGAGCAGATCGCCCTGCTCGATGGCGCACCGGCGGAAGACCGCAAGCTCGACGGCCGCTTCTCCCGCATCTTCGGCAATTTCGTGGGTCTCATGAAAGCGCAGAAGCGCCTGACTTGGTTCACCGCCGGCTACAACCAGATTTCCACCATCTTCCCCTACGTGGTGGTGGCCCCCGCCTACTTCGCCGGCCAGATCCAGCTCGGGCAATTGATGCAGACGGCAAGCGCCTTCTCCTCGGTGCAGGGCTCCTTTTCCTTCTTCATCTCCAGCTATGTGACGCTCGCCGAGTGGACCTCGGTGGTGCACCGGCTCACCGGCTTCGAGGCGGCCATCGCCAAGGCCCGCACCGGTGCAACCGTGCCGGCCTTCGGCACGACGGGCACGGCCGGCGCCCACGGCCTCACCCTGCGCGACCTCGACGTGCGCCTGCCCGGCGGCGGCCCCCTCATCCGCACCGGCGAGATCGCCATCGACCGCGGCGAGCGGGTGCTGATCACCGGCCCGTCCGGCGCCGGCAAGACCACGCTGCTGCGCGCCATCGCCGGCATCTGGCCGTTCGGCTCCGGCACGGTGCACCGGGCCGAGGACCATCGCCTGCTGGTCCTGCCCCAGAAGCCCTATGTGCCCGTGGGCCGGCTGGATGTCGCCCTCACCTATCCGCGGCCGGTGGACATGGTGCCGAAGGAGCGCCTGATCGAGATCCTCACCGCGGTCGGCCTGCCCGCCCTCGCCGGCCGGCTGGAGGAGGAGGCCCTGTGGCCCCACGAACTGTCGCTGGGCGAACAGCAGCGCCTCGCCATCGCCCGCGCGCTGCTCGACGCTCCCGACGTGCTGCTGCTGGACGAGGCCACCTCAGCGCTGGACGAGCCGTCCGAGGCGGCGCTCTATGCCCTGCTGAACGAAAGGCTGCCGCAGGCCACCTTCATTTCCATCGGCCACCGCTCCACCCTCGCCGACCTGCACGACCGGGTGCTGCACCTTTCCGGCGAGGAGGCCCCGCGCACGCTGAGGCCGGTCTCTGCCCCCATGTTCCACCCAACCTGAGACGGGGCGGCTTGCTCCGCCGGGCCCGCGTCCGGTAAGCCTTAAGGGCGCGCTGGCGCCCCCTCTCTTGCCGCCGAGGTCCTTGCGTGACGCCATCCGCGCCTGCCGCCCCCCGCCGAACGCCGCGCGACGCCGTCTATTATGTCCTCGCCATCGGCGCCGGGCTCGTGGTCGGCGCAGTGGGTGGGTACTTCCACATGGCGGTGGATGGGCTCTCCCGATGGCCGGACCTGGTGCGCGCCCACCTCGACGGCCCCTTGCTCTACCTCGCCATGTCCGCAGTGGCGGCGGTGATGGTGGCGGCGTCGGTGGCGCTGGTGCGCGCCGTCGCGCCCGAGGCGGCGGGGTCGGGCGTGCAGGAGATCGAAGGGGCGCTGGAAGGCCTGCGGCCGGTGCGCTGGAAGCGGGTGCTGCCGGTGAAGTTCGTGGGCGGCGTGCTGGCGCTGGGCTCGGGCCTGGTGGCCGGGCGGGAGGGGCCGACCATCCATATGGGTGCCGCCATCACCAAGGCCCTGTCGGACGCGGTCGGGCTCGACACACGGGACACCCGCGGCCTGCTCGCCGCCGGCGCGGCGGCCGGGCTAGCGGCGGCGTTTAACGCGCCGCTGGCCGCCATCCTGTTCGTGATCGAGGAGACGCGGCGCCAGTTTCCCTATGGCCTGCGCACCTATAGCGCCGTCATCCTGTGCTCCGTGGCGAGCGCGGTGATGGCCGAGGCCATCGGCGGCACCGCGCCGGACATGAAGCTCGCCGTGCCCGATATGCCGCTCCTGCTGCTGCCCGCCTTCCTGGCTCTCGGGGCAGTGCTGGGGGCGGTGGGCGTCGTCTTCAACCGGGTGCTGGTCGCCTCCCTGGATGGCGCGCGGATGCTGGCGCTGTCGGTCTCGCCCTATCTGTTGCCGGTGCTGGTGGGGGCGGTGGTGGGACCGCTCATCCTGCTGCGGCCGGAAGCCACCTTCGGCGGCGAGACCCTGGCCGTGTCGCTGCCCGGCCTCGGCCTGCCGGCGCTGACGCTGGCGGGCATCGTCGTCATCCGCTTCGTCATGACCATGGCAAGCTATTCCACTGGAACGCCAGGCGGGATCTTCGCCCCCATCCTGGCGATGGCGACCGCCGTGGGGGTGCTGTTCGCCACCCTGCTGGCGCTGGTGGTGCCGCTGCCCACCGATGCGGTGGCGGCGTTCGGGGTGGCCGCCATGGGCGGGCTGTTCTCGGCAACCGTGCGGGCGCCGCTGGTGGGGATGGTGCTGGTGGCCGAACTGACGGGCGCCTATGGCCTTCTCGTTCCAGTGATCTTGACCTGCGTCACCTCAAATCTCGTGGCCGAGGCGCTGGGCGGCAAGCCCATCTACGAAGTGCTGCTCGACCGCACCCTGCGCCTCGCCGGAACCCCGCGATCCGGCGCCCCCTTCCCCAATGAGGAACTGGGCGGCTGGGACGAGCGGGAGCGGAAAACCAAGGCTTCTCCCAACGGCCCCGGTCTTTGATCGGACCCGAGAGGGTGTCGCCCAGGCTCGCAAGGCTCATGCACAGGCGGCGGAAATCCCCCGTCGCAGCCGGTCGGCCTCAGGAGCCGGCCGCGCGCCAGCCGTCGGCCGTGCACACGAAGACGGCGGGCGGCCGATCGCTCTCCACCGCATAGGCGAAGCCGGCGGGCGCGAACATCGTCCCGGTGCCCACCAGCAGGCGCCGCTCGCCGCGCAGGAAGGGAGCCGGGGGGCCGGCCGGAACCAGCTTCACCGTGCGCGGGTCGCCGGCGAGGCCCTCGCCGGTGGCCTTGAGCACGGCTTCCTTGCCGCACCACACGGCGAGGGCCGCGGCGGCGCGGGCCTCCTTGGGCATGGCGCGCCAGGCGGCCTGATCGGCGGGATCGAACATGTCGCGGGCAATATCCGTCCACACGTCGAGCGGGCGCGGGTCCTCCACATCGACGCCGATGCACCCGCCGCGCGCAACGCCCACCGCCACCGCCCCACCGGAATGGGCGACGTTGAAATCCAGATCGCAAGAGCCCTCGCCCGCCCCCGCGAGCCGGGGCCGGCCGTTCACCCCGCGTGTCACCGGCACGGCGGAGGGGGCGCATCCCAGCATGGCGCCGAGCATCAGGCGAGCCAGCTGCCAGGCGGCGCGGCGGACGGCGCGGTCCTCCGCCTTCAGGACGCGGGCGATACGCGCCTCCTCCGCCTCGGGCAGAGCGGAATCGAAGCCGGGCCGCGCGGCAAGGTCCGCCGCCCGCGCCAGCACCACAAGGCTGTCACCGGCGCCGAGCGCCGGCACCGGGAGGGCGGCGGACTCAGAAAACGTTTTCAGGCCGGTATGCGACGGGGCGAGGAGGTGCGCATCCAAGGGCGTGCGATCCGGCTCAGACGACCGCCGCGCGGGCGGCGCGCCAGGCGGGGATGACCTTGGCCAGCAAGGCGAGGAGCCGCGCTTCCTGGTCGCGCACGAAGAAATGGCCGCCGGGCCATAATTCCACCGCCAGTGGGCCGGAGATCAGCTCGCTCCAGGCATGGAGGGTCTCGGGCGGCGTCGCCGCGTCTTCCGAGCCGCCGAGGATGACGGCCGGCACCGGCAGCGCCGGCCCGGGCTTGAAGGCATAGGTGTCCACCATGCGGAAGTCGGCGCGCACGGCGGGCAGGGTCATGGCCAGCAGGTCCGGCTGCGCCAGCACCTCCTTGGAGGTGCCGCCGATGGCGCTCAGCTCGGCCACCAGCTCCGCGTCGGTCATGGTGTGGCGGGCGCGCGGCGGGCCGTCGAGGTGGGGGGCGGCACGGCCCGACAGCACCAGCCCGGCCACGCTCACCCCCTGCCGGGCGAGGGATCGCGCCACCTCGAAGGCCAGCAGCGCGCCCATGGAATGGCCGTAGAGCACCAGCGGCACGGTGCGTTGCGTCAGCGTGTCGGCAAGGTCGTCGGCCAGCGCCGCGATGTCGGTGGCAAAGGGCGCGCCGTAGCGGGTGCCCCGCCCGGGCAGCTCCGGGCTGTCCACGGTGGCGATACCGGAGAGCGTGACCTTCCAGGGCCGGAACAGCGCCGCCGAGGCGCCGGCATGGGGCAGGCAGACCAACCGCATGGCCTAAGCCCTCCCCGCGCCGGGGATGCGGTGCATCACAGTGGTGTGTCTAATCGTGTCCATGGCGTGCCCCTCACGCAGAGATAAGCGTGAAAAGCGAAGCCACTCAAGGGTCTTTGCTGCGATGCGGAAGGATTTCGGCACCGAAAGGGCAGCATGCGTTACCTTGGTGCCGCCCTACCATCTCCGACGCGGTCAGGCCGGCGCTTGGCCGGAGCGCATGATGGTGATCTGGAGTTCCTTCACCACCTGGTAGAGCGGGTCGGCCGAGGGCCGGATCAGCCCCTGCGAGGGCGCCCCCAGCTCCAGGATGATGAACACGCACCCGGCGATGGCGGAGGCGCCGAGCAGCAGGAAGGCCATGACGGTGGCGTTCCTCGGCGCGAACAGGCCGAAGCTCCCGAACAAGAGCGACAGCCACGCCACCAGCATCACGAAGAACGGCGCGGGCATCACCATCTTGGACTTCTCCACCAGCATCCAGCGGGCGTCCACCATGTTGTCCAGCAGGCTGATGGCGCGGGCCTGGATGTGGCGCTCGCGGTCGGTCTTCGGCTCCAGCCGCAGCACCTCGTCGTTGAGGGCTTCCAGTTCGTGCAGGGTGGTCACCCCCACCTCGTCGGTGGACGAGGCGGGGCGGGACAGCTCGTCCGCCTTGGTGCGGGCATAGATGGCGAGCGCGTCCCGGATCCCGGCGGTCTCGGCGCCGTAGCCGATCAGCACGCGATTGAGCTTGATGATGTCGGCGGCGAGCGCCTCGATGGCGGAGGTCCGGGCGCTGAAGGACGACGAGGCGCTGTTCACCATCAGCCCCAGCACCAGGGCCGCCAGCGTGCCCACCACCGCCATGGACACCGATACGGCGGTGCCGGTCTCCCCGGTCAGGTGGTGCTCCGGCAGCTTCGGGGCCAGCCAGAGGCCGACAACCGCGCTGCCGCAGATGGCGAAGAGCGCGAGCAGGCTCGCCAGAATGGAACTCATGGGGGTTCGGCTTCCTGACTGTCGCGGACCATACCCACGCGCGGGCGGTCGCCCTTATAGGGGCGTATGGCCCGAAAGCGGAACCCCATGGGCCGCGAAACCTGACCCGCCGCGCCATGGCGCGGCGGCAGGCGGCGCGGAACCCGTCCGCAACCGCCCGCCAAGGTGCCGCCGGCCCATGCCGATCGGCCGACCCATCACCCTGCGCAGGCGACCGCCGCCAGCCGCTGCTGCCACAGCACCACGCCGGCCTTGTCGGGATGGAGCCCGTCCATGGTGGGGGACGCACCCGGCGCCGGCACCACCCGCGCGCCGCTCTCCCCGGCCAGCGCGCGGATGGCGGCGTTCTGGCTGGCGATGAAGTCCCGGTCGTGCACGGGCATGTAGCCCGGATGACCGAGGTCCACCGGATTGATCTCCACCAGCACCAGCGCGCTCTTGGGGAAGAAGCCGAGCAGGGTGCGATACTTGGCGCTCCAGGCCGCGATGTCCATGTGCCCGGTGCGGGCGTCGTTGACGCCGATGGCCACCACCAGCTGCCGGGGCGCCGCCAGCCGGCGGTACATGGGCGCGCGGTCCAGAAGATCGTCGATCTGGTCGCCCGGTATGCCGGCATTGATCACCTTGGCCCCGCACAGGTGGGAGGGCGCGGCCTGGAAGGTGATGCTGTCGCCGATGGCCAGCACCGGGGCGCCCGTGACCAGCGCCGCGCGGTAGGTCTTCCAGACCATGCGCGTGTGCAGGGGGATACTGTGCCACAACACCAGGCCAAGGCCGACGATGCCCCCCAGCGCCAGCGCCCGCAGGAGCAGGAGGCGCAGCCGCGCGCGGTCCGCCCTGCGCTTGGCGGGCACGGCGGCGGGGGCAGCGACGGTATCGGCCGAAGGTTGGGTCATGACGGTTGGCCTTTCAAGACTGTAAAGCAACTGCTGTGCCGCCCAATGATTGGTATTGCCCGCGCTGTGCTCGCCCTGCCCGCAATCCAGCTCGCTCAAAAAATGCTCTAAACCTTTGTTTCATCGCAATTTTAGACGCAAAACCGCTTCGCACTTTTGCTGAAACTGCTCTAGCGTCCTGTCCCGACGCGCTTTCTTCACGCGAACCGGGTTCCCCTTCGCTCGAAAATGCTTCAATCCCGCGCCAGCGCCGCCACCGGATCGAGCCGCGCGGCGTTGCGGGCCGGCAGATAGCCGAAGGCAACCCCGATCAGGCTCGCGCACACCACGGCGGCGATGATGGACGCGGCCGAATAGACCAACTGGAAATTGGAGCCGGTGAGCGCGAACAGCGCGCCGAAGCCCAGCGCCAGCGCGATGCCGGCGATGCCGCCCACGAGGCACACCAGCACCGCCTCGATGAGGAATTGCTGGAGGATGTCGGCCTGCCGCGCCCCCACCGCCATGCGCACGCCGATCTCGCCCACCCGCTCGGACACCGACACCAGCATGATGTTCATCACCCCGATGCCGCCCACCAGCAGCGAGATGACGGCGATAGCCGCGATCAGCGCCGTCATGGTCTGGGTGGTGGCGGTGATGGTCTTGCGGATGTCGTCGGTGTTGAGGATGAAGAAGTCCTTGGTGCCATGGCGCTGGGTGAGGAAGCGCGTCACCTGCTGCTCCGCGAGGACCACGTTCGTGTCGTCGGCCACCCGCACGGTGATGGAGCGCAGGGACAAGCTGCCGAGGAAGCGGGCCTGCACCGCGGTGTAGGGCAGATAGATGGAGAGGTTCTGGCTGCCGCCGAACCCGCCCTGCTGGGGCGCGGTGACGCCGACCACGCGGCAGAACACGCTGCCCACCAGCATCACCTGGCCGAGCGGGTCCACATCCTTGAACAGGGTATTGCGGGTGTTCTCGTCGATCACCGCGTCGAGGGCGAGGGCGCGCACGGCGTCGCGGTCGAAGAAGCGGCCCTGCGCCAGCCTGGTGCCGCGGGCGGCGAAATAGCCCTGCCCCACCCCGTTCACCAGCGCATTGGCCTCAATGGCGCCGAACCGCACCGTGCTCTGGGTGGAGACGGTGGGCGTCACCGCCGCCACATAGGGCTGGCGGGCCAGCGCATCGGCATCCGCCACCACGAGCGTGGTGATGCGGCCGGACCGGGTGTCGCCGAAGCTGCGGCCGGCGAAGATTTCCAGCGTGTTGGTACCGAGGCCCGAGATGTCGGCGAGCACCTTTTGCCGCGAGCCCTCGCCCAGCGCCACCACGCACACCACCGAGGCGATGCCGATGATGATGCCCAGCATGGTCAGGAAGGTGCGCAGCCGGTGCGCAGCCATGGCGAGGAGCGCCATGCGGAACGCCTCCTTCAGACGCCCGGCATAGGCGGTGGCCCGCGCGGCGCGGGAGGATGGCGCCGAAACCTGCCCCCGCGCGGGATCCTCGCCCTTGCCCGCCGCCCGCCCGGGCCGTGGACGCCCGACGCGATCGGAGAGGGCGGTGTGGACGCGGACGCCGCCCTTGCTGGGACGGTCGGCGACGATCTCGCCGTCGCGGATCTCGATGATGCGGTCGGCCCGCTCGGCCACGCTCATGTCGTGGGTGACGATGATGATGGTGCGGCCCTCGGCGTGAAGCTCGTCGAGGATGCGCAGCACCTCCGCCCCGCTCTTGCTGTCCAGCGCGCCGGTGGGCTCGTCGGCGAGGATCACCTGCGCCCCGTTCATCAGCGCGCGGGCGATGGAAACCCGCTGCTGCTGGCCGCCGGAGAGCTGGCCCGGCCGGTGGGTGGTGCGGTCCGCCATGCCGAGCCGCGCCAGAAGGCCCTGCGCCCGCGTCCGCCGCGCCTCCGTTTCAGTGCCGGCATAGACGGCGGGAATTTCCACATTGCCCAGCGCGGTCAATTCCGAGAGCAGGTGATAGCGCTGGAAGATGAAGCCGAAATGCTCCCGGCGCAGCGCCGCCAGCGCATCCGCGTCGAGGTCCGAGGTCTCCTGCCCGGCGATGCGGTAGCCCCCGCGCGTGGGCCGGTCGAGGCAGCCGAGGATGTTCATCAGGGTGGACTTGCCGGAGCCCGAGGCGCCGACGATGGCCACCATCTCGCCCTCGGCGATGGTAAGGGTGATGTCCTTCAGCACCGTGATGGTGCCCTCGCCGGCCGGATAGGCGCGGCTGAGGCCGGTGAGTTCGATGAGGGGCTGCGCGCTCGCTCGCGTCATCGGCTAGAGCCCCATGGACGGCGGGCCGGGCATGCGCGACGCGGTGGCCGCGCCCTGCACCTTCTCGCCGGTCACCACGCGCTCGCCATCCTTCAGCCCGGAGCGGATCTCGGCGGTGATCTTGTCGTTGAGCCCCACCTCCACCTTGCGCCGCTCCAACGTGCCGTCGGACGCCACCACGCGCACGCTGTCGCCCGCGCCGTCGCGCTCCAGCGCGGTGGCCGGAACGGTGAGCACCCCCTTCGCCTCGCCAAGGACGATGTGCACCTCCGCCGTCATATAGGTGCGCAGCCGCCCCTCCGGGTTCGGCACGTTGAACAGGCCCATGTAGTAGATGGCCGAGGAGGAGCTGGACGAGGACGACGACGACGCGGACGACGTGGTCGTGGTGGTGAAGCTGCTGTCGGTCTTGATGGAGTCCGGTGCCGGCTCGATGAACTCGAGCTTGCTGTCGTAGCGGCGGTCCGGCGCGCCGAGGATGGTGAACCACAGGGGCATGCCCGGCTCCACCTTCACGATGTCGGCTTCCGAGATTTCCGCCCGCACCGTCATCACGTCGAGGGCGCCGAGGATGACGATGGTGGGCGCCGACTGGGTGGCGTTCACCGTCTGCCCCTCCTGGGCCACGAGCGCGAGCACGGTGCCGTCGATGGGGGCGGTGATGCGGGTGTAGCCGAGGTTGGCGCGGGCCGTCTCTACCGCGATGGCGGCCTCCACGATCTGCGCCTCCAGCGCCGCGAGCTGGGCGCGGGTGACCTTCACGGCGGCCTCGGCGGTCTCGAAATCGGCCTGCGACACCGCCTTCTGTGCAACCATGGTGCGCTGGCGGGCGAGGGTCTGCTCGTTGAGGGCGAGGGTCGCCTCCTTCTCCACCTTCTGGGCGCGGACATTGGCGAGCGACGCCTCGGCGGTGCGCAGAGAATTGTCCTGGGTGACGGAATCGATCTCCGCCACCAGTTCGCCCGCCTTCACCTTCTGCCCCAGCCGCACCTTCACCGAGGTGATGCGTCCGGACGCCTGCGCGCCCACCGCCACCAGCCGCGAAGGCTTCAGCGTGCCGCTGGCGAGCACGGTCTCGGCCACGTCGCCCCGGGTGACGGTGGCGGTCATCAAGGCGCTGCCGGGATCGGGCGCGGTTAAACGGGAATAGCCATAGGCGGCAACCGCAAGCAGCACCGCGAGCGCGCCCCAGCGCCAGAGCCGGCGGGCGGGCCGCTTGGGCGCCGGGTCAAGATGGGTGGCGGCCTGCGCCGGATCGAAGGGCGGAAGCGCGTTCATGCCGGCCGCCTCACTGGATCGCCGGCGCCGGCAGGCGCGCGAAATGGGGGCCTGTGTTCTGGTCCACGACCACCGGCGTCGCGGTGTCCACCGCGCCATCCCAGCCGCCGCCCAGCGCCTTGTTGAGCGCCACATAATAGGTCGCCACCGCCACCCGGCTCTCGATCAGCGCCGTCTCGGCCGCATAGAGCGAGCGCTCGGCGGTGAGCACATCGAGGAAGCTCGACGAGCCAGCCCCATAGAGCGCGTGGGAGAGCCGCGCCGCCTCGCGGTAGGAGGCGGCGGAGGCGGCGAGCCGGGCCGCCTTGAGCCGCTGCTTGCCGAGGGAGACGGAGGCATTCTCCACATCCTCCAGCGCGGTGAGCACCACTGCGCGATAGGCGAGGAAGGACTGGTCGCGCTCGGCCTCGGCGAGTTCCACCGCCGCCTTCAGCTGCCCGCCGGTGAAGAGGGGCACCGTCAGCGTCGGCCCGAACGACCAGCTGATGGAGGAGCCGCGCGCCAGGTCGCCGAGCTGCGTGCCGGTGGTGTTCAGGGTGCCGGCAAGGCTGATGGAGGGATAGCGGTTGGCCTCCGCCTGTCCCACCAGCGCCGTGGACTGGCCGAGCCGGCGCTCGGCGGCGCGCACGTCCGGGCGGCGGGTGAGCACTTGCGCGGGAATGCCCTTGGGCACCGGCAGGCGCGGTGCCGGCACGGGGCGCGCGCCCGCCAGCCGCCCGGCCAGGGCCGCCGGCTCCCGCCCGGTGAGCACGGACAGGCGATGCACGCTCTGGGCGTAGGCGGCTTCAAGCTGGGGAATGTCCGCCTCGGTGCTGGCGGCCTGCCCGGCGGCATTGGCGGCATCCAAAGCGGAGGCGCCACCGGCGTCGAGCTTGCGCTTGGTCAGCGCGGCGGTCTCGCGCTGGGCGCTCGCCGTGCGGCGGGCGAGCGCGATGCGGGCCTGGTAGCCCCGGGCGTCGATATAGTTGGTGGCCACGTCGCCCACGAGGGTGACGAGCGCGGCATCGAGATCGTCCACCGCCGCATCCGAGCCGTAGGCGGCGGCCTCCACGCCCCGGCGGTTGGCGCCGAACAGGTCGATTTCCCAGCTGGCGTCCAGCCCTGCCTGATACTGGGTGTAGGTGCTGGCCACCGTCACGTCGCCGTCAGAGCCCACATTGCTGCCGTTGTCGCCGCGGGTGGCGGAGGCGTTGCCGGTGACCTGCGGGAACAGGGCGCCGACCTGCTGGCGATAGGTGGCGCGGGCCGCGCGCACCTTGGCCTTGGCAGTCGCCACGTCGAGATTGCCCGCCACCGCCTCCTCCATCAGCCCATCGAGCACGCCATCGCCAAGCCGCCGCCACCAGCGCTGAAGCTGGGGCGCGGTCTCCGCCTTCCCGCCGCGCCCGCTGCCCCATTGGCCGGGCAAGGCGAACTGCGGCGTCTCATAGTCCGGTCCCACCGCGCAGCCCGACAGGACCAGCGCCGCCAAAAGCCCGGCCAATATCCGACGCCTCATGGACGCCATGCCGGGACATCCCGGCGCGCGGGGCTTGGGGCGGAAGGGAGCGAGGGGGCGGGCCGTGTCATGCCGCCAGTGTCACGGTCGAGGTGACCGCAATAGGACCCGGGCGCATCGTTTGTTTTCCCGCGCGTATCCGAATGTTTCCGCCGGGGCCGGAACACGCGCGGCGGCCCCCGCGTGGGCAAAAAAGCGCCACCGGAGGTGAACGATTTGCCCGCCCAAGTGTTGAGCCCAAGGTCGGGCACGGAACCCGCCACACTCCGGTTACCGGCCGGGGCGTCGGCAGGGGCCGTTGGAAGGGGGCGCGCACCGGCCGCGCGGGGCGGGAGCCGAAGCCGACAGGCGCGGCCCTCGCCCGCGATATGGCCCCCGAAAGATCAAGGAGACCAACATGGCGATCATCCGCACCGGCTCGGCCCAGTGGAGCGGCGGCATCAAGGACGGCAAGGGCGCGATCTCCACCGAGAGCGGCGCGCTTTCCGCCTATCCCTACGGCTTCGCCAGCCGCTTCGAGGGCCAGAAGGGCTCGAACCCGGAGGAGCTTCTGGGCGCCGCCCATGCCGCCTGCTTCACCATGGCGCTGTCGCTCATCCTCGGCGAGGCCGGCCTCACCGCCACCGACCTTGCGACCTCCGCCAAGGTGTCGCTGGAAAAGAAGGAGGCGGGCTACGAGATCACCGCCGTGGACCTCACCCTGGTGGGCACCGTTCCCGGCGCCACGCCGGAACAGTTCGCGGAGCTGGCCGGCAAGGCCAAGGCCAACTGCCCCCTCTCCAAGGTGATCCGCGCCGCCATCAGCCTCGACGCCACGCTGAAGGGCTGAGGGTCAGCCCCCCGGCCTCATGCCGCCGATTTCTCCCAGTCGGCGGCGTGGGGCACCGCGTCCGCGATCATGCGGTAGGAGGCGAGGCGCTTCTGGTGATCGAACACGTCGGAAACGATCATCACCTCGTCCACCAGGGTCTCGGCCACGAAGGCATCGATGCCGGCGCGCACCGTCTGCGGGCTGCCCACCACGGAGCGGGAGAGGAAGCGGGCGGCCTGCGCCTTCTCCATGGGGGTCCAGTAGGCCTCGATATCATCGATGGGCGGCTGGCTGAGGCCGCGGGCGCCGCGGAAGATGTCCGCCACCGACATCTGCTGGGTGGTGGCGAGATGGCGCGCCTCATCGTCGGTCTCGGCCGCGATCACATTGATGCCGGCCATGGCATAGGGCCGGCTGAGTTGCGCCGAGGGCTGGAAGCGAGCGCGATACAGCTCCAGCGCCGGGATCAGGTCCGCCGGCGCGAAATGGGAGGCGAACGCATAAGGCAGACCCAATGCCGCCGCCAGTTGCGCGCCGTAGGTGCTCGATCCCAGGATCCACAGGGGCACGTTGGTGCCGGTGGCCGGCACCGCGAACAGGGACTGGCCCGGCGCGGCCTCGGCGAGATAGGCCTGAAGCTCGATCACGTCATTGGGGAAATGGTCGGAATTGGTCAGCGAGCGGCGCAGCGCCCGCATGGTGTTCTGGTCGGTGCCCGGCGCCCGGCCCAGGCCGAGATCGATGCGGCCGGGAAACAGCTGGGCCAGGGTGCCGAACTGCTCGGCGATGATCATGGGCGCATGGTTGGGCAGCATGATGCCCCCCGCCCCCACCCGGATGTGCCGGGAGCCGGCGGCCACATGGGCGATGACCACCGAGGTGGCGGCGCTGGCGATGCCCTGCATGTTGTGATGCTCGGCCACCCAGAAGCGGCGATAGCCCCACTCCTCCGCGTGGGCCGCCAGATCGCGGGCATTGTCGAGGGCATCGCGGGGGCCGGACCCCTGCCGCACCCGCACCAGATCGAGAATGGAAAGCTGCACCATGAGACCCTGCCTCAACCGCGCCGGAGCCGGTTGCGGCTCCAGACTTTCAGGAAAGAGAACGCGGTGTCCGGTCGGCTTGCGCCGCAAGCCCACCGGCGCGTGCTCCCGTCGGATCGCCCCGCCCCTCAGATAGGAAGGCGGACGGCGCGGTAAAAGGCGTGTCCGCGCCTCAATCGTCCAAACCCGAAAACAACGCGGCATCGGCGTGAAACAGGACGCCCATGCCTTCCCGGAGTCCACCCCGGTCGCGGCCCACACCGACGGCCGGGTGCATCATACGGAGAGCGCCGCGGACCGCGCCGCCGGCCTCCTCGGCATTGCCCACCGCCGCGTCATCCGGGAGCCGGGCCGCCGGCCCCTGTTCACGGCCCGAGGCAAGGCGGCCCGCTCGGCGCCGGTCAAAGACCGGCCGTTGGTATGAGCTGCGTCATATGCTGTTGCACGTAAAGGCGTATGCACGACTGCCCGGCGCCGAATCGGCGGCGGGGCGGAGGGCAAACGCCGTGCATCGGGAAAACCATCTCATCGCCCGCATCGGCTGGCTGCGGGCGGCGGTGCTCGGCGCCAATGATGGCATCATCTCCACGGCGAGCCTCGTGATCGGCGTCGCCGCCGCCTCCGCCTCGGCCAGCGAGCCGCTGGTGGCGGGCGCGGCGGGCCTCGTGGCGGGCGCCATGTCCATGGCGGCGGGGGAATATGTCTCGGTCAGCTCGCAGGCCGACACCGAGGCGGCCGACATGGCCCGCGAGCGGCGGGAGCTGGCCGAACAGCCCCGGGCGGAACTCGCCGAGCTGGCGCAAATCTACATGGAGCGCGGCGTCGAGAAGGCGCTGGCCCTCAAGGTGGCCCAGCAGATGATGGCGAAGGATGCCTTCGCCGCCCACGCCCGCGACGAGCTGGGCCTCTCCGAGCACATGGTGGCGCGCCCCATCCAGGCGGCGCTCACCTCCGCCGGCACCTTCGCCGCCGGCGCCGCTTTGCCGCTGGTGCTCACCGCCCTGGCGCCGCAGGGTGCGATCCCGCTGGTGGTGGCGGGGGGCTCGCTGATCTGCCTTGCATTTCTCGGCGCGGTGGGCGCCCGCATCGGCGGGGCCGGACTGCTGAAGCCCACGGTGCGCGTCACGTTCTGGGGCGCCTTCGCCATGGCCGTCACCGCCGCCATCGGCGCCCTCATCGGCCACGCGGTCTGACGCCAACGGGGGCTCGTGCAGGCGCCGGCTTACGCATCGACCTTAAGCGCCACCGGTTCAGCGCGAGGCCGAGTCCATGGGGCGCAGTCCACGGGGCGTAGTCCATCGGGACACCTTGGCAGTCGATTGCATGCCGGTTCCCGCCGCGCCAAATGGGGGCGCGCCGGCCGTTGCGTGCAATCACCGTTTGCGTCCTTGCATCTGGCCCCGCGAAGCACCGCCTTCGCATTGGCGCAGTTCGTGCTTATATCCCCGCATCACCATGAAGATCCAAGAGCTGACCCGCGAACTGATCGAATCCGGGGGCATCGACGCCATCGCGGCACGGGATGCCCCGGCCCTGCGCGTGCTCACCGACGAAGAGCGCGCCGCCTCGCTGCGCGCCACCCTGGACGCGCGCCCCGACGGGGACGCCTGGCTGTTCGCCTATGGCTCGCTGATCTGGAATCCCACTGTCCACGCGCAGGAACACCGCACAGCGCGCATCGAGGGCTGGCACCGGGCCTTCTGCCTCACCACCGTGCTCGGGCGCGGCACCACCGACAATCCCGGCCTCACCCTCGGCCTCGACGAGGGCGGCGCCTGCCACGGCGTCGCGCTGCGCATCGACGAGGCGATCCTGGAGCGCGAGCTGTCCATCCTGTGGCGGCGGGAGATGCTGTCGGGGGCCTATGTGCCGCGCTGGCTGGACGTTTTCGATGCAGATGGCGCGCGCTTCGGCAGCGCCATCTCCTTCACCATCGATCGGGCCAGCTGCCAATATGCCGGCGGGCTCCCCCGCGCCGAAATCATCCACCGGCTCGCCAGCGCCTCGGGCGCCATCGGCTCGGCGGCGGACTATCTGTTCCAGACCTGCGCGGGGCTGCGCGCCCTCGGCATCCCCGACCCGGTGCTGGAGGCGCTGGCCGTGGAGGTCGCCGCCGCCCGCGGCGAGAGGTCGGCGCGGGAGGGCTGAGAGCCCTTCGGCGATTCAAGAACACAAAGGGCATCGCCGGGATCGCTCCCGTCACGGCCTGCCGGGTCTCGTGGCCGGGGGCCTGTCCTCGCGGCGCACCAAATTCGTCGGGCTGATCCTGCCGGCCCCGACCAACGCCGATTTCGGCGACACCACCCAGGGCCTCGCCGAGCAATTCCGGCAGGAATGCGCGGCGATTCTGCGTCTGGAGTGGCTTAAAAACAAAGAGATAGACGGCGATTCACCGCGTGGATTAATTCAATCTGCTCGGATCACACTCTGGAGCCGGCGACACCTGCGGCACCCCCGCCCGCTACCGCGCAGCGCGGGGCATGCGCTGTTGGTCATAATACCAACGGCGGATCGTTGAGTTGTTTCACCCGAAAGTATAAGCTTGCCGCGCCGTTGGAGAAAACCTGCCCTGAGCTGGTCGAACGCACCTGCAATACGCAGAAAATTCAGCTTAAACCGCTGATTTGAAGTGATTCTTCGCCCCGGAAACGATCTTGTGCACTGCGGGAGCCTGCCGCAGGAGTATCGCCGAAAGTACGGTATCTCCCCAACTAGCGCCGGGCGCGCGGCTGGTCCAGATTGCAGGCGCGACGTGTGGCTTGTCCAAGCCCGACGTCATCCAAGATAACAACCAGGTCCGCGGAACAGCCGTGGACCGCAAAGGGAGGGGCTCCGATGGACGCATCTCTGGCCGCGCGCGTCGCGGCCGACCCCAATTATCAGAAGCTGAAGGCAACGCGATCGAGCTTCGGCTGGATTCTGACCCTGGCGATGATGGTCGTATATTACGGCTTCATTCTGCTGATCGCCTTCCGGAAAGACATTCTCTCCGCTCGCATTGGCGACGGCGTGATGACGTGGGGTATTCCCATCGGCTTCGGCGTGATCGTCTTCACGATCCTCATCACCGCCCTCTACGTCCGGCGCGCCAACAGCGAGTTCGACGACCTGTCCGAGAAGATCAAGCAGCAGGTGCTCAAGTGATGTCGACGCATGCTTTCATCGGCAAGGCGTCGCGCCTTGCGGGCCTCGCCGCCCTCGCGCTTGCCGCGCTCGCGCCCACGGCGGCCTTCGCGGCCGAGGCCATCGGCGCCTCGGAGAAGCAGGCCACCAACTGGACCGCGATCGCCATGTTCGCGATCTTCGTGGTCGGCACCCTCTTCATCACCAAGTGGGCGGCGTCGAAGACCAAGTCGGCGGCCGACTTCTACACCGCCGGCGGCGGCATCACCGGCTTCCAGAACGGCCTCGCCATCGCCGGCGACTACATGTCCGCGGCCTCGTTCCTCGGCATCTCCGCGGCGGTGATGATCTCCGGCTTCGACGGCCTCATCTACTCCATCGGCTTCCTCGTGGGCTGGCCCATCCTCACCTTCCTGATGGCGGAGCGCCTGCGCAACCTCGGCAAGTTCACCTTCGCCGACGTGGCCGCCTTCCGCTTCGCCCAGACCCCGGTGCGGGTCTTCGCGGCATCCGGCACGCTGGTGGTGGTGGCCTTCTATCTCATCGCCCAGATGGTGGGCGCCGGCCAGCTCATCAAGCTGCTGTTCGGCCTCGACTACTGGATCGCGGTGGTGATCGTCGGCGCGCTGATGATGGTCTACGTGCTGTTCGGCGGCATGACCGCCACCACCTGGGTGCAGATCATCAAGGCCTGCCTGCTGCTCGGCGGCGCCACCTTCATGGCGCTCATGGTGCTGTGGCGCTACGGCTTCAGCCCGGAGGCGCTGTTCGCGGCGGCGGTGGGCGTGAAGGCGCAGATCGCAACCGCCAAGGGCGCGGCCCCGGCGGCGGCGGAAGCGGCGGGACAGTCCATCATGGGGCCGGGCACCTTCATCAAGGACCCGATCTCGGCCATCTCCTTCGGCATGGCGCTCATGTTCGGCACCGCCGGCCTGCCCCATATCCTGATGCGCTTCTTCACCGTGCCCAGCGCCAAGGAAGCCCGCAAGTCGGTGATGTGGGCCACCGGGTGGATCGGCTATTTCTACCTGCTCACCTTCATCATCGGCTTCGGCGCCATCACCTTTGTCCTCACCAACCCCGGCTTCCTCGACGCCAAGGGCGCTCTGGTGGGCGGCAACAACATGGCGGCGGTGCATCTGGCCCAGGCGGTCGGCGGCAACATCTTCCTCGGCTTCATCTCGGCGGTGGCCTTCGCGACCATCCTCGCGGTGGTGGCGGGCCTCACCCTGTCCGGGGCCTCGGCGGTGTCGCACGACCTCTATTCGACCGTGCTGAAGAAGGGCAAGGCCGACAGCGCCGCGGAGCTGAAGGTCTCGCGCATCACCACCCTGTGCCTCGGCATCCTGGCGGTGGTGCTCGGCATCGCCTTCGAGAAGCAGAACATCGCCTTCATGGTGTCCCTGGCCTTCGCGGTGGCGGCCTCGGCTAACTTCCCGGTGCTGTTCATGTCGGTGCTGTGGAAGGACTGCACCACCCGCGGCGCGGTGATCGGCGGGTTCCTGGGGCTCGCCTCCTCGGTGATCCTCACCATCCTGTCGCCGTCGGTGTGGGAAGCCACCCTCGGCAACCCGGCGGGCTCGGCGCCCTTCCCCTACACCTCGCCGGCCCTGTTCTCCATGACGCTCGGCTTCGTCGGCATCTGGCTGTTCTCGATCCTCGACAACAGCCCGCGGGCGAAGCTCGACCGGGCCGGCTTCCCGGCCCAGCAGGTTCGCTCCGAAACCGGCATCGGGGCATCGGAAGCCTCGGGTCACTGACCTCAAGGCCAAGCCCGATGCCGCGGCCGGACAACACCCCGCCCGGCACCGCAGACGGGAACAGCCGGATCAACACCCCCCGGGCCGACGCGGCCCGGGGACCGGATGCCCTCGGGCCCGGAACCGGTCCGGTCGATCCCTCTCCCACGCAAAGAGAAGAGAGCGGCCTGCCGCTCTCTTCGGACACGACAGCGTCCCCCAGCCCGCCCGGCACCGGGCGGGTTTCGTCGTTTCTACCGACGGGCCCGGAGGACCGGGGCCGAGAGGGTCTCGCTCAGACGCCGCGCGGGCTTGTATCCATGGCTGATGAGAGAGGTTCACCTGCCATGGATACAAGCCGGGAGCGCCGCGAATTCATCTCGCTGATGACCTCGCGGGTGCGCGACGTGTTCCTGCGCAAGCCATTCTATGTGGACGGGTCCATGGACCTCGTCAGCCTCTGCCGCGCCCTCTCCGAGCGCGGGCTCAGCGAGGCTTTGGTGCGCGACGGCGACCGCATCGGCATCTTCACCACCACCGATCTGCGCGACGCGCTGCTTGGCGAGACGCCCCCGGCCCTCCTGCCGGTGCGCGCGGTGGCAACCTTTGACCCCTGGTCGGTCGGCCCCGACGCCGAGCTGTTCGAGGCTTTCATCCTGATGCTGCGCCACCGCATCCACCGGGTGCTGGTGCGCGAGGGCAGCGATGAAGCCGGCATCGTTGGCGTGCTGGGCCAGCTCGACCTCATGGCCTTCGTCGCCAACCACTCCCACCTCATCGCCCTGGAGGCCGAGCAGGCCACCAGCCTCGACGAACTGAAGGCCGCCGCGCGCCAGATCGACAGCCTCGTCGGCGTGCTCGATGCCGACGGCGTGCGGGTGGAGGTGATCGCGGCGCTGGTGGGCGAACTGAACCGGCAGGTGTTCCGCCGGCTGTGGGAGATGCTGGCGCCGGAGGAGTTGCGCGCCAACTCCTGCCTCATCGTCATGGGCTCGGAGGGGCGCGGCGAGCAGATCATCAAGACCGACCAGGACAATGCCCTGCTGCTGGCCGACGGCTTCACCTGCGACGGCCTCGAGGACATCACCGCGCGCTTCACCGCGGCGCTGATCGATTTCGGCTATCCCCCCTGCCCCGGCGGCATCATGCTGAGCCGGCCCCTGTGGTGCCAGCACGTGTCCGCCTTCAAGGACACGCTGAGGCACTGGATCCACGGCGGCGATCCGGAGGGGCCCATGAATCTCGCCATCTTCCTCGATGCCGCCCCGGTGGCGGGGGACGCCACGCTGCTGAAGGCGGCGCGCGACCATGTGGACTTCCTGATGATGAACGACGCCGGCTATTTCGCCCGCTTCGCCCAGGCGGTGGAGCGCTTCGGCGAGGGCGGCGGCTGGTGGACGCGCCTGCCCGGCCTCACCGGGCGCGCGGCCGCCGAGATCGACATCAAGAAGCTGGGCATCTTCCCGCTGGTTCACGGCACGCGCGCGCTGGCGCTGGAGTATCGCATTCCCGCGCTCGGCACCGCCGACCGGCTTCAGGCGCTGGTGTCCACCGGCCACATGGAGGCGAGCTTCGCCCGCGACCTCACCGATGCGCTGCGCTTGCTCATCTCGCTCAAGCTCGCCAACAACCTGCGCCAGATGGCGGACGGCCGCCCCCCCGGCAATGCCATCCGCCTCACCGACCTTGGCACGCTGGAACGCCAGGCGCTGAAGGAAGCCCTCGCCATCGTGCGGGGCTTCAAGCAATGGCTGTCCCGGCACTACCGGTTCGACGCCCTGTGACCGCGGGCGACCCGACACCGCCCCTGCCGGCAGCTCCTGCGGCCGCGGAAGCGCACGCCCCCCTGGAGCGCGGCCCGCGCCCGCAAATCCTGCTGGCGCTGTTCGGCGTCGGCGTCCTCGCCTTCAACTTCCCGCTGCTCATGGTGTGGGATGCGGACGTGAGCGTGTTCGGCCTGCCGCTGCTGCCGGTGGCCCTGTTCGCCATCTGGGCGGGGCTGATCGCCGCCCTCGCGGTGGCGAGCGAACGCCGGCCCAAGGG